>NZ_SJPO01000005.1:300000-467257 GCF_007859935.1 Posidoniimonas polymericola | reverse complement strand
TGCCGGCTACGCTGCGCGATTCTTAACCGCTTCACGCAACTCGGCACGCCTCAGTTCGTCTGGAGTTAGTCGACAAGGCCAAGCCATACACAAAACGGAGCGCCGACCAAAATGTCAGCTGGCACGTATTGTTAGCTGTATGTCTGGCCAATACAGATTTACGCAGATATAAGCTCATGATCTTTTAATGCATCTCCCCACAAAGTTGCTTCATTTTCCTTAAAGTACCGGCTAAGTATTTCGCTTGCTTTGGACTCATGAAAACTACCATTTTTGATAATACTAATTAAGAGCGCGGACTCTTCAAAGGCAATTTTACCAATGCCAATTTCTGTATCCGGATAACAACAACCGTAGCCGTCAAAAGAGATTCGTACGATATAAAGACAACCGTTCTCAGTTATATTTAGATCAACAAATACAGAGTCATCCTGCAATGCCAAACAATATTTGCATGGGCGTGTTGGCATTGGTTCAAAATTTCGAATTTTCATCAAGCCTCGCTCGCACAGCTAACAATAAGTATACAGAAGCAATTCTGCCTAACCCATTAAGCAGGCGCACCCATTGTCGCCGTAAGTCCTCTTGCCCACAAGCTTTGCCGCCTGTCCAGGCGGCCGGGCCGCCGCTTATGCAGATTCGACTTGTGGTACTGTACAGGTGTGCGCATAATGCGGGTGTGAAGCTCCTCGACCAGGTTCGCCAGAAGCTGCGTGCTGGGCACTACGCCTACCGCACCGAACAGGCCTACGTGCATTGGATCGCACGGTACATCCGCTGGCACGGCCTGCGGCATCCCCGGGAGATGGGCGCAGCGGAGGTCGAGGCATTCCTGGCTTATCTCGCCGTGGACCGCCACGTCACGTCCAGCACCCAAAATCAGGCTCTCAGCGCCCTGTTGTTCCTCTACCGGCACGTGCTGCAGACGGACCTTGGAGACCTCAACGCGGCGCGGGCCGCCAGGTCGCGGAGGCTTCCCACCGTGCTCACGCAAGACGAGGTAAGCCAGGTCCTTCAGCGGCTGGGGACGCGGCGTCAGGCCCATGGCGCCTACTGGCTCATGGCGTCGCTGATGTACGGCGGCGGCCTCCGCTTGATGGAGTGCTGCCGACTGCGCGTGAAAGATATCGACCTGGGGCGGATGCAATTGATGATCCGACAAGGTAAAGGCGATAAAGACCGGGCGGTCCCGCTGCCTGCCTCGGTGCGTGAACACCTACAGCATCGCCTGGCTTGGAGGTCGGAGCTGCACCAGCGGGATCTCGACGCCGGCGAAGGACGCGTGGACCTGCCGCGGGCATTTGAGCGGAAGGCCCCCGGCGCCGCTTACGAACTTGCGTGGCAGTTCGCATTCGCCTCCGACCGCCTTTCACGCTGCCCGCGTTCAGGGCGCACCGGTCGTCATCACCTGCACGAGAACGCGCTGCAGAAGGCTTTCAAGCAGGCCGTGGGTTCGACGGGCATTCTCAAGCGGGCGACCTGCCACACCCTGCGACACTCCTTCGCCACGCATCTGCTCGAATCCGGAGCCGACATCCGGACCGTGCAGGAACTATTGGGCCACAAGGACGTGTCCACAACGATGATCTACACGCACGTGCTCCAGCGTGGCGCGTGCGGTGTGCGGAGCCCGCTGGACGCGCTGCACGACGCCGTTCAGTGATCCCTCATGCAGGATGAGCCCTCCCAAAGTGGGACGCCGCCAACTGGTTGAGCAGCTTTCGACAGCAGCGGCTTCCGCATTGTCCTTCGTGCACGCGGTTGCATCGCCCGCGGAGCCGGAGAGAATCAGCAAACTCGCTGAGGTTGTCACAACCTCGGTACAATTCGGGACCTCCGAATCGACGTCGGCTTCATCGTGCTGCGCAGCCACCGTTCACACCAGCTCTACTAGCCGTCTTGACTTACCACCACCACGCGGACATCGCAGACGTTGGTGCCGCTGGGGCCGGTCTGGAGCAGGCTGCCGGTCTGCTCGAAGAACGTGTAGGCGTCGTTGCGGCGGAGGGCGTCGTCGGCGTTGAGGCCGAGCTGGTGGGCCTGGTTGACGACCTCGGCGTCGACCCACGCGCCGGCGGCGTCGGTGGGGCCGTCCTCGCCGTCGGTGCCGCCGGAGAGCAGCACGACGCCGCGGCAGTCGCCGAGCTGTTGCAGCGCCGCGAGCGTCAGCTGCTGGTTGCGGCCGCCGCGGCCGCGGATGGCGGGGTCGGCCAGCTTGACGGTTGGCTCGCCGCCGGTGATCAGGCAGTCGGGGCCGGGCGTGTCACGCATGTGCAGGGCCATCTGGGCGAGCTTCTCGCCGACCTCCTCGGCAGGGCCCTCGCAGTCGATGGCGCAGTCCATCGCGTGGCTGTAGCCACGACGCTCGGCCTCGATGCCGGCCGAGTCGACCGCCATCGCGTTGTTGGCGATTACTTGGTTGTCGACCACGCAGTGCGCCGTGTCGTGCTGTTGCTGCGGCTTCGCCTGCAGCGCGGCGATGATCGGCGCCGCGTCGGGGTGGTCGGCGACGCCGAGGTCAGCGAACACGCGGAGGGCGTCGTCGACCGTTTCGGGGTTTTCGACTGTGGGGCCCGAGGCAATCGCGTCGAGCGGGTCGCCTAATACGTCGGAGATGATCAGCGTGATGAGCTGCGCCGCGCGGCACGCCCTGGCGAGTCCGCCTCCTTTGATGCGGCTGAGCTGCTTGCGGACGCAGTTGAGCTGGCGGATGTCGGCCCCGGCGCCGCTCAGCAACCGTGTGACGGCCGCCTTCTGCTCCAGGGTGACGCCGTCGATCGGCGCGGGGAGCAGGGCCGAGCCGCCGCCCGACAGCAGGCACAGGCAGAGGTCGGTCGGCTGGAGGTCGGCCACGAGGTCGAGCATCTCGGCGGCCGCGGCGGCGCCCTCGGGGCGGGGCTCGTTGACGCCGGCGGGGCGGCCGGCGACCAGGCGGATGGCCTGTGTCGGGGCGAGGCAGTCGGCCGGCACGCTCAGCAGGCCGGTGACTTGTTTGTCGGCCAGGATCCGCGGCCCGAGTGCCTGCTCGAGCCCCACCGCCATGCCGGCGCCCGCCTTGCCCCCCCCGACCACGACGATGCGGCCGATCAGGTCGAGGTCGAACGCGGCGTCGCCGATGATGAGCTGATCGCCTTCGGCCAGCACGACCTCGGGGATCAATCGCAGCGGGTCGACCGCCGCGACCCCGGCCTGCCAGATCGCCAACGCGTCCTCGCGGAGCTGGGCCTCGGTGCGTGGCATTAGAACTCCTTCCGCAGGGTTCCTTCAGTAGGGCACGCCTGTGGGGGCGATTGGCGGTTCATCCCCCGGCAGAGCCGGGGGCTACGAGCGGTTGGATGGCTGGCGCCCAATCGGCGCAGCCACCAACCGTGCAGCTACTTTATTGGCAGCAGTTGTCGGACTCGAGCTGGGTGATCTTCTCGATGCGGCGGGTGTGGCGGCCGGCCTCAAACTCCGTGGCGAGCCAGACGTCGACCATCCGCTCGACGACCCTGGGGCTGAGCAGGTCGGCCGACAGGCAGAGGACGTTGAGGTCGTTGTGGCGGCGGCTGATCTCGGCGGTGACCTCGTCGGTGCACGGAGCGGCGCGGACCCCCGGGAACTTGTTGGCGGCGACCGCCATGCCGATGCCGGTCCCGCAGATCAGGATGCCGCGGTCGATCGTCCCCTCGCTCACCTTCTTGGCGACGATGGCGGCGTAGTCCGGGTAGTCGACGCTCTCGTCGCCCAGCGCGCCGACGTCCTCTACCTCGTGGTCCTGCTGCTTCAAGACGGAGACAATCTTCGCCTTGAGGTGGAAGCCACGGTGGTCGCTGCCGATGGCGATTCGCATGATTCTGATCCTAAAGAATAGCGGTGGTGTTCGGTTGCCAGGTCCGCGCTACTTCTCACCGCCAACGCCGGCGACGATTTCTTTCGCGTGGGCGTCGAGGGCCTGCTCGATCTGCTCGGCGCACGCCCGGTAGATCTCCGCGGAGCCGCCGATCGGGTCGCTGAGGTCGGCGTCGGGCATCAGGAGCCGGGTCCGCGGCGCGGCGTCGGGCCACGAGGCGAGCAGCGCCTGGCGGTGCCCGCGGGTCATCGTGACGATCAGGTCGGCCGAGCGGACGAGCTGTTCGGTGAGCTGCTGTGAGAGGTGGCGGTCGAGCGGGCAGCCCATCTCGGCCATCAGGGCGACCGCCTCGGGGCTGGCGGGCGAGCCGCCGCCGGCGTGCACGCCGGCCGAGGCGACCATCACGCCGTGGTCCTCGAGGTCGTCGGGATCGCAGCCGAGCCGCTTGGCCAGGTTGCGTCGCAGCAGGGCCTCGGCCATCGGGCTGCGGCACGTGTTGCCGGTGCAGACCATCAGCACCAGGTACCGCGACAGCCGGTCAATGGTTGGCTTCCCCACGACTCCCTCCCTCAATACCGTGTGCGTGCCGCCCCGCACCTGGACCACCGAACTAGGCTGCCCGTAGTGGGCGGGGCCGTCGTCCATCACGAGGGCGATCTTGTCGCCGAGGGCCTTGGCCGCCTCGCGACCAGAGACCGTGTCGGGCTCGCCGTGCAGGTTGGCGCTGGAGAGCGCCAGCGGCCCCGGGATCATCCGCAGCACGTCCTGCACGATGCGGTGCGCCGGGCACCGCAGGCCGACCGTGCCGTTAGGGCAGATGTGGCTGCGGGCTTCTTCCGGCAGCTGGTTGATCAGGCCCCCGTCCTGCGGCGTGTCCACGACCAGCGTCACCGGGCCGGGCCAGGCCCGCCGCGCGAGCCGCTTGGCCAGTGGCGAGGCTCCGGGGGCGTAGTCCTCGAGCTCCTGGGCGCTCTTCACGGCGAGGGCGAACGGGGCGTCGGCGCCGTGCTGCTTCAGCTCGGCCAGCCGCCGCATGCCGGCCGCGCTGCACGCGCTGGCCGCCACGCCGTAGACGGTCTCGGTCGGCATCACGACCAGCTGCCCCTCGGCCAACGCCTGGACCGCGCGGTGCACGACGTCACGCACGTCGTCCGCGCGGGCAACTTCGATGACAATGGGTGGCATGGCGCCCCTGTGCGGGTGCAAGAACCCGACGCGTAAACAAGACTCGGACCGGACTGCGAGGCGGACGCACCGGCGGGCGATTTGGGCGTCACGATCCGCATGATTAGCAGCCATCCGCCGACTAATCGCTGGGCACCGGCCCCGCGTAGTGCTAGCCACGACTTTATACCGGCCGAATAATGGCAGGGTCAAGCGGCCCGGATCGGGGGCGGCGGCCGCAAGTCGCACGCTTGTAATGGATTAGGGCGACCGATGCACCCGCGTGCAATCTCGCGTACCATGCGGGGACCGCGGCTGCCACCGACAAACAGCGGGCGCCCGACTCGTTCGAGAAACGCATGAATCGCCGAGACTTTTGCCGAACCGTTGCTGCTGGGGCCCTCGTAGCCTCGTGTGGCGGCTGCGAAAAGTCCGGCAACACGATCGGCAAACTCCAGAGTGTCTGGTCCCGCCGGGGGCTGGTCGACGGCCGACTCTGGCGGCCCCGCGCGATGGACGTCGACGCCGACGCGAATGTCTACATTGTCGACTTCACCGCCCGCATCCAGGTGTTCACGCCCGCGGGCGAGTTCCTCCGCGGCTGGCAGACCCCGAACTACCAGAACGGCAAGCCGACCGGCATCACGATCGAGGGCGACCGGCTGCTGGTGGCCGACACGCACTACTACCGCATGCTCTCCTACGCCCTCGACGGCACGCTGATCGAGGACGAGACCATCGGCGGCACGGAGGGCCACGGCCCGGGCGAGTTCGGCTTCGTGACCGACGCGGTCCGCGACTCGACCGGCGCGGTCTACATCGCCGAGTACGGCGACTACGACCGCATCCAGAAGTTCACGCCCGAGGGCGATTTCGTGCTGCAGTGGGGCTCGCACGGCGCCGACCCGGGCCAGTTTGTCCGCCCGCAGAACCTGTACGTCGACCCCCAGGACCGCATCTGGGTCTGCGACGCCTGCAACCACCGCATGCAGGTGTTCGACACCGAGGGCGAGCTGCTGTTTATGTGGGGCGAGGAGGGCACGGCGCCCGGACAGCTGTCGTACCCGTACGACATCGCCATGGACGACGCCGGCCGTGTGATCCTGGTGGAGCATGGCGGCAACCGCGTGCAGGTGTTCACCCAGGAGGGCGAGTCGCTCGGCTGCTGGGGCGAGTCCGGCCGCGGCCCGGGCCAGCTCGACCGCCCCTGGGCCCTCGCCCGCGACTCGACCGGCCGCGTCCACGTGCTCGACACCTACAACCACCGCGTGCAAACCATCACGATTTGACGGAATTGCCTACGAGATAAACCACCAAGACACGAAGGCACTAAGGACGAGACAACCATGCATGATCCCATTCCAGCGTCCACTGAAGCGATTGCCAAGCAGGTTGTTGACGCCGCATTTCGGGTACACTCTACGCTCGGACCGGGCTTGCTGGAATCTGTCTATGAGACGTGCCTCAGCTACGAGTTAACGAAACGATCGATTCCGGTTCGTCGCCAAGAGGCTCAGCCTATTCGATACGATGAAATCGAGATAGATGCTGGGTTGAGACTCGATCTGCTGGTTGGAGACCAGGTTGTGGTGGAGTTGAAGGCGGTGGATTCGCTCGAACCTATACACACGGCACAACTTTTGACTTACCTCAAGCTGTCTGGAAATCGCCTCGGTCTGCTGATTAACTTCAACTCGGTGCTGATCAAGGACGGCATAAAGCGTCTGGTCAATTAGCGGTGATCCTTTTGTGTCTTGGTGCCTTCGTGGTTCAAATCTCCTAAATGTCTGACCTCAACTGATTAACTTCAACTCGGTGCTGATCAAGGACGGCATAAAGCGTCTGGTCAATTAGCGGTAATCCTTTTGTGTCTTCGTGCCTTCGTGGTTCAAACCTCCTAAATGTCCGATCTCAACCTCCCCTTCGACAACCCGTGGTGGCCCTACTTGTTGGGGCTGCTGGCGGTGCTGGTCGTCGCGCTGGTGGCGATTGGCCGGCGGAGCCTCTCGGGCCTGGGGCGGTGGCGGTGGCTGACGGCGCTCGTGCTGCGGTCGCTGGTGGTGGGGCTGATCATCCTGGCGATCGCCGACATGCAGCACCGCGAGGAGTCCGACAAGCTGACGGTCCTGTACCTGCTCGACCAGTCACTCAGCATCCCCGAGGACGAGCGCGACGCGATGCGGCGGTTTGTGAACGCCTCGGTCAGCGAGCACCGCCGCGACGACAAGGAGGACCGCGCGGGCGTGATCGTCTTCGGCCGCGACGCGGAGGTCGAGCTGCCGCCGGTCGACTTCGACTACGGCATCACCCGCATCGAGAGCACGCCGGACCGCAACTACTCGAACCTCGAGGGCGCGTTGCAGAAGGCGATGTCGCTCTTCCCGCCCGACGCCGCCAAGCGGATTGTCGTGGTGACCGACGGCAACGAGAACATCGGCAACGCGCTGCGGCAGGCCCGGGCGATGGCGGGCGCCGGCATCAGCATCGACGTGCTGCCGGTGCCGCTGGAGGCCCGCAGCGAAGTCTCCGTGGACAAGGTGGTGCTGCCGCCCGACGTGCGGCGCGATCAGCCGTTTGAGATGCGGGTGGTCTTGGACAATCAACCACCGCCCGATGATCCTAACCGCGTCGCCAAGGGCAAGCTCCGCCTGGTCCGCAAGACGGGCGAGCGTGAGGAGACGCTGGTCGAGAAGCCGGTCGAGCTGAAGCCGGGCAAGAACGTGTTCGGCATCCAGGAGAAGATCGAGCAGGCCGACTTCTACACCTACGAGGCCCGCTTCGAGCCCGACGCCGGCGGCGGCGACGCCTCGACCCAGAACAACACGGCCACCGCCTTCACGCACGTCCGCGGCCGGGGGCACGTGCTGGTGATCGAGGACTGGGAGCACCCCGGCGAGTTCGCGTTCATGGTCGACCGGCTCCGCGGCGAGGGGCTGGAGGTCACGCTGCAGCCGAGCGACCAGCTCTTCACCTCGCTGGCCGAGCTGCAGCGGTACGACTCGGTGGTGCTGGCCAATGTCCCCCGCAGCAGCGGCTTCACCGCCAACGCCCAGGGGGGCGTCGACACCGACACCATCGCCGGCTTCAGCGACGCGCAGCTCGAGATGCTGGTCTCGAACACGGAGGACCTGGGGTGCGGGTTGATCATGCTGGGCGGCGACCGCAGTCTCGGCGCCGGCGACTGGGAGGGGACCGAGGTCGAGAAGGCCCTGCCGGTCGACTTCCGCATCAAGGCCGCCAAGGTCGAGCCGATCGGCGCGCTGGCGATGATCATGCACGCCAGCGAGTTCGCCAAGGGCAACTACTGGCAGAAGGTGATCGCCCGCGAGGCGATCCGCACGCTCGGCCCCAAGGACTACTGCGGCCTGATCCAGTGGAACCAGGACGACCAGTGGCTCTGGAACCACCCCAACGGCATGCTGGAGGTCGGGCCGAACCGGGCGAAGATGATGTCCCGCGTCGACCGACTGGTCGTGGGCGACATGCCGCAGTTCGACCCCGGCATGGTCAAAGTGGCGGGAGCGCTGGCCAAGCTCACCAACCCTCCGCCCGCCATCAAGCACTGCATTATCATTTCGGACGGCGACCCCTCGCCCCCGAAGGCGTCGACGATCGCGGCGTTCAAGAAGCAGAATATCCAGATCACCACGGTCGCGGTTGGCGCGCTCGGCGGCCACGGCGACCTGAAGATGATGCAGAACATCGCCCTGCAGACCGGCGGCAAGTTCTACGTGGTGAAGAACGCCAACGCCCTGCCGAAGATCTACAAGCGCGAGGCCCGCCGCATCGCCCGGCCGGTCACCAAGGAATTCGAGAGCCCCACGCCGCCGATCGTCACCAACTCGCTGCACGAGATCCTGCAGGGCGTCGACGGCCTGCCGCCGATCACCGGCTACGTGAAGAGCACGCTCAAGGACAACACGCTGGTCGAGCAGATCGCCATCGCCCCGGACGCCGACGCCAAACACGCCACGCTGCTGGCGGTGTGGACCTACGGCCTGGGCAAGTCGGCGGTGGTCAGCACCGACGCCGGCGCCCGCTGGGCCAACGACTGGACCGCCTGGGAAAACTACGGCCGCTTCTACAGCCAGCTGGTCCGCTGGTCGATGCGCCCCACCGGCGACACCGGCAACTACTCGGTCGCCACCGAGGTCCGCGACGGCCAGACCCGCATTGTCGTCGACGCGCTCGACAAGGACGACCAGTTCATCAACACCGGCTCGATGACCGCCACGGTCCTCGCGCCCGACATGACCGCTAAGACGGTCGTGATCGAGCAGGTCGCCCCGGGCCGTTACGTCGGCGAGTTCGACACGGCCGACTCCGGCAGCTACATGCTGGCCGTGAACCCCGGCCCGGGCCAGCCGATGATCCGCACCGGCGTGAATGTCGGCTACAGCGACGAGTTCCGCGACCGTGAGACCAACCGCCCGCTGCTGACGCAGATCGCCAACCTCGAGCCCCGCGGCGGCCAGCCCGGCAAGCTGATCGACGAGGAGGCGGGCGTCGAGCTCCCCGCCACGGGCGACATCCCGGATTCGCTGGTGGCGGTCGACCCGTACCGCCGCGACATGCCCCGCGCCGTCAGCAGCCAGGACCGCTGGCCGCTGCTGGTGATGCTGGCGAGCTGCCTGTTCTTCGCCGACGTGTTCGTCCGCCGGGTGCAGTTCGACCTGAGCTGGACCCAGCCGGCGGTCGAGTGGGTGAAGGTGCACGTGTTCATGCAGGCGGAACAAGTCGCCACCGCCCCGACGATGAGTCGACTGCAAAGCAAGAAACGCGAGATCCGCCAGGCCGCAGAAAGCCGGGCAGCGGGGAGCCGCGCCGCCGAGACCAGGTTCGACTACGATGAACAGGCCCCGCAGGCCGAAGTCCCGCTGGCCGACGTCAAAACGCCCCCCAAAACCGACCCCAAACGGGCCCAGTCAGGCGGCGGCATGACGGAAGAACCAAAAGAAGAGGAAAGCTACCTGTCCCGGCTCAAGAAGGCGAAAGAAGACGCGAAGCGGAAGAAGTGAGTTCTGGGGCTATTGGCGACTAGCTGTTGGCTCTTGACCAGCAAGAAGCGAGTGCCGCCCCAACGAGTAACCCACGGCGGAAGCCGTGGGGTAGAGGCGATACCAATCACAACCCCTTGGCCTGAAGGGCCAACCTAACACAGCCCAGGGCGCAGCCCTGGGTCGGCAACCGCATGAACACGAGAGCGATACCGTTTGCCCAGGGCTGCGCCCTGGGCTGTGATAGCGCGGCCCGTTGGGCCTGTTGAATGAACGCGTCCGAGCCAAACCCGTATGAGTCACCAACCACTCGACCGGAGTCCAACCCGATAAAGCAACGCCGAAAAACGTCTCCAGTGACTTGGTTCTTCGCGGTCGCCGTCGTGGTGTGGATCGTGGGAGATCTGCTGGCCGTGCTGCTCCCCGCGTGGCAATCGGCGGCAAACCAATCGAATGGCCCTCAAGCCACCGTGCCGGCGTCGAGCGCCCGTCCCTAATTGACAACTAACCCACGGCGGAAGCCGTGGGCAGACTCGCAACCCAACGGCTTCCGCCGTAGGTTACTGATCAACCGAACCTTCAGACTTTAACGCAATTGCGCATATGTCCATCGGCGAATCCATCGAAAAACGCGCCGCGGAGTTTTCCGAGCGCTACAAGGCCGTCTTCAACGAGATCAGCAAGGTCATTGTCGGGCACAACGAGATTGTGCACGGCGTCTTGACCTGTTTGTTCTGCGGCGGGCACACGCTGCTCGAGGGCGTGCCGGGGCTCGGCAAGACGCTCTTGATCCGCACGCTCTCGCAGACGCTGGACCTCGACTTCAGCCGCATCCAGTTCACGCCCGACCTGATGCCGGCGGACATCCTGGGGACGAACCTGATTGTCGAGGACCCGGACGGGCGGCGGCGGTTCGAGTTCCAGAAGGGGCCGATCTTCGCCCAGATCGTGCTGGCCGACGAGATCAACCGCGCCACGCCCAAGACCCAGTCCGCCATGCTCGAGACCATGCAGGAGAAGCGGATCACGGCCGGCGGGCAGACCTTCGACCTCGAGCCGCCGTTCTTCGTCATGGCGACCCAGAACCCGATCGAGCAGGAGGGGACCTACCCGCTGCCCGAGGCTCAGCTCGACCGGTTCTTCTTCAAGCTGGTGGTCGGCTACTCGAGCCGCGAGGACCTCAACACGATCATCGACCGCACGACCAAGCAGTCGTTCGTCACGCCCGAGAAGGTAATGGACGGCCACGAGATCGTGAAGTGGCAGTCGCTAGTGCGGGAGGTGATCCTGGCGCCGCACGTGCAGGACTACATCGCCCGGCTGGTGCTCGCCACGCACCCCGACGGGCCGTACGCCACGCCGGAGACCAACCAGTACCTCCGCTGGGGCGCGAGCCCCCGCGGCGCCCAGACGATGGCGCTCGCCAGCAAGCTCAGCGCGCTCTTGTCGGGCCGGTACAACGTCAGCTTTGAGGACATCCGCCGCGTGTTCACGCCCGCGATGCGGCACCGCGTGATCCTCAACTTCGAGGCCGAGGCCGAGGGCGTCAGCCCCGACACGGTGCTCAAGGGGATCCTGAAGGGCGTGCCGGAGAAGGCCGACGACGCGAAGGTGGCGTAGCTGCCTGGCGGGTGCCGGGGGCGCTCCCGTAGGGAAGCCCCCGACGCCGACGAGCAACGGCGAGTACATCGCCGGGGCTTCCGCTGTCGCGGAGCGCCCCGGGCACCCACCAAAAATGCGTGTCGGCGACCCAAGATCGACCTCTCCGCCGCGAACTCCTGTTATGAGCGAGGAACTCCAGATGTCCGGTCAAGGTTCTACCGGCAACGTGATTGCTGCAGTCTGCAGCTTCTTTATCCCTGGCCTGGGCCAGTTGGTGCAGGGCCGGTTTGTGGCCGCGGGGGTGCAGTTTGTGCTGGCGTCGCTGCTGTGGATCATCCTGCTCGGCTGGATCATCCACCTGTGGTCGATCATCGACGCGGCACGCTGGAAACCGCCGCTGTATTAGCGGGGAATCCAGCGCTAACCGGCCCCCCCAACTACTTTTCTGTCGGCCCCATTTGGTTGTAGAAATTGGCCGCGCCGCGCGGTCCAATTGGGGAGGTTCCAACGAGTCTCCTACGCTCGCCATCCGTGTTTAGCTGCCGGTGGAAGCCGGCAGTTTGGGAGGTGGTGCGTAGTCGCTAGGAGGGTTCGGCTGGCGCCGAACGCTAAGTTGGCAACGCGCCGCGAGCGGGGCGTTTTGTCCGCTGCGGCACGCAGAAGGGGACAAAAGTCGGCCGGCCACAAGCCGGCCCAAGTCATTTGCTGCTGCTATACAAGCCTGGAATGAATCGCCCGGCGGCCGCAGGCCCCGACTTGTGTCCCTATGAATCAATGTCGGAATTAGGGACAAAAGTCGCCCGTCCACGCGACCCGTTTCCGACCTCCGCCGCCCCTGGTAAATTGTGGGGCTCAGCAACTCTCCCTCACCTACTACCACAGCGAAGCGGAAATCCTCATGGCCGGACTGTTCGAAGGCAAGCAGGGCCTGATCACGGGCGTGTTCAATAAGCAGTCGATCGCCTGGGCGATCGCCGAGCGGGTGATGAACGAGGGGGGCGTGTGCGGCTTCACCCACATGCCCGACAAGCCGGACGACACGCGGAAGAAGAACGAGGGCCGCCTCACCAAGCTGATCGACGGGAACCCGTCGGCCAAGTTCGTGATCCCGATGGACGTCACCAAGGACGAGCACATCGCGGCGGTCGCCGAGAAGACCAAGAGCGAGTTCGGCAAGATCGACTTCGTGCTGCACTCGATCGCGTTCGCGCCGCCCGAGGACCTGCGTGGCGAGACCGTCGCCACGAGCCGCGACGGCTTCAAGCTGGCGATGGAGATCAGCGCGTACAGCCTGCTGGCGCTCTCCAACGCGGTGCGGCCGCTGCTGAACCCGGACGCCAGCATCCTCACGCTGACCTACTACGGCGGCGAGAAGATGGTGCAGGGCTACAACGTGATGGGCGTCTGCAAGGCGGCGCTCGACAGCTGCGTGAAGTACCTGGCCTACGAGCTGGGCGCCGACAGCATTCGCGTGAACGCCCTGTCGGCCGGGCCGATGCAGACGATCTCCGGCCGCGGCGCCGGCGTCGACGACATGCTCAAGCTGTACGAGGGGATGGCCCCGCTGAACCGCAACGTCACGCACGAGGAGGCCGGCAAGAGCGGCGCCTTCCTGCTGTCGGACATGTCGAGCGGCGTCACCGGCGAGATCCTGCACCTCGACTGCGGCTACAACGTGATGGGCAGCCCGGGCCGGATGGTCGAGAAGCACAAGGGTTTGTAGCGGCGGCTCGCGAACTGCAGCGGCCGTACGAACGGGTCACGAAGTCGCAGGGCGTGAGGAAGCAGCGGTCGCGCTAGACGCCGACGCGGGCGACGCCCGCGTTGCCGATCTTGGCGAGGTAGAGCTCGAGGTCGGCCAGGCAGCTCGCCAGCAGGTCGCAGCGGAGCTCGGTGGTGCGGACGCCCTCGACCGCACAGCCGCCAATCACCAGCGAGACGTTCGCCGAGAGCTCGTCGGCGAGCACCTCGTTCACCTCCTTGACGAAGGTCGGCAGGTGCGGGACGTGGGTCGCGCTCAGGCAGATCAGCCGGGGGCGGTGCAGCTGAACCGCGTTGTAGATCTGGTCGAGCGGCAGACCGGCCCCGGCGGCGCAGGCGTTCCAGCCGGCGTTCAGCAGGGTCAGCTCGAGCAGCCACAGCGGCGTCTGGGCGTAGTCCGTGTAGGGCGAGGCGCACAGCGCCAGCGGCGCGTCGGGCTCCGGCGGGGCGATCCACTGGCGGATCTCGTGGAGCACGGCGAGCACGGTGGTGCAGGCGCGGCGTTCGTGGTGCATCTGCAGCTCGCCGGCGGCCCACTGCTGACCGATGCGGCGGAACACGGGCGAGAGCAGCCGGTCGCCAAGATCGGCGATCGGCAGCCCGTTCTGGTACAGCCGGACCATGATGCCGCGGACGGCCGGCTCGTCGCCGTCGGTGAGGCGGTCGTAGAGTTCGTCCTGCAGCGACTCCGGGTCGAGGCTGCCGGCGTTGGCCACCAGGCCGAGCAGCTCCGGGTCGGCGATCTGTTGGCCGGTGGCCCGCACAAACGAGACGATCGCCCCCTGCGGCAGCTTGCGGTGGCCGCCGAGGGTCTTTGTGGCGCGGAGGCGGCCGCTGTCGACCCAGCGTTTGATGGTCGACTCGCTGACGCCGAGCGCCGTAGCGACTTGGCGAGGTGTGAATACCGCTTCCATGGTTGCCCCTGCCGCTTGCCCTGGCCACGCGGCGGTAGACAGCGGCCACTTGGGGAGCCGCTGTCCAGCACGCGGGGCGGATTCAACCCGTCCTGTGGATTACCGAGCCGCCGACTAAGCTTTGCGTGCGCCAGAGCGGGCTCGGGCCGTATAGCTTGCCACAAAGCGGAAAACAATCAATCGTCTGTAGTGGGGATGTCTTAATTTGACTGGCATCTGGAGGGGAATCTTTTAGAATTTCGGGCAGGAACTTTTCTGCCGCGGTCTCGTTCGAGCACACGCGTCCCGTCGACTATCCGAAGGAAGCTATTCCCATGGCCATGTTCACTGAAACGACCCAGAGGCCCCAGGTTAAGCAGACCCAATGCTTTATTGGGGGCAAGTGGTTGCCGGCAGCCAGCGGCAAGACCTTCCAGACCATCCACCCGGCCACCGAAGAGGTGATCGCCGAAATCGCCGAGGGCGACAAAGAAGACGTCGACCTGGCGGTGGACGCCGCCCGCGAGGCGTTCGACCACGGGCCGTGGGGCAAGATGGACGCGCGGCAACGCGGCAGGCTGATGTACCGGCTGGCGGACCTGCTCGAGGAGCACGCCGACGAGCTCGCCGCGCTGGAGACCCTCGACAACGGCAAGCCGATCCGCGACTCGTCGGCGGCCGACATCCCGCTGGTGATCGAGTGCATCCGCTACTACGCCGGCTGGGCCGACAAGATCCAGGGCTCGACCGTGCCGATCAAGGGCGACTACTTCTGCTACACCCGCCGCGAGCCGGTAGGCGTGGTGGGGCAGATCATCCCGTGGAACTTCCCGGCGCTGATGTGCGCGTGGAAGTGGGGCCCCGCGCTGGCCGCCGGATGCACGATCGTGATGAAGCCGGCCGAGCAGACGCCGCTGTCGTGCCTGCGGATGGCCAAGCTGGCCCAGGACGCCGGCATCCCCGACGGCGTAATCAACGTGGTGCCGGGCTACGGGCCGACCGCCGGCGCGGCGATTGTCCGCCACCCGGGCGTGGACAAGATCGCGTTCACCGGCGAGCTGGCCACCGCCAAGATCATCCAGCGTGACGCCACGGAGACCATGAAGCGGCTCACGTTTGAGCTGGGCGGCAAGAGCCCCAACATCATCTTTGCCGACGCCGACCTCGAGGCCGCGGTCGCCGGCGCGCACATGGGGCTGTACTTTAACCAGGGCCAGTGCTGCTGCGCCGGCAGCCGCGTGTACGTGCAGGACTCCATCTACGACGAGTTCTGCGAGCAGATGGTCGCCACGAACGAGCAACGCCAGGTGGGCGACCCGTTCGACCCCGCGACCCAGCACGGGCCGCAGGTCGACCAGGACCAGTTCGACAAGATCCTCCGCTACGTCGAGTACGGCAAGCAGGACGGCGCCAAGCTGTTGTCGGGCGGCGAGCGGGTCGGCGACAAGGGCTACTTCGTCCAACCGACCCTGTTCTCCGACGTCAGCGACGAGATGCGGATCGCTCGCGAGGAGATCTTCGGCCCGGTGATGAGCGTGCTGCGCTTCCGCGACGCGGGCGAGGTCGCGCACCGTGCGAACGACACCAACTTCGGCCTGGCGGCCGCGGTCTGGACCCGCGACATCGGCAAGGCGCACCGCATGGCGGCCAGCGTGCGGGCCGGCACCGTGTGGGTGAACTGCTACAACGTGTTCGACGCCGCGGCGCCGTTCGGCGGCTTCAAGGAGTCGGGCCTGGGCCGCGAACTCGGCGAGGCCGGCCTCGAGGCCTACACCGAGAACAAGACCGTCACGGTGTCGATGAGCTGATCACTTCGTCGGGCCGCCAGTTGTCGTCGCCAGAGAGCCAGGTCTCTTTGCTGAAGGCCTTGGCCTCGTCGGCTGTCAACCGGTGCGCCCAGGGAACGCGCCGCGACATGTCGAGCGGGGCGCCGTCGAGGTCGGTGCTGTTATGCTCGGCAAAGAACGAGGTGAGGTGAGACCTGCCTGACCAGATGGACCATCCGGCGGGCGCGACTAGCGGCCCCATCTTGGAGTCGATGAACACCACGCGGGAGTACGCCTGCCACGGCCTCCCGAGGTAGACGCTGGTGGCCGCGGGGGCGCCGGTGATCGTGGCGTTGCGGAATACGTAGCCGTTGGTCTCGGCCTGGCCCTCGCGGCCCTGCGCAGTGAGGTAGCCATTCGCCTTCGCGAACAGCGTGGCGTTCTCGAAGTAGGCGGTCCCCTTGCCGTAGATGAAGTCGACGCTCCCCTCGACGTAGACGTCCTTGAAGTAATGCCGCCCGTACTCCGATCGCAGCGTGTCCTGCCAGCCGAGGAACCGGCAGTTGTTGAACACCAGCCGGTCGGCCTTGGCGTACAGGGCGAGCGCCTGGGCGCCCTCGCCGTACGAGTTCTCGAAGGTCAGGTTCTCGGCGACGAAGTCGGCGCCGAGGACGACCACCGTGGCGTGCACGGTCGACTCGTTCGGCGGGGTGTTGGCGGTCTCGTTGAAGGTGATCTTGGTGGTCAGCGGGTCCTGGCCTCGCAAGGTGATCCGCGGCTTGTTCGAGGGCGCCTTGACCCGTTCGGTATAGGTCCCCGGCAGGATGTCGATGACGTACCGCTCGGCCCCACCTGTTGGGACAGCGTCGACAGCCGCCTGGATGGACGTGTAGGTCGCGTCCCGATCGGCGGCGCCAACTAGCAGGCGCACCTCGGCCGCTAGCGGGGCGACCAGCGTGACCGCAACCGCGACGGCGTGCAGCAGGTGGCTACGCATCGGCATCGACCTAGGCGGGGGAAAGGGCAGGGGCACAGTGTTATTGTAGGTCGCGTCCCCGCCGGTTCGGACTGGGGTGCCGCCCTGTTTTGCGCGAGCGTGCGGGAGGGTTAGCGGTTGGCGTCCTCACTCGGTTCCGAAGCGGGGACACGCGTACGCCACCACACCGCCAGGGCGCTACCGATCACCGAGTGGGCCGCCGCCGAGATGGCGCACGGCACGGCCGCCAGGCAGACGCCGGTCGCCGGGTTGGTGAAGTGCTTCGACGCGAGCGCCGCGCCGAGGCCCGAGTTCTGCATGCCGACCTCGATCGACACCGTGCGGCGGACCAGCTCGCCGTAGCCAAATAGCCGGGCCGCTAGGTACCCGAGGGCGAATCCGCCGGCGTGCAGCACGCCAACCGCCAGGGCGAGTTGCCCGCCGTACGCCTGCACCTGTTCGGCGTTGCGGCCCATGATGTTGGCGCAGATCAGCGCGATCAGGATTACGCTCACCAGCGGGGCGACCGGCGTCACCCGCTGCACCAGCCGCGGCGCCGCGTGGTGCAGGATCAGGCCCACCAGTACCGGCAGCAGCACTACCTGCACGGTCGACAGGAACAGCCCCCACGCGTCCACCGGCAGCCGCTCGCCCACCAGCCACTTGGTCAGCAGCGGCGTGAGCAGGATGGCGGTGAAGGTTGAGCACATCGTCATCAGCAGCGACAGCGGCAGGTTCGCCCGGGCGATGTAGGTCACCACGTTCGACGCCGTGCCGCCGGGGCAGCACGACACCAAGATCAGCCCGACGGCGATCTCATTGGGCAGACCAGAAGCCGTGGCGATCGACCAACCCAACAGCGGCATGATGGTGAACTGCGCCGTGACCCCCAGCAGGACCGGCCGGGGCGTGCGGAGCACCTCGGCGAAGTCGCCGGCCGAGAGCGTGATGCCCATCCCGAGCATGATCAGCCCGAGCGCCGGCACGATGTACGGCCCAAACCAAGCAAACAGCGGCGGGTGCACCAGCGCCAACGCGCAGCAGACAATCACCCACAGCGGGAACAGGTTGGCGAGCAGGTTGAGGAGGCGTGTCACGCGGCCGATTGTAGCAGCGCAGTGCGGGGCCCGACATCGCAGGTCAGACGCGGAGCGAGCGATTCGTAGACTGCGGCGACGATCCAGGCTATTGTCGAAGCAGCGGCGGACACGCCTGGCAGGCCTGTCTGTGCGACATGACGACCGCTTCAGAGAAGGGAGATTCGGTGAGGCTATTGATTGCGGCTCTGTTGCCGTTGTGCGTGGTTGGCTCCGCGTGTGCGCAACTGCCGGTTGCGACGGGACGTGAACTCGCGCTCAGTGAACCTCAGTGGAAGCTGTTTGTCCCGAACGACTACACCCACCGTGGCGACGTCGACCTGCTGGTCCACTTCCATGGCGACCCGCAGACGGTTTGGAACAACGCGGCTTATGCGAAGCTGAACGCCGTGGTCGTGACTGTTAACTACAGCGGGCTATCCAGCGCGTACAGCAACCCGTTCTCCGACGCGACGCTGTTCCAGCGGCTGCTTGATGACGCCTTGGGGCGGCTCGCGGGCCAGGCCGACTTCGGCCGAGGCGCCGACTGGGGACGGTTGGCGGTCTCTTCGTTCAGCGCTGGTTACGGAGCTGTGAGGCAGATCTTGTCGACCCAGGCCTACTTCGGTGAGATCGACAGCCTGCTCGCGGCCGATTCGCTGTACGCGACCACCGCCGCCGACGGGACTCCGCTCGACTCGCAGATGGCCGACTACAAGGCGTTCGCGACCAGCGCCGCGGGTGGAGACAAGACGTTCGTCTTCACGCATTCGCAGGTCCCAACCTTCACGTATGAGAGTACGGCCGAGACCGGCGCCGAGCTGCTGCAGCACCTCGGGCTGTCGGCCCGCGGATCGCGGGCGAGCGGCCTGGGCACGCTGCAATTCTACCGACACGCCCAACAGGACGGGTTCGCCCTGTGGGGCGCGACAGGCTCCGACGGCGACGCCCACCTCGAGCACCTCCGCTACATCGGCGAGTGGCTTGATGACCTCGGCCTCGACGACCACAGCCGCGACGCCGCGAATAAGGCGGGCGACTACAACGCCGATGGCGTCACCGACGCCGCCGACTACACCGTCTGGCGCGACCATCTTAACCAGCCAACGGATTTGGGCGACGGAGACAACAACGGGCTCGTGGACACCGCGGACTACTTGGTGTGGCGAAGCCGCTACGCGGGTGCGCCGACCGGCGTGGCGAACCCAGTGCCCGCCGAAAGCAGCAGCCGCTGCGTCGTGGTGAGTTGGGCGCTGCTGGCCTTTCGCCGACGCCGCTAGCGACGAATCAAGGCTGCGCAGGCCGTACGCGTGGGCGAATTCTTGTGTGCCGAACGAGGTAAAAATCGCTCTGGTTCCACTTGCCGCAGTCCCTTCAAAAAATTTTGACAAACGGGTCCATAAACGGTAGGCTTCCAGCAGACGACTTCACTTCCTTCCTCGTACTCAGGAGGGCCGCTGTGGAAGATCCGCCGGACAAGCAGTGGGGAGCTTCAAGGAGGCGTGCCGGATGATTGGGCCGGCGCCTTGAAGTCCCCAACGCGTTAGAACCCTCTGGAACCGGAGACTGCGTCGTTGCTCTTCGCGCTTGGATGTTAAGCGCCGCCCGATTGGAGCCGCGGCCGGGAGACGGACTCAGCTTTCTTGCCTGGGGCATGGGCATGCACCTACTGTGACGCGTGACCTCCGTTCCTTCGCGAACGGGCACCAAAGGTCGACGCGCCGGATAGCACCTCTTAGGCGCTGCTTGCTCTGCCCTGTGGCAAATTGACTGAGACGGCCCCCCAGCTCCGTTGCTGGAAACATCCTTACCACCTAGCCCTCGTCGCCTCTAGTTGTGCGGCGAGGGCTAGTGTTTTGCGCCCCTGCAAGTGGGCGCCGGGCTCGATTGGTCACTGCAGCCCTGCGGCCGGCTTACGAGCGGTTCCCGATTTCAGGAAAGGGGGGAGATTCGCGGTATTGACGTTTATAGCGGCTGCTCCGTGCAGGCTAATGAGCCCACTCTGGTGGGGCTGCTTCGTAAGCTAGGTTTGGGGAGATCCCCCAACGCCTCGAATTGCGAGCCCTCGGTGCAGAACTTCACCAAGTTCATCAACGTTTGCGTTATCGCCGCTCTGGTATTCGGCGGACTGGCTCTATCGAGCTATGGCCGCTTTGACAAACTGACGAGGCTCGGCGAAGGGGGTCGGCGTGCAACCGCCGTTGTCGAGCGAGTGTGGGACGACCGGCCCTGGTACCAGATGCTCGGTTCGAGCAATACCGCAAAGCACCAACACCACTACCGCGCGGTGATTAGCGCGCCAGAGATCTGGTCGCCCAGCCGCCGTGAAGTGGCGCTCAACAGCAAGCAGTACTTCGCGATGAAGGCCGGGGGCGCCACGCCAATTGTCTACCTGCCAGGCGACCAAGACACCTACTTCGTGGGGAGTCCGAGCCAGGCGCGGCAGAGCCTAGAGCAGGCGCGGATGCTAGCCAAATGGTTGGGGATCGGCGCGGTGCTCAGCGTGGTCACAGGCGTTTGCGGGTGGGTGATCTGCAGTAGTCGGCGCGCCAATTCTTACCGCCTGGAACAGCAAAATGGGGGCTCGCCAGACGGTTCTGCATGGGGAGCGTCGCTGTAGCGTCCTTGGGGCGTCGTCGTCGCGGCGTCGGCCTGCCGCTCAACGGCTTCCTGCCTTCCTCGCCTACCGGCGTGGCGGCAGCTCGCGGCCCAGCGTCTGCCCGAGTCGCAGCAGGCCGGCCTAACCGCCGCCCAGTAATCCGTGGATCGCTGGCCCTCACGACACCGATTCTTGAAAGGGCTCCGCGACAATCTGTCGCTATCCGCTCCGACCGATATATCGTACTATCGATACAAGTCGTTGCATTGCGTGGCGGGTTGGTCTCGTTCGGGGCCGGCGATCGCCGCGTTCAGGTTGGGAAAGGAGCTGGTTGTGTTTGGATATCAGCCGTTGAGAGTGGGCGCCGGCGTGGTGCTGTTGGTCCTAGTTGGTTTGATCGTGTCTGACGCTGCGTCGCAGCCGATCGGGCGGGGCCGGGGCGGCGGCGGTTTTGGCCGCGGCCAGGACGAGGCCTTCAACCACGACCGCAACGTCTTCCATGAGCTGCTCGGCCAGCACGGCGACATCGAACGCACCGTCACCAAGACCCCCAACGGCGTCCGCACCCAGACGACCTCCGCGGACCCCGAGCTCGTAGCCAAGATCCGCGACCACGTGGCGGCGATGAAGAAGCGAATCGAGGGCGGCAGCCCGGTCCGCCGCTGGGACCCGCTGTTCAACGAGGTCTTTGCGAACGCCGACAAGGTCCAGATGCAGATTAAGGAGATCCCCGACGGCGTCGAGGTCGTCGAGTCTTCTGCCGACCCGAAGGTGGTTGCGCTGATCCAGGCCCACGCGAAGGTGGTGTCGGGCTTTGTCGACTCCGGATTCGAGGAGGCCGAGCAGGCGCACCAGGTCCCCGACTACAAGCAGGCGGCTGCCGTCAGGCTGGAGCCGACCGCCAAGGCGAAACTGATCGCCGTGTCAGCGGCGCTCGATCAGCTGTATATCCCAGCGCTCGCGCTGACCAACCAGGGCAAGCAGAAGCAGGGCGTCGCGGCAATCGGCCGCCTGCAGAAGCGGCTGCCCAAGCTCGTTGAGCGGGCTGAGTCGGTCGGGGTGGCCGGCGTGCTGTTTGGCGGCGTAAGCAAGATTGTTGAGGACGCCCTCGGCTTGGCCGAGAGCGGCGAGACCCTCGCCGCCCATGAGTCGCTCGAGCCGATCCGCGCACTGCTGGCAGAGCGGCGCCGGTCGCTCGGCGTTGCGTACCCGCTGGACGTGCTGAGCGACTACCACCGCGTGATGGAGGAAATCGTCAAGCCGGCCAAGGACAAGCCGGCAGCCGACGTTGATCAGGCGTACCTGGCCGAGCTCCGCCAGCTGGCCGCCGAGGCGTCGCACACCTGGGCGCTGGCCGAGCAGACCAGCTTCGAGCTGCCAGCGGCGCCCGAGGGCTGGCCGAGCCCGCTTCAAATCGGCGAGGGCGTCGACAAGGTTCGGGCGTCGCTCTCGAAGCTGAACGCCGCCCTCCGCGGTGGCGACCCGGATGCCATCCTGCAGGCCGCCGTGGGGCTCAAGCCGCCGTTCGCTAAGCTGTACATGAGCTTCGGCGCGTTTCCGGGCAAGGGGCCCGGGGCCGCCGCCGCGCAGTAAGAAGGCGGGTCTACCGCGACGTCTTCCAGACCGGGTCGGCGTGCGACTGGTCGGAGCGGGGCCACCGTGTCAGCGCGACCTTTTGGCGGGTATAGAACTGGATACCCTCGCGGCCCTGCACGTGCAGGTCGCCGAAGAACGAGCGGTTCCAGCCGGTGAACGGGAACCACGCCATCGGCGCCGGCACGCCGACGTTCACGCCGATCATGCCGGCGTTGAACCGCTGGGTGAACTCGCGGGCGGCGTAGCCGCTCTGCGTGAAGATCACCGCGCCGTTGCCGTACTCGCAGTCGTCGCCCAGCGCCAACGCGTCCTCGAGCGTGGCGACACGCGACACGCTGAGCACCGGCCCGAAGACTTCCTCCCTGGCGATCCGCATGCCGGGCTCGACCCGGTCGACGACGCTCGGGCCGATCAGGAACGCGCCGCCCGAGTCGCCGCGGCGGCCGTCGAGCGCGACGGTCGCGCCGTCCTCGCCGGCGATGTCCAGGTAACCGGCGACCCGCTGCAGGTGCGCGTCGCGGATCACGGGGCCCATGTCGACCGACTCGGCGTCGGCGTCGACGTCGGGGTCGCTGGGGCCGACCGTCATCTTGCGGGAGAAGTCCACCAGCCCGTCAACCAGCGGGTCGCCGGCGGCGCCGACCGCCACGGCCATGCTGCCCGCCATGCAGCGCTGGCCAGCGCAGCCGTACGCGCTGGCGGCGAGCGCCTTGACGGTCTGGTCCATGTCCGCGTCGGGCATGATGATCAGGTGGTTCTTGGCGCCGCCGGCCGACTGCACCCGCTTGCCATTGGCCGTGCCAGTCCTGTAGATGGACTCGGCGATCGGCGTCGAGCCGACGAACGAGATCGCGGCGACCTGCGGGTGCTCGAGCAACGCGTCAACGCAGGGCTTGCCGCCGTGCACAACGTTGAACACGCCCGGCGGCAGCCCGGCCTCGTCGAGCAGCTCGCCCAGCAGCACGGCCGACAACGGCACCTTCTCCGACGGCTTCAGCACGAAGGTGTTGCCGCAGGTGATCGCCACTGGCACCATCCACAGCGGCACCATGTTGGGGAAGTTGTACGGCGTGATGCCCACGCAGACGCCCACCGGGTGGCGGACGCAGGACGCGTCCACTCCGGCGGCGATGTTGGGGAGCACCTCGCCCATGATCAGGCTGGGGATGCCGGCGGCGAACTCGACCATCTCGACGCCGCGGATCACCTCGGCGCGGGCCTCGGCGATGGTCTTGCCGTGCTCGCGGGTGACCAGCTTGGCGATCTCCTCGAAGCGGTCGTCCATCAGCTGCCGCAGGCGGAACATCACGCGGGCCCGCTCGACGACCGGCGTGTCGGCCCAGGAGGGCAGCGCGGCCGCGGCGGCCTGCACCGCGCGGTCGACCTCCGCCGGCCCGCCGAGCGGCGTGCGGGCGATCACCCCGCCGGTCGACGGGTTGTAGACGTCCTCGAACGCGTCGGCGTCGAGCTCGAGCCACTGGCCGCCAATGAGGAAGGGGACGGTTTGGGGTGCGGTGGTGCTCATGGGATTCGTGCTACGGTGAGTTGCTTCTTGTCGTCGGGGTGGTTCGCGTCGTTCAGCCATTGCCGGAGGGCTTCGCGGATTTCAGAACGCTCGCAGTTCATCGAGGCGTCGTGGTCGACCTGCCAGCAGACTTCACGCGTCGCGGGGGAAGCCTTGGACCACGCCTTCGATCGGTAGACGGCGCCGTGGACGGATTCGCCAAGCTTGAGGGTTACGGTATCACATTCGTAGCCGATGCCCCACTCGATGCTCTCAACTTCTTCAATGCCTAGTGTGACGCGACCGCCGTCTAACGGCGATGGGCAATAGATGGTGAGTTCCCGGCCGCCGATTGCAAGTATCTCGCAGTGCCCGGCCGCCGTCATCGAAGCAAGGATCGCAATCAGAAAGCAGAAGGGAATCCCGAGTGACCACCACGAGTAGGGACCAGACTCCCAGAGCATCATTCCGCTCCACACAAGTGCGAGCACCCATGCAAGCATCGCGAAGACGATCGCCGGGCCCCGGTTCGACGACACCGCCAGCACCGAGTCATCGATCGGCGCCTCGTCTGCGGTTGGCGAACGGAACGGGTTCATCGGTAGCCACCGGGCAAGGGAAGGGCGCCGCCAGGATACGGAAGGGTGCAGCCGTGAACCCCGCTCACGCAAATTTACTATTAGTGCAAGACTGTTGATTGCGTTAAGATACCAACTCCCGCAGATTGCTCAAAACCAGCACGCGGGAAGGGCGGACCAACCGACGCAGCTTCCCGCATTCCTCTACCGAAGGTCCCGCGTATGCCCCGCCCTGTTCGTGGCGCCCTGATCCAGGCCACTACCTGCGAGCCCACCACGTCGCCTACCGCCAAGATCAAGCAGGCGATGATCGACAAGCACGTGGCGATGATCGAAGAGGCCGCTAGCAAGGGCGCCCAGGTCTGCTGCCTGCAGGAGATCTTCTACGGGCCCTACTTCTGCGCCGAGCAAGAGACCAAGTGGTACGAGCTGACCGAGCGGATCCCGGACGGGCCGACCACCAAGCTGATGTGCGACTTGGCCAAGAAGCACAAGATGGTGATGGTCGTCCCGATGTACGAGGAGGACCTGACCGGGGTCTACTACAACACGGCCGCGGTGATCGACGCCACGGGTGAGTACCTCGGCAAGTTCCGCAAGATCCACATCCCGCACTGCCAGCCCGGCTTCTGGGAGAAGTTCTATTTCCGCCCGGGCAACCTTGGTTATCCCGTGTTCGACACCGCC
The DNA here is from genome assembly GCF_007859935.1 of Posidoniimonas polymericola. Taxonomy (NCBI): domain Bacteria; kingdom Pseudomonadati; phylum Planctomycetota; class Planctomycetia; order Pirellulales; family Lacipirellulaceae; genus Posidoniimonas; species Posidoniimonas polymericola. The sequence goes on along the minus strand of NZ_SJPO01000005.1, from coordinate 442,226 downwards.
GTGGGCAAGGTGGGCGTCTACATCTGCTACGACCGCCACTTCCCCGACGGCGCCCGTTGCCTGGGCCTGAACGGCGCCGAGATCGTGTTCAACCCGTCGGCCACGGTGGCGGGGCTCAGCGAGTACCTGTGGAAGCTCGAGCAGCCGGCCCACGCGGTCGCCAACCAGTACTTTGTCGGCGCGATCAACCGGCCGGGCTGGGAGGAGCCGTGGCGGATCGGCGAGTTCTACGGCCAGAGTTACTTCGTCGACCCCCGCGGGCAGTTCATCGCCCAGAGCGACAAACGCGACGAGGACGACATCGTCATCGCCGACATGGACCTCGACCTGATCCGCGAGGTGCGGAACACCTGGCAGTTCTTCCGCGACCGCCGGCCAGAGACTTACGGGGCGATCACGGAATTGTAACACCCCCCGCGCTAAACACTTAGGTGGCGTCTGCCTTTGCAATCTTTAGCCAGTTTTATTCGAGGCGTCATGTGGCGAAGGAAACAGATCTCTAGTGTCCCTGAGACTGTCCCACAGCATCTTCGCGACCTGTTCACCATAATGGTCGCTCAAGACATTGAACCGCCTCCTTCACCGTGGAGCCTGGTTTTCCAGTCATGCATAGGCGGGCTAACGGAAATCGGTTTCACAGAAGATTCGCGGCATCTGCTAGTAGTGTCATCGCAAGGGCGCGGTGTGTTCGACGCAAACTCTGGGGAACGGATCGCACGCGACATATCAGACGACGGATATCGATACGACACTGGCACTCTAGTGGCTGAAGGCTTTGGCCCAATCGGATCGGCGGATGTTTCAATCTCTGGATTGCACGGAGGGGGGCTTCCGACAACCACGAGCGATGGTTGGTGGCTCAGCGATTTTGTACTGCAATGGCCCGAACACACACTGATGCTTACTGAGGGCCGGTCGAGTCCGTACTCTCTGGGAACGAGGCGATGGAAGATCGGTGTTGAACGCGAACTTCGAGCCGCGGGGTTTTCACCTAATGGGCTATCGCTAGCAATAGCGACCAGCGGCGATCTTTTTCTGTGGAGCCGGGAACGCGTGAATTAAGCCGAAGGAAGTGATGGACCATAGTAGCGTCATTTACGGCCTCGACGATCGGCCGCCCCTTGGGCGGGCGGTGGTGCTGGGGCTGCAGCATGTGCTGACGATGTTTGGCTCGACCGTAGCGGTGCCGCTGCTGCTGGCCCCACAGATGGGGATGTCTCCGACCGACACGGCGCTGCTGATCTCGTCGGTGATGTTATGCAGCGGCGTCGCGACGCTGCTGCAGTCGACACTTGGGTCGCGGCTACCGATCATCCAGGGCGTCAGCTTCTCGTTTCTGGCCGCCTTCACGACCGTAATCATCCCAACCGTGCTGGCCCCGGCGTCCGAGGGTGGCTTCGCCGGCGACGGTGGGCTCTGCATGCAGTACATCGCCGGGGCCGTGATCCTGGGCGCGCTGGTCGAGGCGGCCATCGGCTTCTCGGGTTTGATGGGGCAGGTCCGCAAGATTCTCTCGCCGGTGGTGGTCGGTCCGGTGATCATGCTGATCGGCCTGGCGCTGTATCAGGCCGGCGCCCCGGTCGCCGCGAGCCACTGGCCGACTAGCCTGCTGACGATGGCCATGATCATCGGGTTCTCACTAGTCGCCGCCCGGCACAGCTTGGTGTTCCGCCTGTTCCCAATGCTGCTGGCGATCCTGGCGGCGGTTGGCCTGTGTGGGCTGCTTACCGCCACCGGCGTCTACGGCGAAGGGCACCCCGCTCGGGTCAGTATTGACGCGGTCAACAACGCCGAATGGGTGCGAACCACAAGCGTCATTCTCCCGTGGGGAATCCCCCGATTCAGCGGCGCATTTATCGTGGCTGTGCTGGCCGGGTACCTGGCGAGCATGATCGAATCGTTCGGCGACTACCACGCCTGCAGCCACATGGCAGGCGGGGGCGACCCCACCCCTAGGCAGATCTCCCGCGGCATTGGTTTCGAGGGAGTCGCGTGTGCGTTGACGGGCGTGTTGGGTGGTTTTAGCTCGACCAGCTACTCAGAGAACGTCGGGCTAGTCGGATTGACCAAGGTCGGGAGCCGCTACGTCGTTCAGGTCGCCGGCGGGATGCTCGTGCTCTTGGGATTGTTCGGAAAGTTTGGCGCGGTCGCGGCCGCCATTCCCCAGCCGGTGGTAGGCGGCCTGTACTGCGTCATGTTTGGGCTGATCAGCGCGGTTGGCGTGAGGCAGTTTGCGAAGGCCGACCTCGACAGCGACCGTAATCTATTAATTGGCGGTTTTGCTGTGTTCATGGGGCTGAGCGTGCCCGCCTATTTCGGCAGCGACGCCGGTTCCGCGATGCTGGCCGAACTACCGCAGGGCGTCGCCGCGGTGGTGGGCGCGATTGGTAGGACCGGCATGGCCGTGGCGGCAATCCTTGGCATCGCACTCGACAACCTGATCCCCGGCACCAAGGAAGAACGCGGCCTGCACGACCCGGGGGTCTTGGTGCCGGAGGCGGGCGATGTTGGCGAAGGGGAGTGATTGTTTTTACCACTAAGGACACAAAGAACACTAAGCACTATTCCCAGGGTTACCTAGCTTGCGACCTCTTTCGTGCTCTTCGTGTACTTTGTGGTTAGTTGACTAGGATGTGCCGTATGTCTACCGACGCGAAGCTTCAACTCCCCGTGATCGACCACACCCCGGCGCCGTACGACGGTCCGTCGCGTGAGGAGGTCATTGCGATGCGCAAGCAGTACGTTTCACCGGGCGTGATCACGTACTACAAAGAGCCCCTGATGGTGGTCGAGGGGAAGATGCAGTACGTGTGGGACGAAAAGGGTAAACGCTACCTCGACGCGTTCGCCGGCATCGTCACCGTGAGCGTAGGACACTGCCACCCCAAAGTAATGGAGAAGGTCAACGAACAGAATGGCAAACTGCAGCACACTACGACTATCTACCTGCATCCAGCGATCGCCCGGTTCGCCGAGAAGCTGGCGAGCAAGATGCCCGACGGGCTGACGCGGTCTTACTTCACGAACAGCGGCAGCGAGGCGAACGAGATTGCCATCCTCAGCGCCCGCGAGCACACCGGCAACACCGAGGTGATCGCGCTGCGCAACGGCTACCACGGCGGCACCGCCACCGCGATGGGTCTCACCGCCCACGGCACCTGGAAGTTCAAGCAGAACAACGCGCCGGGCGTGCACCACACGCACGCCGGCTACTGCTACCGCTGCCCGTACGGGCTGGAGTACCCGTCGTGCGACCTGAAGTGCGCGCGGGACGTCGAGGAGGTGATCCGCTACCAGACGCCAGGCGAGGTGGCGTGCTTCATCGGTGAGCCGATCCAGGGCGTCGGCGGCACGGTCACGCCGCCGAAGGAGTACTTTCAGATTGTCTACGAGATCGTACGGAGGTCCGGCGGCATCTGCATCGCCGATGAGGTGCAGGGGGGCTTCGGCCGCACCGGCAAGCACTACTGGGCCCACCAGAACTACGATGTCGTGCCGGACGGCATTACGATGGCGAAGGGCATCGGAAACGGCGCCCCGCTGGGCGGCTTCACCACCACCGAGGCGATCAGCCAGGTGATGACCAACCGGATCCACTTCAACACCTTCGGCGGCAACCCAGTCAGCATGACCCAGGGCCTGGCCACACTCGAGGTGATCGACGAGGACGGCATCCAGCAGAACGCCCTCGAGGTCGGCGGGCGGCTTATGGAAGGCTTACTTGCCCTGCAGGACAAGCACCCGCTGATCGGCGAGGTCCGCGGCATGGGCCTGATGCTCGGCGTCGAACTGGTCCGCGACCGGCAGTCGAGAGAGCCCGCCAACACCGAGGCGGCCGAGGTGATGGAGCAGATGAAGCACCGCGGTGTGCTGATCGGAAAAGGCGGCTTGTACGGCAACACCCTGCGGATCAAGCCGCCGATGTGCCTCACGGCGGACGACGCCGACTACCTGGCAGCGGCCCTGGACGAGGTGCTCGAAAACCTGAGAATCAAATAACCACAAAATCATAAGGGACACGAAGCGCTTGACGCGACACCTTCGTGTCTTCGATTCTTTGTGGTTAACAAACTCTTTGAGGTAGCGATGGCAACCTTAGCGACCACAGTCAACGGGCTCAAGCTCCCTAACCCGTTCGTTATTGCCTCGGGCCCTCCAGGCACGAACGGCAAGGTAATCGGCCGCGCGTTAGACGAGGGGTGGGGCGCCGTGATCTGCAAGACGGTCAGCCTCGACGCGTCGAAGGTGGTCAACGTACAGCCGCGCTACGGCCGCCTGCGGAGCCGCCACACACAGGCGGACGGGTCTAATGAGATCTACGGCTGGGAGAACATCGAGCTGATCAGCGATCGGCCATTCGAGGCCTGGATCGACGAGTTCAAGGCGCTCAAGGACTCGCACCCTGAGGGGGTGCTGATCTGCTCGGCCATGGAGGAGTACAACAAGGACGCCTGGCAGGAGATCATCGGTCGCTGCGAGGAGGCGGGCGTTGACTCGTTCGAGCTCAACTTTAGCTGCCCCCACGGCCTGCCGGAGCGGAAGATGGGCGCCGCGATGGGCGAGGACCCCGAGATCCTCGAAGAGGTCTGCGGTTGGGTGATGGAAGTCGCCAAGAAGCCGGTGTGGGCCAAGATGACACCCAACGTCACCCACATCGAGGACCCTACGCGGGCGAGTCTCCGCGCCGGGTGCGACGGCGTCTCGGCGATCAACACGATCCGCAGCGTAATCGGCGTCGACCTCGAGACCCTGCGGCCCGAGCCGACGGTCGAGGGCTACACCACGCCGGGCGGCTACAGCTGCCAGGCGGTCAAGCCGATCGCCCTGCGGATGTGTATGGAGATCGCCACCGTGCTCCGCGACGAGTTCCCAGACCGCACGCTCAGCGGCATGGGCGGCGTCGAGACCGGCGAGGACGCCGCGCAGTTCATCCTGCTCGGCTCGCACACGGTGCAGGTCTGCACCGGCGTGATGAAGTCCGGCTACGGCGTCGTGGCGCCGATGAAGGAGCAGCTGCTGGCCTTCATGGAGAAGCACAAGTTCGACTCGCTCAACGATTTCCGGGGGCACTCGCTGCAGTACTTCACCACCCACGCGGACTTGGTCAGACGGCAAACCGAAGCGCGCGCCGCTAAGAAGGCCGAGCACGAAAAGAAGAAGATGGTCAAGGCCGACACCGAGTGGGACGGCGACGACTTCGTCGACCAGAGCGACGCCCTGGCCCGCGGCTAGGCCGCTGTAGGCGGAGTACGGCGTAGCGGACAGGCGAGGCGGCCGGCCCTGTCGGCGGCGGTGTTGTGAACGCGTCTCAATAAGACAGCCGGTGCATGGACGATCGGCCGGTTGCCCGCCAGAATAGCGACCGTGCCTAACTCGTCCCCGTCTGCTGCCGCCTCCGCCGCCCCTGTCATCGAACCGCTCGGTGACGCTGCGCTGGTGGTGCAGCTCGACCCCGACGCGACCGACTCGCGGCAACGCGTGACCGCCCTCGCTGATCGGCTGCGGGCCAACCCGCTGCCCGGCGTGACGGATGTTACGCAGGCGTTCACTGCGCTTGGAATATTCTTCGACCCGGACGCCATCCCCTGCGGCTCCGGGGGGCGGCGGCACGAGACCGTGGCCGCGTGGGTGCGCAGCAGCCTAGCGATGGCGACGCAAGCCGCCGCAGTCCTGCCGGTTGTGCACACGCTGCCGGTTTGTTTTGACGAGGCTTTTGCGCCCGACCTGCCGCTCGTAGCACAGCACGCCGGGTGCGGCGTGGACGAGGTCGTGCAGCTCTACTGCGACGCGGATTACAGAGTCGGTGCGGTCGGCTTTGCGCCGGGCTTTGCCTATCTGGAGGGCTTGCCCCAGGGGTTGCGTGTGCCGCGTCGCGCACGGCCAAGGACCCGCGTGCCCGCGGGCGCGGTGGCGATCGGCGGCCCGTACACCGCGGTGTACCCTAACGCGTCACCGGGCGGCTGGAACCTGATTGGCCGGTGCCCACAGAAGCTGTTTGATCCCTACGCCGACCCACCTGGCCTGCTGCAGGCCGGCGACCGGGTGCGGTTTGAGCCTATCGACCGTGGTCAGCTAGCCGCCACCGAGCAGGGCCGAGAGGAGCGTCCACTTCATCGCGAGGGCAGGGCGGTGTTGAGGGTCGCTTCGCCAGGCGTGCAGAGCAGTCTGCAATCGCTGGGCCGAGCCGGTGTGCGGCAATGGGGCGTCGCGGCAGGGGGGGCGATGGACACAGCGTCGCTGCGGCTTGCCAACGAGCTGGTCGGCAACGCGCCGGATGCGGTCGCTATCGAGTCGACGCTCGTGGGCCCGGTTGTTGAGTGTCTGCACGATGTAGTGCTGGGACTCGCCGGTGGCGTGACCGAGGCCCTCGGCGGCGCTCGGCGTGTTAGGCTCCGAGCGGGCGAGCAGTTGGACCTGCGCGGGCTCACCGGTGCGCGGGCCTACGTGGCGGCGCCCGGCGGTTTTGCCGCGGAGTGTGTGCTCGGCAGCGCGGACACCGATCTGCAGGGTGGGTTCGGCGGCCATCGCGGTCGGGCGTTGGCGGCGGGGGACCAGCTTGCCTGTCTGGGCGAGCTGACCGACTCTGGCGACCCGACCGGGTGGTTCGTCCCCGCGTCCCCCCGGGCTGCCGCCACGCTGCGGATCGTCCGCCACGGCGGCATTGGGGCGGTCGGCGATCTCGCTTGGCGTCGCCTGCTGGGCGGAGAGTTTCGGGTCGCGTCGGAGTCGAATCGGATGGGCGTGCGGCTGCAGGGGAACCCCATTCCGGCCGACACTCCCGGGGCCAGCGAGTCGCGTCCCGTCGCTCCCGGCGCGGTGCAGATCCCCCCTGGGGGGGAGCCAATTATCCTGGCTGCCGATAGCCAAACCCTCGGCGGCTACCCCGTTGCGGGTTGTGTTGCGGCGGTCGACTTACCGATACTGGCACAGTTGCGGCCAGCCGAATCGCTGACGTTCCGCGAGGTGAGCCTGGCAGACGCCGAGCGTCTCTACGACCAGGTCGAGAGAGAGTTGCAAGCGGTGCACGCAGGCGTCAGAGAGGCCATCCGGAGAGCCTGATGCGATCGATCGATCTCAACGCCGACGTCGGAGAAGGGGCCGGCAACGACCACGAGCTGTTGGCCTACGTGACTTCCGCCAACATCGCCTGCGGTGCACACGCCGGCAACCTCGCGTCGATGCGGGCCGCGGCCTGCCGGGCGGTTGAGCTCGGCGTGACGATCGGCGCCCACCCGGGCCACGTCGACCGCGAGTTCTATGGGCGTAGGAACCTGCCAATCACTCCGCAGCAGGCGAGTGATCTGCTGCGGCGGCAGATCGACACGCTGGCGGAAATCGCCGAAGCCGCCGGCGGGTCGGTTGGCTACGTCAAGCCACACGGCGCGCTGTACCACCAGCTCGGAACGGACCCCGCGCTTGCCGAAGCGGCCGCGGCGATCGCCGGCGAGGGGCCGCGCCCGCTGGCGCTCTTGGGCGAGGCGGGCTCCTGCATGGAGTCGGCGGCCAGAGCCGCCGGCGTGCCCTTCTACGCCGAGGCGTTCGCCGATCGGGCCTACCATTCCTCGGGGCGGTTGGTCTCGCGCGACGAGCCGGGGGCGCTGCACGAGGACGAGGCCGAGGTCGTCCGTCAGGCGCTCCGCCTGGCGCTAGAAGGCGCGGTTTCTACGGTGGATGGGCCCGACGCCGCGGTCCGGTGCGACAGCATCTGCTTACACGGCGACACCCCATGGGCAGTCGGCTACGCCGCCGGCGTGCGGCTCACCCTCGAACGCCGGGGCGTCTGCCTGAGGTCGTTCGCCGTGGGCTGTTGATCGCTCTTGCCGCGTCGATGCTAGCGGCGGGAAGGCGAACGCGGAGTCGACGCCGGGGACCGACTGCGCAAACTTTGCCGGTTGTTCGACCCGCTCCGCGGATTCCCTCACGCCGCACGACCGGAACGTTCGCTAGGACCGGGCTCGCCGGCCGATACCGACCGTGAGACGCGGGGCGTCGGTTCGCCTCCTCGAGCGTGAGTCCTTCCAGGTGCATGGCGAGAATCCTCGATGACTAGCGACCGGAAACAGCGATGGTTGGCCTGCTGCGTTGCGGCGGTTGCATGCTCGGTCTTCGTGCCTGCGGCCAACGCCCAGGGGCTCATCATGCCCGGGGTTGGCACCGTCAACCGCGGCATGTCCGGCGTCGGCACGGCGTTGCCGGTTGACGCGGCGGGGGCCATCTTCCGCAACCCGGCCACGATGACCGGATTGCGGCGTTCGGAAGTGACGGTCGGCGCCGAGTTGCTGCTCCAGACCGAGACCCTCAGCTCCGCTTTCCCGGCTGCCGGTTCCGGTTCGACCGAAGCCGAAACCGGGGCCTCACTCATCCCGGCCGTCGGCCTCGTGGAACGCAACTGCTGCAGCCCGCTCACGCTCGGCTTCGGCATGTACGGCGTGGCCGGCTTCAAGGCGAATTACCCCTCGAGCCTCACGAACCCGGTGCTCGCGCCCCAGCCGAACGGACTGGGCCGCGTGTTCGCGGAGTTCCAGGTGTTCGAGGTCGCGCCCGCCGCCGCGCTGGAGGTGACGCCGAATCTGTCGGTCGGCTTCTCGCCGATTCTCGCGATGGGGACTCTTAACGCGGCGCCGTTGTTCCTGGCCCCGCCCGACGACGCCAACACCGATACCGCCTTCACCTACCGAGACGGCCTGGGCACACGCTACCACTACGGCGGCGCGTTCCAGCTCGGCGTGTACTACGACTCCCACTGCGACTGGACGGTCGGCGCGTCGTTGAAGTCGCCGACCTGGTTTGAGGATTTCCGGTTCAACACCACCGACGAGGTCGGTGCGCCCCGGCTGGACAAGCTCGATGTCGACCTGCCGATGGTCGCCTCCTTGGGCTTCGGCTACACCGGCATCAGGCACGTGGCCTGGGGGCTCGACCTGAGGTACTTCGACTACAAGAACACCAAGGGCTTCGGGACCGCCGGATACAACGCCTTTGGCGCGGCGACCGGTCTGGGCTGGGACAACGTGTTTTCGGTTTCGACCGCGGCTCAGATTCAGGCCACCGAGCGGCTGATCTTGCGGATGGGCTACCACTACCAGTCGAATCCGATCAGCGACTCGACCGCGTTCTTCAACGTCGGCTCGCCGCTGGTGATCGGCCACATTGTCTCGATCGGCGCCACGATGGACGTCTCGGCCAAGACCAGCTTCAACATCGCCTACCTGCACGGCTTCGAGGGCGAGGCTTCGGGACCGTGGACGCTGCCCACCTTCGGCGCGATACCGGGGTCTTCGGTGAAGAGCGAGGTCTCGGCGGACGCCCTGTCAGCCGGTTTTACCGTGCGTTACTAGGCGCGTTGGTAGGGCGGGCCACGGTGGGGCGCCCTCAGGCCTCCACCCCGCTCGGCACGAGGCGCGCCAGTTCCTCGAACAGCACCCGCGGGTCGATCGGCTTGGTCAGGCAGGCGTCCATCTGGGCCTGCTCGCACTTTTCACGAACGACGTGGAGTGCGTGGGCCGTCATCGCAACCACGGGCGTGTGCGCGCCGCGTTGCGCGTCCCGTTCGCGGATCTTGCGGGTGGCCTGCAGCCCGTCCATGACCGGCATTTCCAGGTCCATCAGCACGATATCAAAGTCCGCCGCGGCAAGTTCCTGCAGGGCCTCAGCGCCGTTGTCGGCGGTTGTGATCTTGTGCCCCTGCGTGGCAAGGAGGCCGGCGCCCACCTGCTGATTGACTTGGCTGTCGTCGACGAGCAGGATCTTCAGGGGCCGTGAATCGATTGATTCGTCTTCTGGCTCCGCTGCCTCGACGGCGGTCATCAGCCGCAGTGCCTGAATCGCCGACGCGATCAGATCGCCGTCGGCCAGTGGTTTGGTGATGCGAACCCCTTGCAGCTGGTGGTCCGGCGTGTCGACCCAGTCGACCGGCGTGAGCCAGAGGGTCTCCCAGTCGTGCTCGCGGCTGAGCGAAGGCCACCGGCCCGCGAGCTCAGGTCCCCAGTTTCCGCGATTCGAGAGGTCAACAACCGCAAGGCGCCGCTCGCCTGGAGCCGCGCCGGCGGCGGCCGCCAGGTCGGTCTCGGGGCCGACCTGGGACACCGAGGCTCCGTGCCGCTCGAGTGTGCGTGCGTAGAGGTCCGCGCCGCTCTGGCAGTCGCTGACCACCATCGCGTGCACGCCCTCTAGCCGCCGCTCGGGTTCTGCTGGTGGCGTGGCGGCGGCATCGGTCCGCAGCGGGATCTCGAAGAAGAAGGTAGAGCCCTGCCCGACCTCGCTCTCCAGCCAGATACGGCCGCCCATCAGGCCGACCAGCTCGGTCGAGATCGAGAGTCCGAGGCCGGTACCGCCGTACTTGCGGGTGGTCGAGCCATCGCTCTGCCGGAAGGCTTCGAAGATCTCGTTCTGTTTTTCCGCCGGAACCCCGGGGCCGGTGTCCCGGACCGAGAACCGCAGCACCCAGCCTCGGCCCAGCTTGGGCGCCGCCTCGGCTGAGACCACTACCTCGCCCTCGTCGGTGAATTTTACGGCGTTGCCTACTAGGTTGACGATGATCTGACGCAGGCGGTTGGGGTCGCCGAGGATTAGTTTGGGCGCCCGGGGGGCGACCTGGAAGAGCAGCTCGACCCCCTTCTTGCCGGCCGCGGCCGACATCAGTTTGACCGCATCTCTGACCACGGCGCGGAGGTCGAACTCGATCTCCTCGATCTCCATCTTGCCGGCCTCGATCTTTGAGAAGTCGAGCACGTCGTTGAGCAGCATCAGCAGCGCCTCGCCCGACTGCTTGACCGTCTGCAGGTAGGTCGAGAGTTGTGGGGTGAGCTCGCTCCGCAGCGCCAGTTCCGCCATGCCGAGGATGCCGTTCATCGGCGTGCGTATCTCGTGGCTCATCGTGGCGAGGAACTGGCTCTTCGCCTCGCTGGCGGCCTCGGCCGCCTGCATGGCCACCCGCAGCTGCTCTTCTTTCTCGCGGAGTTCGGTCGCGACCCGCAGGAGCTCTTGGTTGGACTCGGCCAGCTCGCGGGCCTTGCCTTCGGCGACCGCGGTGCGTTCGCTGACGCGGGCCTCGAGTGTGGCGTTCAGCTCTTGGAGCTGCTGGAAGCCCGCGGCGTTTTCCAGCGCGGCCCCGGCGATTGTGGCGATGAACTCCGCCAGCCTCAGCTCGTCCTCGCCGAACAGGTTGTCGAGGTCGCGGTGCGCGACAACCATGATGGCGGTGATCCTTCCCCGCACGAGGATCGGCGCCGCGAGGCAGGAACCGTGGTCGCTCTCGACGCCATCCGCCGAGAAGACCGGGGCTAGCTGGGGGCCCCAGCAGCTACCCTCGTCGATGAGGTCGCGGTAGTGCTCGATCTGGAGCGTCCGCACCTGCTCGGGCGAGCTGACGTGTGTTTGCACCTGGACCCTGCTGGCGTCGGCGTCCCAGACAACGCACTCCTGCCCACGCAGCAGACGCAGCGCCGCCCGCTGGGTCTGCTGGTAGATCGCCTCGGAGCCGAGGGACGACGCGATGCTGCGTCCGGACTCGAGAACCGTGTCAAAACGGTCGACCAGGGAGAGTGACTCGCGGCCCGTATCGGCCTCCGAGGCCTGGTCGCCGCGGGCGCGGAACGCCAGCAGGTCGAGCGTCCTCTGCGCCGACGCGAGTCGCGCCGACGCCTTGTCCCAGCCGAGCGGCTCGCCAATCTTGCCGTACGCCTGCAGGCAGAGTGCGAACTCGAATCGGGCGCGTTGCTTCTTGGCGATGTGCAGCGCCGCGTACAATTTGTGCTTGGCGCGGACCGGCCGTCCGAGCATCGCCGACGCGACCGCCGCCTCACGCAGCATCCGGGGGGCGTCGTTGCGGCAGGCCCACGACTGCAGCAGGCCCCGTCGAGCGTCGGCGAGCGTCTGCTTTAGCAGGCGCCTGAGCCGGTGGGCGTCGTAGGGGCTGCATCGCTCGGCCAGGCTGCGGGACGCGGTGGCGACCCACGCCAGCAGCGGCATGGTGTAGAAGTTCTTGACGCCCCTGCCATGAGTGCTGTGGAGGGCGTCGCGCATGATCGCGATTGCTTCTTCTTCACGCGCATCCCGCAGCAGCACCACCGCGTTGGCGAGCGTCACCTGCGCCGCGCCCTGCGGGTCGAATCGGTCGCGGTTGAATTCCTCCTCGATCAGGTCACGCGGCATGTCGCCGTTGGTGGACCGCGCCCAGATTTCAAGGTTGATCCCCGCGGCCTGCGTGTCGCCGGTGACCAGCCCCGACTGGCGGTTTAGCTTGGCCTGCTCGATCGCGTTGAAGAAGTCGCCTAGGTGGTAGTGCGACGCGGCGATCTGGTACCTGGCCAGGTGCATCTGCTGGTAGTCGCCCATCCGCTCCAGGAGCCGCACCGACTCCCGGCACTTCTCGATGCACTCCTGGAACCGCGACGCGCCGTACAGTACGATCCCCCAGTAGTGCAGCGTCTTGCCCTGTCCCCAGGCGTCCGACAACGCGGCGTAGGTGTCCAGCGCCTTCTGACAGTAGGTCTCGGCCCGGCCGGTGAGCGCGAACAGCGACATCCCGACGCCGTGGTTCGAGTAGGCGTCGGCAAGCTCGGCCGACGGCTGGTAGCGTTCCGCCCGGTTCATGCCGGCCAGGTGCGACCAGAACATCTTTGTCCGGCTCCGCCCGTACCAGCACGAGTGCGACAGTCCGCTCAGCAGCTGCAGACGGAGCCTCTCCGACGCGTCCGGCAGCCGCTGCTTGCGGTGCAGGAAGATCCTTGGGGCGAGCGTGTGCGCCAGCTGCACCAGCCCCTGCCAGGCCAGCAACAGGACGCACATCAGAGCGTGACGCGGCACGAAGTAGCCGAGCCGACGCAGGGCCGACTCGTACTCACTGGCCGCCAGCTCCATCTCGCCGCGCTTCAGGCTCAGCTCGGCGAGCTTGCCGCGGATCGACGCCTGCGAGTGCTTGCCGTTCGCCAGCGGCGTCGCCCTGGTGAAGCAGGCGAACGCCTCGTCGTACTTCCCCTTGAGCATGAGCACTTCGCCCAGCCCCTCGTTGATCCGACACTTGGTGACCCGGTCGTCGTCCGGCACGCCCCGCAGCGTGATCCGGTACTGATCCTCAGCGACATCCAGCGCGTACCGCTTGCGGGCGTGGACCGCCGCGGTCATGGCAAAGTGCAGGGCCGCGTGCGAGTCGCCACAAGCGTCGAAGTGGTGGGCTATTTCCGCGGTGCTGCTGCCCGGATGTCCGCACAACAGCACCGCCGCCTGGCGGTGGACGGTTCGGGCGGTTGTGTCGTCGAGCCGTTCGAGCGCGGCGGCGCGGACCTTGTCGTGGACGAAAACGCAGTGGGTGCGGTCGGGTCGAACCCACACAAGCCGCCGTTCCTTGGCCTCGTCGAGCGCCTCGACAAACGCCTCCGGCTCGACCCCCATTAGTCTCGCCGTGAGCGAGACGTCGAACTCCTTGCCGAGCACGGCGCCGATCGAGAGCAGGCGGATGGCGGGCTCGCTCATCAGGTCGACGCGTCGGCTCAGCAGCTTGGCCGCCTGGTCGGATGACTGGCAGTCGTCGAGCTTCTGGCGGTCGACCAGCCAGCCCTTGGAGCCGGCTACCAGGGCGCCGCTTTCATTCAGGCCTCGCAGCACGGCCGACGCCATGAAGGGGCTGCCCTCGGCGAGCCGGACGGTGAGTTCGAGAATCTCTTCGGGCAGCTCACCGGCCATCGACTCGGCCAGCTGACGGATCTCGGCTTCGTCGAGTGGATCGAGTTTGATCTGTCGCATCGCCGCGACGCGGCGGAGCGGGTGGTCGGGGGCCGCCTCCTCGGAGCGGAACGCGACCACGACCGTGACATAGCGTCCCCCTTCCGGCTGGGCCCGCGACCACTGCTGCAGCAGCTTCAGCGACATCGCGTCCGCCCACTGGCAGTCGTCCAAGAAGACCAGGGCAGGGCGTTCGGCGGCGCCGAGGGCGTCGAGCAGCGCTATCAGCGCCCGGACGGCGCGGGTCTCGCCGAATTCTTCGGGCGCCGACACGTGCTCGTGGTCGCCCAGCAGCGGTTCGAGGTTCGGCAGGACCGAGGTGAGCGTCGTGGACTCCCGCCGCAGGGACGACGTGAACTGGCTGGCCACCTCCGGCTGCCGCGACGCCAGACTCACGATGTCGGCGACGACGCCATTGAGCATCGTCAGGTTGCGGCGGCCGTTGTCGTTGGTCTCCTGCCCCGTGAGGACCCACACGGACTCTCGTCGGGCGATCTGCATGAGTTCGGAGTGCATCCGCGACTTGCCACCGCCCGACGGCGCCTCGAGCAGGACGGCCCCGCCGGCGCCACGTTTGGCGTCCTCGACCGCCTCGAGCAACGCCTGGAGCTCGCGTTGTCGCCCGACGAACGCCGGCTCGGCGATCCTGCACCGCTGTGCGGACGCGTCGATTTCGATCTGAGGCTCGGTGTCGCCTGCCCGCAACGCCGCCACCAACCTGTTCGCATCCGCCATGGCGGATGCGGCGGTCTGGTACCGATCGCGGGGGTCTTTCTTGAGGAGGTGCCCGAGGAAGGCCTCGAACGCCGACGGCGCGTCCTCGACTCCGAACGATTCCAGCGATGGAATCGGCGCCGTCACGTGCTCGAACAGGATCTGCCCGATATCCTCGGCTCTGAATGGGGGCACGCCGGCCACGGCGCGGAACAGCAAAATCCCAAGAGAGTAGAGGTCGGACCAAGGACCGGTGTCGTACTCAATGGCGCCCGCGGCTTCGGGAGAGCAGTACAGAGCGTGGAGCAGGGCCCGCGGATCTTCGCTGACGTTGCTGGTTGGTGGGGGCGCCCCGGCGCCGTGCAGGACGGCCGAGGCGGCTTCGCCGTCGACGAGCGTGACGCAGTGGGGATTCAGGTCGCCGTGGGTGATTTTATGCTCGTGCAGTGCGTCGAGCCCGTCGAGGATCCGGACCGCCAGCTCGAGCGTTTGCTCGACTCCCAGGCGGTGGCCAGCCAGGACGGCCTCGAGCGTGTCACCTTCGGTGTGAGAGAAGACCGCGACGCGGTAGTCGGCCCAGGCCTCCCACGCGACAAGCCCGGCGACGGCGTCCGATCGAACCCGCTTCAGGTAGATCGAGTCGCGGTCGAGCCGCATCCGTTTACCGTGCGAGATCTCCGAGTAGTCGAGCACGCTGACCAGGCGCCTGGCGCCGGAGACGCGTTCTGAGCCGACCAGCGTGCTGACTTCGGGCCACGAGTCGATTAACTTGAGGCTTGAGAACCGATTGGGGTACGCCTCGTGTGTGGCACGGATCGCTCGGTGGTCCTCCCCTGCGATGTACGCGCAGACGACCGGCGAGTCGTCGTGCGGATCGGGGGGCGAGGGCATGGCAGGGCGATGGTTGGAGGCAGGCTTGGAGGAATGGGCCATACAACATTATGTCGCTCCGCTGCGCGCTACGGCGATCAGTCTGCCACGGCGGCGGGCGTGGTGGAATTGAAACCGCCCGGGTTACGATCGCAGCGGTAGTAGCGGCAGTTCCGGTCGATGTTGAATTGCTCAGGCTAGTGAACGGCTTCGGCATCTGCCGCTTGGGCCGTCCGTTCGCGTGAATCCGTAGGCCAAAAAGCTAGAGGTGTACGCGTAGTTCATTGCGACGCGTCCTGGCCGTATTTATAACCGGATATGTGGCTTGCGCGGCGCCGTGAACGGCGGGTGCGCAAGCCTAACGCTGATACAGGGGCGGCGAGACCTGCTAGGCGTCTCTTCTTATCCCAACGAGTTATCGCTACGAGGCCCAACTACCGTAGGACGCCCTATGCTCGACGTTGAACAAGTCACGCTGATCGATACCTTCTTCCGCGAAGACGTCGCCCGTCTCACAGGAGGGCTCCATTCACTCTCGGAGAGGGTCGATACCGAGGCCGTGGCGCGTCGCGACGAAGCGTACGAACAGTTGCTCAGCCTGCTCTCCGACAGCCGAGAGGCCTGCCGTCTCCTTGAGCAGCGGCTTGCCGGGGACGAGCCGGCGCTCCGCGAGGTGCAGCAGCGGTTTCAGGAGGCCATCGAGCCCTGGTTCTCTCAGAGCTGGATGATGGACCGCGCCCGGACCAAGCCGCAGGGCTACGCCGGCGACTACGCGATGCTGACCTCCATCTACGAGGCCGAGCCCAAGTCCAAGGGGATCGGCGGCCTGCTGGACCTGTTCTTCCTGGCCACCGAGCTCGGCAGGGCCGTGCCCGCTCGCAAGGACGCCGTCCGGGAGTTCCTGGCCGGTGAGTTTGAAGAGCGGTCGGGGGACGTGCGAGTGCTGAACGTGGCGTGCGGGCCGTGCCGCGAGTTCGAGGACGGCGTCGCCTGCCCACCGCAGTCCAACGTCTCGGTGACGTTCGTCGACTACGACGAGGACTCGCTGGCGTTCGCCGAGCAGCAGCTGACGCAGAACCCGGGCCCCTTCGAGTACAGCTTTGTACGCTACAACGCGCTGCGCATGCAGGCGCCCAAGAGGTTCATCGAGGAGCACGGCCTGTTCGACGTGATCTACAGCGTCGGTCTCTGCGACTACCTCAGCGACCGCCAGCTCATTGCGATGTTCAAGGGTTGGAAGTCGATGCTGCGGCCCGGCGGCGTGCTGTACGTCGCGTTCAAGGACCGTCACCGGTATGACAAGACGGACTACCAGTGGCTTACCGACTGGTTCTTCCTGGAACGCGAGGAGGCCGACTGCCGGCGGCTGTTCGTCGAGGCGGGCTACTCCGACGCCGACCTCGGGATGAGCCGCGACGCCTCTGGCATCATTCTCAACTTCGCCGCCAGAGACTCTGCGCGGCGTCGGATTGACAGCCCGCACTCGGTCGGGCCTGCGACAGCCGCCGTTGAGGACCGCACACCGAACCCAGAGGCGAGCCGCTGACGCAGCGGTCAGCTGGCGGTGGGGGCAAGTGCGGGCGTCGCCTGCGGCGCCAATGGCTCGGAGTCCTGCAGCATCTTCTTGATGCGGAGGAAGTCCGACTCGCCGGCGAGAAACGCGTCGACCACCGCGGGGTCGAACTGGGTGCCCCGTCCCTCCAGCAGGATCTCGCGGGCCGTCTCGTGGGACATCGCGTCCTTGTAGACGCGTTTGGTGGTGAGGGCGTCGTAGACGTCTGCCAGAGCCATAATGCGGCCCGACAGCGGGATGTCTTTGCCCGCCAGGCCGTTGGGGTAGCCACGGCCGTCGTAGCGTTCGTGGTGGGTCCAGGCGATCTCGCTGGCGACCCGCAGGAACGACGCCGACGGGTGCGAGGCGAGCGCGGCGTCGAGGGTGGTCCCTCCGATAACCGTGTGCTCTCGCATGCAGTCCATCTCCTCGTCGGTCAGCCGCCCGGGCTTGAGCAGCACGTTGTCGGGGATGCCGACCTTGCCGATGTCGTGCAGCGGGCTCGACAGGTACATCAGCTGAATGAAGTCTTGATCGATCTTGCCGCGGCAGGCCTTGTCGTCCTGCAGGCGTTTGCAGAGGATCCGGACGTACTCACGCACCCGTTCGAGGTGGGCGCCGGTTTCTGGGTCGCGTGACTCGGCCAGCTTGGCGAGGGTGAAGATGATCAGGTCGCGGCTCTCGAGCGACACGACCCGCTCGGCGCTCTTCATGCGGACCCGCAGCTCCTCGGCGTCGAACGGCTTGGTGACAAAGTCGTCGGCGCCTGCCTGCAGGCCCTCCACCAGGTTGTGCGACCCGGACCGGCTGGTGAGCAGGATGAAATAGACGTAGCAGCCGACGTCGCGAGCGCGGACCCGTCGGCAGAGTTCGAGCCCGTCCATCCGCGGCATCTGCCAGTCGGAGATGACGATCCGACAATCGTTGTCGCGGAGCAGTTCCCAAGCGGTTTGGCCGTCGGTCGCGGCTAGCACGTCGTAACCCAACGCGCCGAGCACGCCCTGCAGGACAATCGAGCTGCTGCGGTCGTCTTCAGCGATCAGGACTTGCATGTCGGCCTCGAGAGCGGTGGGTTGGCGATGCAGATCGCCGCTCGGCCCAGCTGTCGTTGGTTCAGCTGAGTGCTTCCTCGAGGCGACGGGCCTCGAGGGCTATGTTGTCTACCAAGGTTCGGATCTCGTTGTGCCCCGCCTCGTCGACCAGCTGCTCGAGCGAGGCGAGCATGTCGCCCAGCGGGGTGGCGCCGATATTCCGCGCGGCGCCCTTCATCCGGTGCGAGACCGCCGCGAGCGTCGTTGGTTCAAACCGGCTAGCCGCGGCGTCCAGTTGTTGGTAGTTGCTGGGGAACTCTTCGAGAAACGCCGAGACAGCGCTCTCCGCTAGTTCCAGGTTGCCGAGGCACCGCCCGAGTAATTCATCGAGATCGATCGCTGGCGGCTGCGGTGAGCTCATTCGGTTCGCTGGTGCTCTAGGTAGGCCGTGACTCTTGTCCGGGACGCCGGCCGAATGATCAGAAGGTGTGGATTAGCGGCGTCCGACAGTTCAGAATGCGCGGGGACAATCGATGGAGTTCTACTCAGGAAGCTTACGGCTGAATGCGTGCATGTCAAAACGGTTGCAACCGAAGGGGGGAGAACCGCACTCTTCGGAAACAACTCTTCCGTCTGTAGCGGCTGCACCATTTGCCCTGAGCGGCGGCCGTTCAGGTGCGCCGCCGGTTGACCAGCTCACGCCCCCTCTCGGGGACGTGCGTGACTGTCGAAATGGCCGCCGCAGTTGATGGGCGGCAGCCTGCGACGCTTGACGGGCGGCCGCGATCCCCCATGATGTCCAGACTGGCCGCGGCCGCGCGGCGACTGAATGTCCGATCTCATCCCTGCTGCGTCCTCGTCTATGTGGTCCGCCCTGCTCAAAACCCTCGCGCGTGGTGGTCCGGAGGAGGTCCCCGTAGTGCTAGCCCAGGCGGTCGTTGATCAGCCTGGCGTCGACGCGGTGACGCTGCTGAGGGCTTCGCCGCCAGAGTGGGAAGTGCTGGCCGCTGTGGGGAAGACGGCCCCAATCGAACTGGCCGCCGAAGCGCTCGACGCGGGGCGCCCCTGCGTCCAGGGAGAGTGGTCCGCCGCGCCCCTGGCCGGCGGAGTCGAGGTGCTGCTCGTTCGGCCGGCGATCGAGGCAGGCGACCTCGCCAACCTGGCCGACCTGGTGGGGAGCTGCCTGGCGGCGGGAGCCCGGTTGAAAAGCCTGCAAGGGAAAGCGGAGCGGTCGGCCACGCTCCTGGACCTCAGTCGGCAGTGGCGGCTGTCCGACGACCTCGGGCAGCTCTTGCAGAGCATGGCGGACGCGGCGTGCCGGCTGTTCGATTCAGATCGGGCTAGCATCTTCCTGTGGGACAGCAAGTCCGCGACGCTCGTCGGCCGCCCCGCGATTGGCATTGAGAGCGGCGAGCTCCGCGTGCCGGACTCGGCCGGCGTCGTCGGTGAGGTGCTGGCGACCGGCGAGCCCCGTCGGGTTTCGCCCGGCAACGACGCTCACACCATCGACCACTCCATCGATGCGAAGACGGGGTACCGGACCGAGTCGCTGCTCGCGGTTCCACTGCAGACCGCCAGCGGCGAAAAGCTGGGCGTGTTCGAGCTCATCAACAAGCAGTCTGCCCCGGGGTTCTCCCTCGCGGACCAGGAGGGGCTGCTCGAATTCGCGGAGCACGCCTCGGCCGTGCTCGCCGCGACTCAGGAATTCGAGTCCCTCCTGGAGCGGCAGGAACTGTACGTTCAGGAGCAGGCGTCCGCGATCCAACTGGTAGGCGAGTGCCCCGCGATCCAGGCCCTGCGGTCAACGGTGCAACGCGTCGCGGACACCGACCTCTCGGTGCTGATCCTGGGAGAGAACGGGTGCGGCAAAGAGGTCGTGGCCCGACTGCTCCACTACAACAGCAAACGCCGCAGCGCGCCGTTTGTGGCGGTCAACTGCGCCGCCATCGCCGAGACGCTGCTCGAGAGCGAGCTGTTCGGGCACGAGCAGGGGGCCTTCACCGACGCCCGCGAGACCCGCGCGGGCAAGTTCGAACTGGCCGACGGCGGCGCCCTGCTGCTCGATGAGATCGGCGACATGAGCCTCGGCGGGCAGGCGAAGCTGCTGCGGGCGCTCGAGGAGCGGAAGGTCGTGCGGGTGGGCGGGTCGGTGGAGATCCCGGTGAACGTCCGCGTGCTGGCTGCCACCAACCAGGACCTCGCCAAGCTGGTCCGCGAGAAGCGGTTCCGCGAGGACCTGTATTTTCGGCTGAACGTCGTGACGCTCGAGCTGCCGCCGCTGCGACAGCGAGGTGACGATTTGATGCTGCTGGCCGACAACTTCCTGCGTCAGTTCTGCAGGGCCGCGGGGCGCAAAAAACCGGTGTGGACCGCCGAGGCGAAGAAGCTGATGGCGGCCCACCGGTGGCCGGGCAATGTCCGCGAGCTGCGGAACATGATGGAGCGGCTGGCCTATCTTTCGACCGGCGACAAGATCGAGTCCGACGACCTGGCGTTCATTGCCGCGCCGAACTCGGGGGGCGATTCCCTGCTCGACCTGGGCCTCCCGCTCGGCCAGGCAACCGAGGAATTCCAACGCCGCTATATCGCCCAGGCGATCGACCAGACGCGTGGCAATATCAGCCAGGCCGCGAAGCTGCTCGGGGTGTTCCGCACCAACCTGTACCGCAAGATGGGCTCGCTTGGCATGGAAGGCCACGACGCTCAGGAGTAGCAGACCGCGCTACACCTGGTAGGCCTCCATGCGGGCGGCGATCGCCTTCTCGATCTGCTCTTCGAGCAGCTCAATCGGACAAGGCTTGTTGAGGAAGGCAAACACCTTGCCGGTCGCCATCGCGTTCTCGCGGGTGGCGTCGTCGCAGTTTCCGGTCAGCACGATGAACTGGCAGTGGGAGCAGATCTCGCTCGCCTTCCGGATCAGCCACATGCCGTCGCCGCCGGGCATGCGCATGTCGGTGACGATCACGGCAAACTTCTGATCGGCGAGCAGGCCCAACGCCTCCTCGGCCGAGTATGCAGTCGTAATGTCATAGGTGGTGCTGAGCGCGCGGTTAAGCGATTTCAGCACGATGCCTTCGTCGTCGACAAAAAGAATTCTGCTCGTCATCAGAGTTCGCTCCGCGTTCTGTTGCGCACTAAGGGGCTGTGGTTTCGGGCGCCGCCGGGGACACCAAAGAATCTACTTCCTGCACGGCAGGGTCGGGACGGGAAACCGGCAGAGTTACGGTAAACCAGCATCCTGCACCGACAGCGCTTTCCGCATCGAGGGCGCCGCCGTGCTTGTTCACCACAATGTCGTAAGCAATCGCCAGTCCCTGTCCGGTGCCGGCCCCGACCGGCTTAGTCGTAAAAAACGGCTCGAAGATCTGGGGCAGCACATCGGCCGGGATGCCAGGCCCGTCGTCGCCTACCTCCAGCAGCAGGTTGCCCCCCTCCTGG
The DNA here is from genome assembly GCF_007859935.1 of Posidoniimonas polymericola. NCBI lineage: Bacteria > Pseudomonadati > Planctomycetota > Planctomycetia > Pirellulales > Lacipirellulaceae > Posidoniimonas > Posidoniimonas polymericola. The sequence continues at coordinate 420,899 of NZ_SJPO01000005.1, read as the reverse complement.
GTGGTGCGGATCGTGATGGAACCGAGCTCGGCTGGGTCGACCCCGCGCTGCTCGGCAATGGCGTCTGCCGCGTTGACTATCAGGTTCAGGATCACTTGTCCGATCTCATTAGAAGACCCCTCGCATGGAGGTAGATCCTTACCGAGCCGCAGGTCCAAGCACGCCACGTGTTTCCAGCGGTTGCGGCTGATCTTCAACACCGACTCCACGCAGTGGTTGAGGTCGAAGCTGCTGTTGCGCAGATCGCCCGGGTGGCTGAACTCCTGCATCGACCGCACGATGTCGACCAGCCGAGTGACGCCCTCGATATTCTCGTCGATGCACTCGAGCATGGTGCAGAAATCGGTGTCGATCGAAGGACGGGCGGGTTCTCCTATCGGTCTCCGGGGTCCCTTCACCAAGGCCTCAAGCGACTCTTGTAGGAACTTCGTGTTGACGCTGATGAACTGTAGCGGCGTGTTCATCTCGTGGGCGATGCCGGCGGCGAGTCGGCCCACCGAGCTAAGCTTCTCGGACTGCAGCAGCCGCAGCTCGAGTCGCTTGCGTTCGCTGATGTCGCGAACAAAACCCGTGAAATAGACATCGCCGTCGACTATGGTGGACGCGACCGATAGCTCCATCGGGAACGCCTCGCCGTTGAGCCGCCGGGCGACCAGCTCTCGTGTGGTGCCAATGATCCGCTTCTCGCCCGTGTCGAGGTGATGGCGGACGTAGCCGTCGTGGTTGCCGGCGTGCGGCTCAGGCATCAGCCGCGCGACGTTCGAGCCGACGAGCGACCCTGGCTCTGCGACGAACGTCCGGTGGGCGGCGCCGTTGGCGCTGAGGATGGTCCCGGTCTTGTCGATCACGACAATCGAGTCGGCGGCGGTCTCGAGCACGGCGTGGTCCAGCGCCGACATCCGGCGGATCTCCGATGCCAACTTCTCCTGTTTGGCCTGCTGCACCAGGCTGTTCGCCAGCTCGTCGGCTAGTTTTCGGTGGCTCTCGGCGGCGTGTGCGATCGTGGGGATTACCAGCATTATCAGCAGCACCGCCAGCCCGCCCAGCAGCGACACCTGAAGGATCGTGCGGGTCCAGGCGTCGGCCCCCAGGTTTGCTTGGAGGTGCGTCGACTGTCCCCCGGTGACCTCCTCCATCATCGCGCAGAACTCGTCGCACGAGGCGATCAGACCGGCGAGTTCGTTGTCAATCGGGGTGGCTTCGGCGGCGTCCCCGCCGCGATCAGTCATTGCGCCGACGGCGTTGTTGATCTTGTCGGCGATCGGGGTCAGCTGCGCCGCCATTCGTTCCAGTTCCATGCGGCGGGTGGGATCTTCCTCCTCTGGGATCCAGTCCAGTAGCCGCTGGTGGCCGGCGTCGAACTCTGCTTGCGTCCGGCTGAGGTCGTCCAGCAGCTGGGGAGCGGTGGAGTTGGCGTCTCGCAATGCGTACAGGTGCTTCGCGATCCGCTGCGACAGCATCCTCTGGCGACCGAAGCTGTTAATCAGCTCGGCGTCCACCAGCCGGTGACGCAGGCCTTGGTAGGTGTGCAATTGCTCGGCCAGGAGGATCCCCCCAGAAACTGCCAGGGCGACGAGCGTCCGCGCGGTGAGCTTCCGCCGGATCTGCGCTCCCTTATCGGCTGTTTGAGGGAGGGGCTCGGCCATGGGCCACTGGTGGGGGATGCGTCAAAATCGGGGGACCGCGGGGCGGTCCGGAGGGTGGTCGCCCTGTGCCTGAAACCATAGCCCGGTAACCAGGCACGGAGCCGTTTACCAAGTCGTGATCACCGAGATTGGGCCACCATTGTGGGTTGTACGACGCGCGTTCTACGGAATACCGACTGCCGTGGTCGAATGATGGTCGCGATCCCGCCAGCTTGCTCTTCAAGCGGACGGCAAACCGCGCTAGAATGCCGTGCAAACACAGGAAGCCAATCCCAACTTCTCTGCTTTACTTGGAGTCAAGCTGTGACGCTTAACGAGTTCTACAACGAGGTTGCCAGACGGACCGACACCGCCAAGACGAAGATCAACGCCGCCGAGACGCGACGCGTAATCTCCGAGGCGTTTGTCCTGCTGTCTGGAATGAGCGCGGCCGACTCCTCAGCGCTAGTCGCCAAGGCCCTGGCCGCGGGCGCCAAGAAGTCGGCGCCGAAGAAAAAGAAGAAGTAGCCGCTGATCCCTCACGGGCCGGCCCCGCAAGCAATGCCCGTATCCCCTCCGCGCTCGGCCTACCTGCACGTGCCGTTCTGCGCGCACCGCTGCGGCTACTGCAATTTCACGGTCGTCGCCGGCCGCGAAGACCTGTCGACTGTCTACCTCGACGCCATCGAGCGGGAGCTCGCCGGGCTGGGGGGGCCGTGCCCGGTCGACACGCTGTATGTCGGCGGCGGGACCCCCACGCGGCTGAGCCCGCCTTTGTTAGGTCGCCTGCTGCAGTCGGCACGGGAGTGGTTTCCGCCCGCGCCAGGCTACGAGTGGACCGTTGAGGCCAACCCGGCCGATGTCGGCGGTGAATTGCTCGACATGCTGGCCGCCGCGGGCGTCACGAGGTTGAGCCTGGGCGGGCAGTCTTTCCACGCTGACAAGCTGGCCGTGCTGGAGCGGGACCACTCGGCCGAGCAGATCGGTGACGCCATCGAGGCCTGCCACGAGCGTGGCCTGCGGGCGTCGCTTGACCTGATCTTCGCCGCGCCCGGCGAGACGCTCGACCAGTGGGAAACCGATCTCCGCCGCGCCGTGAGCCTCGACGTGGGCCACATCTCGACCTACGGGCTAACATTCGACAAGGGGTCGGCCTTCTGGTCCCGCCGCGAGTCGGGCGCCCTGCTGGAGGTCGACGAAGACCTGCAGCGAGAGATGTACCTGGCAGCCATCGACCGGCTGGGCGCCGCCGACTTCGAGCACTACGAGGTATCGAACTTCGCCCGCCCGGGGCGGCGGAGCCGGCACAACGAGGCCTACTGGTCGGGGCGCGGCTACTACGCCGCAGGGCCCGGCGCCGCACGGTACGTCAACGGCGTCCGCGAGACTAATCACCAGAGCACCACCACCTACCTCAAGCGGGTGCTTGCCGGCGAATCGCCGGTGGCCTTCCGTGAGGAGCTATCGCCAGAGATGCGGGCCCGCGAGCAGCTGGTCTTCGGGCTCCGCCGCCTCGAAGGGATCGATCTGCTCGCATTCGCCGGTGCGACGGGCCACGCCGTGCAAGACCTTGCCGGTCCGCAGATTGACTGGCTCTGCGGACTGGGGCTGCTGGAACAGGTGGAAGGCCGGCTCCGGCTCACACGCGAAGGGCTGCTGGTCAGCGACGCCATCTGGCCCGACCTGCTGTAGCAGGCCGCCCGGCGTCCGGCGGCGGCGGCTCGACGGCCGTCAGCTACAGGGGCGCAACCGGCAGCCGCCGGCGGTGCATCAGCTCCTGTTTGGCGGGCAGTTCGCCGCCTGTTTCGTGTTCCCACATCTCGCGTTCGGCGTCGTTGGCGTAGTAGCGGAGCCACGATTCCGGGTCGCCGTCGGTGTTGGCGCAGTCCCAGTGCAGGTAGCTGTCCCGCCGGTCAATCTTCTTCTCGAACGAGGGCAGGATGTCGCGGTAGATTAGCGTGTAGAGCTGCCGGTCGGACAGGTGATCGGTGAAGTCCAGGACGATGTTCTTCTCGAACAGCTTGGTGGTGACCTCGGTAATCAAGGCCGGCAACTCGTCCACGCCGACGCCCTCGGGCGACGGCAGGGCGAGCCGCGGCTCGAACCACTCGCAGATCGGCGCCATCGGCGCCCGTTCCCACTCCAGCATCGACTGCAGGAATTCGTTCTCGCTGTGGGTCGTCATCCGGTTGACGTCGACACAGCCAATGGACTCGTCGTACAACGGCTCGAGTTCGTCACGCAGCTGCGCGTTGCGGAGCAGCAGCTCGACGGCGTCGGGACGTGATTGGTGGTGAGGCAGCATCAATCAAGGCTCAAAGTTAGCGGGTCTCGGCGGGCGCCGGCAGCCATACGGGAGGGGTTCCGAACCCCGAGTAAGCCCGCCTGCAGACGCCGGCGGCCATGACTCTGACTCTACCAACGAACCCGGGGCATCGAAAGCATTTGGAGGCCCCACCAGAGAAGTCTGCGTGGGCTAGCGTCGGCACGACCGGCACGACTGGCAAGGTCTACCTGCGCTAGCAGAGCAACCGGCAGGGTCGTCGCCGACGGGGCAGCAGGCTTGGTGAAAACGCCTAAAGTTCGACCCCCATCAGCGACATCAGCATCTTCATGTCGTCCCACGCGTCCTTCTTGGCCGCTGGGTTCCGCAGCAGGTACGCCGGGTGGTAGGTGCACACCACCTTGATGCCGCGATAGTCGTGCACGCCGCCCCGCAGGCGACCGATGGGGGTTTGAGTCTGGAGCAGGCTCTGGGCCGCGACCGCCCCCAGGCAGCAGATGAACTCAGGGTCGATAAGCTCGAGCTGGCGGTTGAGGAATCCGCTGCAGTTGGCGGCCTCCTCCGGCTTCGGATTGCGGTTGCCCGGTGGCCGGCACTTCAGCGTGTTGAGGATGTAAACCTCCGATCGCTGCATCCGGCACGCCTGGATAATCTTGTCCAGCAGCTGACCGGCGCGGCCGACAAACGGCTCGCCCTGCCGGTCCTCGTCGGCGCCGGGAGCTTCGCCCATGAAGCAGAGCCGGGCATTGGGGTCGCCGACTCCAAACACCGTCTGGGTGCGGGTGCGGGCCAGTTCGTCGCAGCGTCGGCAGTCTGCCACCTGGCCCTGCAGCACATCGAGTGTTGGCGCCGCGGTCACCGAGGCGGGCAGGGCGGCGGGCGTTTGAGCCGCCGCTGCGGGCAGGGGCGGGTCGATCGTAGTCTGCCCCGTCGATGGGGACGGCGCTGGTTCGGCCGCGGTCTCCTGCAACGTCAGCGGGGCGGTGGACCGTGGCAGCTGGCGAACGCCGGCCGCCAGCAGGCCCTCGAGACACTGCTCTAGTGCGCGGCGGTAGTCTGGCTGGTCCATGGCAAGATTCCGGGGATTGGCAAGGCACTGAGTCTACGTCTCCCCGGCGAATCCGGCCAGCCGCGGCCCTCAGCCCGCTACACCGCCAGCGCCGCTCTGCTTATGATAGATGGGTTAACCCTCACCAGATTCTTCACCAAGTCGCGACTGCGATCCCTTTATGGGCGTCCCCCAGGTAGTCATCGTCGGCCGTCCGAACGTCGGCAAGAGCAGCGTCTTCAACTGGCTCGCCGGTCGGCGGATCGCCATTGTCGACGACCGCCCCGGCGTCACCCGCGACCGCATGACGCACCTGATGGAGCACGAGGGTCGGTTCTTCGAGCTGGTCGACACCGGCGGCATGGGGCACCTCGACGAGGACGACCTTACCGAACATATCGAGAACCAGATCGCATTCGCTATCGACTCCGCGGACGTGGTGCTGTTTGTTGTCGACAGCCGCAGCGGTGTGACCACCCTCGATCAGGAGGTCGCCAAACGGCTGCGGTACCTCAAAACGCCGGTCATCTGCCTGGCCAACAAGACCGACGACCACACCTTCGACGGCGCCGCTGAAGAATTCGCCCGCCTGGGCCACGGCCGTGCCGACAAGATCAGCACCATGCAGAACCGCGGCCGCGCGGTGCTGATGAACCAGATCCTGGAACGGCTGCCGCCGGCCAAGGAGTCGGACGGCGAAGAAGAAACGGAGATGAAGGTCGCCATCGTCGGCCGTCGCAACGTCGGCAAGAGCACCTTCATTAATACCCTGGTGCAGTCCGAGCGCATGATCGTCAGCGAGATTCCGGGCACCACCCGCGACAGCGTCGACGTGCGGTTTGAGCTCGATGGCAAGTCGTTCGTGGCGATCGACACGCCGGGCCTCCGCCGCCGGCAGGGACGCAAGCAGGACATCGACTTCTACGGCACCCACCGCGCCGAACGCAGCATCCGCCGGGCCGACGTGGTGCTGCTGTTCCTGGACGCCTCGGAGCGGATCAGCAAGGTCGACAAGCAGCTCTGCGACTACATCGCCCAGCAGTACAAGCCGTGCATTCTGGTGGTTAACAAATGGGATCTGCTGGCAGAGACCATGCCGACCGAGAAGTGGGTCACCTACCTGCACGACACCTTCCGCACGCTGCGGTACGCGCCGATCGCGTTCATCACCGGTCAGACTGGCAAGAACGTCAAGGCGTTGCTGAACCACTCGCAGATGTTGTTCAAGCAGGCCCGGCAGCGCACTAGCACCGGGCAGCTCAACCGCATGCTCCGCGACGCGGTCCGCGTCAACCCGCCGCCGGTCTACCAGAACCGACGGCCGAAGATCTACTACGCCACGCAGGTGGGGGTCGAGCCGCCGACGATCGTGATGTTCTGCAGTCAACCATCGGCCATCGCGGCGCCCTACCAGCGGTACCTGCTTAGCAAGTGCCGGGACGTCTGCGATTTTGCGGAGGTGCCGATCAAGCTCTACCTGCGACGCCGCGACAAGACCGACCTCACCGACGAGATCGACGCCAAGATCGCGGCGGACAATTAGAGCCGGGCAGCCAGCGGTTCCGCCAGCTTCTTCCGCAATGCCGGAGCACGCGGTTTTCGGATGCCGCGCAGGGTTGCCAGCGAGCGAAAACCGCGAACCACCGGCGGGCGCCAATCTAGCAGCAGCCAGCAGAATCGTTACTGCTTGCCTATAGTGCTGTAGCGTAAAGTGCGCGGCCGAAGCAACAAGAGCAGGGCCGGGGACAGAATCGCGGGCGCGTCGAGAAGAGCTTGCGAGATTGGTTGGCGGCAGCCGGTCCCACCATTCGCGGGGCCCGTCATTCAATTGGACCACCCGGGGGGGCGGACCGTCAGTCAATCGCCCGGGGCGTGGCGCCCGCGGCAACTACCGTGTTGGTATCTTGCGCGGCGGAGCCGTCTCGCGAGCTGCTGAGCGCAATCACCAAGCCTACGGCCCAGGCGAAAACGAACCCAAACACCTCGCCGTAATAAATCGCGTTCTTCCAGTTCAGACGCTTCATCGGGGCCGAGCCCAAGTTGGAGGGAGTTTCCATACGTTTTCGAGGCGGCGGCTAATTCCTTGCCGTTCCTCCAATCCGTGATTACACCGCATCAGTGGGCGGACGGCAAGGCGGATAACGGCGGAACTCCTTGCCGGGCAAGAATTTCCGACAATTTCGTGAAATGTGGGGCAACTAGGAAGAGTTTGCGTCCCTTCCCAGCCAACCTGTTCGGCAAAACCACTCCCGGCGTGGTCCAGACTAAGCCCTAGCCGCCCGCGCAGCCGACGCTATACTGAGGAGCCCGGCCGCAAGCCGGAACGCACTTAGGGCGCGTAGCTCAGTTGGTTAGAGCGCTTGCTTGACATGCAAGAGGTCACAGATTCGAGTTCTGTCGTGCCCACTTGACCTAAGTTGTTTCTGAGTCGCCTCTTGCGACTGCTGGTTGGCGTGCGATGGCGAAGCGTATTACGCTCTCCAAAGCCGCGATTACCGGCTCGGTGCGGTGGTTCCCCTTCCACGCCTAGTCCGCGACGCCGTTGCCGTGCGGCGTCTTTCCTTGACGTGGGACGCGTCGCCGACTCTTCTTGCCGAGGTCGCCTACTCGCGCGGGTCGGCGGTGACCTCGAAGTCCCACTTCCACTGGTCGAAGTAGAGGTTGTGGCCGTCGATTTCGACCTCGCCGCGTTGGAAGTCGTTGGGCTCGCTGCGGTAGCTGGACTTCGGCGGGTCGAGCTCCCGGGCGAAGTCGAGGTTGACGATCATGCGGTACGGGTCGAGTCCGCCGCACAGGAAGTCCTGCACACGCGGATCGTCGTGCCGACGGACGCCGTGCGACGCGTCGGCCGGCAGCCAGCCCCACGGCTCGACGTAGAACTCGGCCCAGTCGTGCATGTTCTCCTCGCCCGGTTTGGTCTGCCAGCCGCTCTGCCAGCGGGCGGGGACGCCCGCCGCCCGGCAGAGGGTGATGAACACCATGCCCTGCACGCCGCAGTCGCCGCGTCCGGCGGCAATGCCCTTCTTGGCCAGGCTGTCGATCAGGCAGTACTCGATCTCGGCGCACCACGGGATATTGGCGGAGACCCAGCGGAAGATCTTCTTGGCGCGGAGCAGGGGGTTGGGCTCATCGCCGACAATCTTTGCGGCGAGGTCGCGGGTCGCGTCGTCGAGCGCGATGTGCGGCAGACGCTCGGCGGTGAACTCGCGGTAGAGCTCGCCTGCTTTATCATAAGACTGGACCTCGTCGGCCGACGGCATCGGCGCCCACGCCGAGACGACGTACTCGTACTCGGCGCTAAACGCCAGCGGCGCCGCTTCGTCTTGGACGACCTGCTCGAAGTAGATCGTGCGGTGCGGATGGCCATTCGCCGCGATCTTCTGATGCCCGGGGGAGGACGATAGGAGCTTCACCTGTTGTTGCTGCTGGTACTCCTGCGGGTAGGGCAGCCAGACGCGGACCTTGGCGCCCGGTTTCGCTAGCGGGTTGCCCGGCTTGATTGTCAGGGTGTATTTCACCTTGTGCCGGACGGGGTACACCGCGGGAGCGGCCGACGCTTCTGCCAAGTCGACTAGCTCGGCGATGAGCCCGGTCTGGTCGAAGCGGCCGGCTGCCGCTTGCGGATTGCTACGCCGTTTTGCGTCGGCGTTGAAGCGGAACAGGTTCGACGCCGCCCGGCGGAAGTAGCTGATTTGTCCGTCGATGGTGCGGTGCTGCAGGTCGCCGGCGTCGCGCCAGCGGGCCATGTCGGCGAGGGTCGCGTCGGGGATCTGTTTCTGGATCTGCGCGAGCAGCTCGTCGCCGTTGAGCCCAAACTCGTGGCGGGCGCGGCGGATACGTTCGAGTTCAATCGCCGCGGCCGTTGCGTCCGCGGCCGAAGAGTCGGCGGCCGCCGCTGCGAGGATCTCTTCTGCCCGGGAGTACTCGCCAGCGAGGGCGAGCTGCTGTGCTTCTTGCATGCTAGGTTCCAACGCGTTCTTGAACAGCCGACATAGGTAGGTCCGGTCCCGCACGACCTTGCCGTCGTGCCCGGGGGAGTCGGAGAAGTACTCGACGCGGTCGCCGATGCCGTCGGTCGACTTTTGTGAGCTGCGGTACTTCAGCCCCACAATCTTCCCGTCTTCCCTCACCCAATCCAGCAGCACGACGCTGTGCCCCGACCCGCTGGTCCGCCAGAGCTGGACGAAGTCGCCTGGCATGGCATCGGGGTGGGCGACTTGCCGGCCGATGCCGAGCCGCTCTACCGCTTTGACGATCAAGGTCTCGCGGCTGTCGGGGCCGTCGCCGTACCAGTCCTTCTGGAACGCCCTGATCTCGTCGAACGTCTTGCCTGCGAGCAGTCCGCGTTCTTCGGCGACCTCGAACGCGATCGCCAGGGTGTACCCGCAGCAGAACGAGCCCTTGCCCCGCGGGAGCAATACCCGGTTTTCGAATCGTAGTTCGATGGGCGTCCCCGAGTTGCCGGCGGTCCAGTGGTACCCGCCGCCGTTGTCGTACTGGCGGGCGACGTCGAGCACCTCTCGCGCCGATGCGGCGGCGGCAAGCGCGGCGAGCCCGCCGATCACGATGCCGATTGTGAGTAGTCGCCGCATTGATGGATCTCCATCGCTGTGGTTTGTCGTGGTCGAGTTGCTAGCCAGGTCTCCATCGTAATGGACGCGGGCGGTCGATTCTTGGCGCCCCGCTCTCGTGTTAGCGCAGATCGATTCGTGGGGGGCGTCGGCGCCGCCCTTCGCGACGGGATCGCTCTGTGCGATTTCCCGATTGCGGGCGACAAGCTGGCTGTCGGCTGAGACAATCTCGTTGTCCGCGGCTTTGCGGGTGATTCTAATAACGGCTCTGCCCGTTCGTGTCGCCTGCCTGGGATTCTTCGATTTGCGATCTGCTCTGCTGCTCCTGTTGTTAGCCCTTGGCGGCGCGTTCTGCGTTCCGGTGGAGTCGAACGCCTTCTATTCCAACGGCCGGTGGTCCAGCACCGCGACCGACAGTTTCGCCCAGCCGGCGGGGCTCCCGGTCACGCTTTCGTGGAGTATCGTTCCCGACGGCTCGACGCTGCTCAACGCGGTTGGCTCGCAGAGTCGTTCGAGCGACCTGATCGCTGACCTCGATGCGCTGTTCAACTACGCGGGTGGCGGCGCCGACCTTAAGCAGCGGCCGTGGTTCGCCTATGTCGAGCAGTCGTTCGAACGCTGGGCCGAGGTGAGCGGCGTCTCGCTGGTGTACGAACCGAATGACGACGGCGTGCCCCACGGATCCAACGCGAACCTGGGCGTGTTGGGCGTGCGGGGCGATATCCGGCTCGGCGGGGCAACCCTCGATGGCGTGGGCGGGACCTACGGGCAGTCTGGCTTCATTCCCAACGCCGACCTGACCCTCGACACCAGCGACGTCGTCCGGTTCGGCGACGCAGCGGACGACTACGCGTTGCTGCGCAACACGCTGATGCACGAGGCAGGCCACAGCCTCGGCCTGGCGCACATGGACTCGTCCAACACGCACGTGCTGATGTCCCCGTTTGTGTCGAATTCCTTGAGCTACGACGGACCCCAGCTCGACGACATCCGTGGGATCCACTCGCTCTACGGCGATCGGCACGAGCGGGGCGCCTTGGGTGGCAACGGTTCTTTCGCCGCCGCCACCCCGCTCGGGACTTTGCTGCAGGGGCAAACGATCACCCTCGGGCTCGACACGCCGGACACGGTCGGAATGGTCTCGCCTGGCGGCGAGGACTTCGTCAGCATCACCGGCGCCGCCGACGAGGATTTCTTCGTCCTGAGTGTCGCCGCGCCCATCGTTGTCGACGTGACGCTCGACCCCCGCGGCCGCAACTACACCGAACGGGCCAATTCGAACGAGCTCTACCACTTAGTGAACGCGTCCAGCCAGAGCGACCTCCTGGTTGAGGTGTTCCAAGCGGGCGCCGCCGAGCCTTTACTGGTTGCCTCGGCCGCGTCTGCCGGGCTCGGTGAATCAGAGCAGTTGCTAGGCGTTGCGCTCGACTCGCCCGGCGAGTATTTCTTGCGGGTCGCGGGCGACTCGGACGCGGTGCAGCTTTACGCGTTGACCCTGTCCGCCCGCCCTGCGAAGCCCGGCGATTACAACCAGGACGGCCTGGTCGACGCCGCCGACTACACGGCGTGGCGTGACGCGGTAACGCGCGGTGAGCTGCTGGCAAACGAGACCGCGTCATCCGGAATTACCGATGCGCAGGACTACCTTGCCTGGAGCGAGGCCTACGGGACCTCGCCCGCGGCGGCGACCGCGGCGCCGCTGCCGCCCGCGATTGCTATTGCAGGACTTCTCTCGGCAATAGGCTCGCTGTGGCGGTCGGGAGACCCAAGCCGCGGCTAGTCGGCGACGCCGGAATGGTCGCTCGGCGTCGTCCGTCGCAGCATCGGAACTCACACTCAATGGGGGGACGGTTGGCGGGCACCAATCACGGTTGCGCACGCCATTCGATCGATTGCGCAGAGGCTCCCCTGTCGCGAGGTTTCGGATTGCCGCGTTTTGGTCGATGATCGACCTCGATGATTGTTTCCCGCACACGCCACATTTACATTTGAAGCTTGTGATTTGATTGGCCGAAGCTACGTGGTCTGGGCGGGACCCCGGTTGGCCTACTGTAGGTATCTGTTCCTGGTCTCACTCAGAACGACAAGCTAATGACGTCACCACAACAAGACGCGCAGCAGCGCCCCCTCCCCACCTCACAGGTCGCCAAGCGGGTGGCCTACTCCGCCGCCGCCGGCGCGGCCGCTCTTGCCGCCACGACGGCAGACGCCCAGATCAGCTACTCGGGCGTGCAGGATCTGGCGATTGGCCAGTTCTCTTCCCAGTCGCTCAACATCGACGGCGACGCCTACAACGACATCTTGCTGAAGAACTACGTCTTTGGCGGTGGCAACTACCAGGGCGCGACTGTTGCCTACGCGCCCGGTCAGCTCGTGGGATTCACGACGGGTCTCACCTATGCGACTGCTCTTTCAGCGGGCGACCCGATCGACGGCTCGACGGTCGGCCCCAGCTTCTTCGGTGGGCTGGCGTACGGCGCCGTGAACCCTGACGCCCAGTTCAACAACGCTACCGACGCCTACATTGGCTTGAGTTTCCCGAGCGGTCCGGATACCTACTACGGCTGGATCCGGGTGACGATCGACAATGCCGCGGGCACGTTTGTCGTCAACGACTGGGCCTACAACACGGTGTCTGGTGCGGGCATCGCCGCTGGTCAAACCCCGGAGCCCGGCACGCTGGGCCTGCTGGCAGCCGGCGCCGCTGGATTGGCAGCCGCTCGCCGCCGCCGGCAAGACGCCGCCTAGACAATTCGCTGCGACGGTCGCCACCCGGGGTGCACCCCCGGGGCGGCGGCCGCCTAACCAACCCGACACGCCGTGCTCCCTGCGGCGTGACGCCACTCAAGCGGGTCTGCTCGTTTGGGCCCGCCCGACTAAATAAGGAAACGCGCCATGTCTCGGTCTAAGACCGCTTGCAGGGCCGCCTACTCCGCGGCCGCCACGGCCGCGTTCTTGAGCTCGGACGCCTCGGCTGTCGTGGTCTATTCGGGGGCGCAAGACCTCTCGATCGACCAGGGTAACCTGCAGAACCTCAACCTCGACAACGACGCCTACGGCGACATCCAGCTGAAGAATTACGTCTTTACCCAGGGCAACTACCAGGGCGCCACGGTGACTTACACACCGGGCAAGATCGTCGGCTTCACCGACCTGCTGAAGTACGTTTCGGCCCTCGACGCGGACGCCCCGATCGACGCGACCACCGCCGGACCGGAGTTCTTGGGCTCGATGGCGTACGGCCCGTTCAATCCCTACGCCCAGTTCAACGACGTTCAGGACGCGTATATCGGGCTCGCGTTCCCGACCGGCGAACGCCTGCACTACGGCTGGGTGCGGGTCACGATCAACAACGCCGCCGGGACGTTCGTGATCAACGACTGGGCGTTCGAGTCGAAGTCGGGCGTCGGCATCCTGGCGGGCGAGATCGGGGCCGGGGTGAACCCGGGCGACTTCAACAACGACGGCGTTGTCGACGCGGCCGACTACACGCTCTACCGCGACAACATTGGCCAGAACCCCGACTTCCACGACAACGACGACTACGAGGGCGACAGCGCCGGCGTCGTCGACCAGGCGGATTACGAGCTGTGGGCCATCCGCCACGGCGCGTTCGGCCCGGTGGTGTCTACCGCGGCCGGCGCAGCCCCCGAGCCGGGCACGCTGGGGCTGCTGGCGGCCGGCTCTCTGGGGCTGATGGCCCTGCGTCGCTCCAAGGGCCACGCCTAGCATGTCCGTTGAGCGACGCCAACCCGAAGGATCGCCGCGCCGCGTCCTGCTGGTGGGGTGGGACGCCGCCGACTGGCAGCTGATCCACCCGCTGGTAGAGCAGGGGCTGATGCCCACGCTAGCCGGCGTGATGCAGCGGGGGAGCTGGGGCAACCTAGCGAGCCTGCAGCCAATGCTCTCGCCCATCCTCTGGAACAGCATCGCCACGGGCAAACGGGCGGCGGGGCACGGCGTGCTCGGCTTTACCGAGCCCGACCCCGACGGCGAGGGCGTCCGCCCCAGCGCGAGCACCAGCCGCAAGTGCAAAGCCCTCTGGAACATCCTTGCGCAGAGCGGGCTCCGCTCGAACGTGGTCGGCTGGTACGCGTCGCACCCCGCCGAGCCGATCGACGGCGTGATGGTCTCGAACCAGTTTGAGGTTTTCAACGCGACCGCCGAGGGGATCACGCCGCCACCGAAGCAATCGGTCCACCCGGCCACGCTTACCGACGAGCTCGGCGAGCTCAGGGTGCGGCCCCGGGAGATCGACGCGTCGGCGATCTTGCCGTTTATCCCGGACGCCGCCGCTGTTGCGAAGCTGCCATCTCACCGGATCGCCCAGCTGCAGCGGATGCTCGCGCAGACCGCCACGGTGCACGCGGTCGCCACCCACCTGATGACCGACACCGAGTGGGACCTGACCGCGGTCTACTACGAGGGCATCGACCGCTTCGGCCACGAGTTTATGGAGTTCCACCCCCCGAAGATGGAGCAGGTGTCGCGGGAGGACTTCGACGCCTACCAGCACTGCATGGTTGGGATCTACCGCTTCCACGACATGATGCTCCAGACCCTGCTGACGCTCGCCGGCGACGACACCGCCGTGATCGTGATGTCGGACCACGGTTACCACAACGACCACCTCCGCCCCGACCCGCGAGAAGGCAAGTCGGGCCCGGTCGATTGGCACCGTCCGTTCGGGATGCTCGCCGCCCAGGGCCCGGGGGTGAAGGCCGGCGGCCGGGTGTTTGGCGGCACGCTGCTGGACATCGCGCCGACCGTGCTACACCTGCTCGGGCTCCCCGCCGGCTACGACATGCCGGGCCGCGTGCTGTCTGAGGTGCTCCACGCGCCCGACGAGCCGCGGCGGATCGAGAGCTGGGAGGAGATCGACGGCCCCAGCGGCATGCACGACGGCTCGGTCCGCGTCGATCCGGTCGAGGCCCGGGAAGCCCTGAAGCAATTGGTCGAGCTGGGGTACATCGAGCCGCCGAGCGAAGAATCCGAGAAAACCGTCCGCGACACCATTGCTCAGAACCAGCTCTCGCTGGCCCAGTCGCTGTTCGACGCCCGTGACTTCGCGGCGGCTGCCCAGGTGCTTGAAGAGATCGATCCCTGCCTCGGCGACACCACACCGGCCAAGGTGTTCCTGGCGAACTGCTACCTAGCGATGGGGGACCGAGCCGCCGCCCGCGAGCGGCTCGAGGCGCTGCAGGCCGCGGGCATGGAGCTGCCCAGGGTGCACATGATGCTGGGCGTGATCGAGCACGCCGAGGGGAACCTCGAGCGCGCGATCGAGTTGTTCGAGCGGGTCGAGGCCGCCAGCACCCGCCTGCCGGAACTCGACAACAAGCTCGGCGAGGCCTACCTGGCGGACAAGCGATGCCCCCAGGCCCTCGAGGCGTTCCAGCGACACCTCGAGCACGACCCCGACTCGTCCGTCGCGCTGGCGGGCGTCGCCCGAGCGAAGCTAGAGCTGGGCGCTGCAGACGAAGCGCTCGACTACGCCCTCCGCGCCACCGAGCTGACCCACTACTTCCCGCGGGCGCACCTGACGGTCGGTCGCGCGATGCTCGCCCTCGGCGATTACGACGGCGCGGTCGAGGCCTTGCAGCTCTGCATCGGCCAGGCCCCGCGCCACGCCCAGGCCCACCGCGCGCTGGCCGCCGCCTACCGCGCCCTGGGCGCCTCGGACAAAGCGGTCCAGGCAGAGTTTCAGGCTAAGCAACTCCAGTCTACCGGGGACCTGGGCTGACGGCCCTCCCGTTACCCCACGCACGAGCAAAGCGATTCAGAGGATGGAAACGATGAAGCCCCTTCTTGCCCACAAGTCACGCCGTGGCCTGCCGGCCTTCACGCTGGTAGAGCTGCTGGTGGTGATCGCGATCATCGGCATCCTGATCGCGCTCTTGCTGCCGGCGGTGCAGGCGGCCCGAGAGTCGGCCCGCCGCTCGGCCTGCAGCAACAATCTCAAGCAGCTCGGGCTGGCGGCGCTAAATTACGAGTCGTCGCAGCGGCGCCTGCCCCCCGGCTACATGGGGGGGCGTGACTACAGCAACCCGGGATCGGTCGTCGACACCAACGGCAAGTCCAACCAGTTCGTCGGCGTCTACGCCAACCTGCTCCCGTTCTTGGAGGAGGCCTCGCTCCACCAGATCCTGACCGACGACTACCAGATCGGCCCGGACCAGTACGACCTGAATTGGTCCTTCAAGATCCCCATCCGCAGGGCGGCCCAGACCCCCGTGCCCGCGCTGCTCTGCCCATCGGCGCCGACCGAGTCGCCGTCCCGTGGCGTAATTGACAAGGTTCTGGTTAGCGACCAGGGCAGCTCTGCTTCGGCGGTTCCTGTCGCGACGTTCGAGGACACGAGCGGCTCTCACTACTTTCAGGAGTCGAAGTCCTGGGACACCCAGACCAGCGCGGTCGCGTCGGCATTCGGGCTGACCCACTATCAGGGCGTTTGGGGCGTGTACGGCGAGGTCGGGCCGGGGACCAAGGTCACTGCCGCCGACGGCTACACCTACGAGGTCGACAAGCAGCTGATTGGACCGTTCGGCATCCGCTCTAAGACCAAGCTCGGCAAGGTGCTCGACGGGACCTCCAACACGCTGATGTTTGGCGAGTGCCCCGGCAGCACGGGCGGCGCCTACGAGGTGAACGACGGCGGCAGCCCCGTGCCGGTAAGCGGCTTCTCGCTAGGGTATGCGTGGATCGGCACCAACATCCTGCCGACCTACTTGGGCCTCGACCTGGGGCGGGACAAGGCGTTCGCCAGTTCCGCCCAGTACCAGGACTACGACACCAAGTGGTCGTACTTCAGCTCGCTGCACTCGGGCGTCGTGCAGTTTGTGTTTGTGGACGGCTCGGTGCACGGCCTGAGCCGGCAGATCGATATCGATACCTTCAAGGCCCTGTCGACGATCCGCGGGCAGGAGCTCGTTTCCGACGACGAGCTGTAGAGCCAGGTGCGAGGGCGTAGTCGGGCGCCAAGCTGCTCCCCGATTGTTGTAGAAAGTCGCCACCGGACGCGGTCAAATGGGGTGTCGCAACGCCGAATCTTCAGCTCAATTCCACGGCTGACGCCGTATGTAAGGGGAGTGCTGCGCCGTTGGCGTGGTCGGCGACCGGGGGGCGGTTCGATCCTGCTCGGCGGATGCCACGAGGGACAAGAACCAGGGACAAAACCCCCTCGCCGCGGTGCGCCGCTGATCGTGAGAACGCTTCGAGACAAGCGTAAAACGCAATTTAAGGGACCAGCCCGGCCTGGGTTTTGTCCCCTCGGCTGTATATTTCGGACAATACGAGGCCGTCCAACCACGACGCCCGTCGCCACCAGTTCGCTGGCCAAGACCTGTGCGGCGCGGCCTAACCGCGGCAGTAGGCGAGCTCGCCCCGCGCCCAGCAGTGGGTCAGCCAGCGGTCGTCCCAGGCGAACATCAGCATCGACAGCGGGTCGACGTTCGCCCCCAGCCAGGGGACGCTTGGTTCGATCAGCACCAGGTCGGCCGGGGCCCCGACCCGCAAGTGGCCCGCGTCTTGCCACCCTAAAGCGGCCGCGTTGCCGGCGGTGATCTGGCGCCACGCCTCGGCCGCGACCGGGAACGACTCGCCGATGGACGAGGCGGTCTCGATCATGGCCCGGCCGACACGGACCATGCTCGCCTCGTAACCGGCGCCAATATCGCTGCCGAGCGTCAGGGTCACCCCCTCGCTCAGGGTCGCCCGGCGGTCCATCGCGCCGGCGCGGAGGAACGAATTAGCGGTCGGGCAGTGCGCGGCCAGCGCGCCACGGTCCGCCATCGTCCGGCGGTCTTCGGCGCTGAGGTAGATGCAGTGGCCGTAGATCGATCGCTCGGTCAGCAGGCCGGCGTCGCGGTAGATGTCGACGTACCGGGCCCCGCCGAACAGGTCGGCCGCCCACTCGCACTCGGGGATGGTCTCGGCGAGGTGCGATTGCACGGTTGCGTCACGCTCGGCGGCGAGCCGCCCGGCGGCGGCCAGCAGCTCGTCGGTGCAGGAGATCGCGAACCGCGGCGTCACCGCGGCCGCCACCCGCCCGCCGGGGGGGAAGTCGTCTAGCAGCGAGGTGGTTTCGTCGATCAGCTGGTCCGCGGGGCGGCACAGGTCGTCGGGGGCGTTGCGGTCCATCAGCGACTGGCCAATCACGCCCCGTATGCCAAGCTGGCAGGCGGCCTGGAGTGCGGCGCGGGTCGCGTCGGCGTGCACGGTTGAGTAGGCGCAGATGCCGGTGGTGCCGTGCGAGAACAATCGACGCATCGCCCGCTCCGCCATGGCCGCGGCGTAGTCGGCGTCGGCCCACTTTCGCTCGTCGGGAAAGGTCGAGCGCTCGAGCCATTCCAGCAGCGGCAGCCCGTGGGCGCCTTGCATATCGAACTGCGGCAGGTGCAGGTGGGTGTCGATGAACCCCGGGCAGATCAGGCAGGCCGGACCCCCGGCATCGCACTCGGCCGGGGCCTCGCCGGTCACCACCTCGGCAATTTGGTCCCCTTCGATCCGGACATAACCCGGAGCGGTCCGCGCGCGGTCCGGCAGGTCATTCAGTAGCAGCTGGCCGGATACAAGCATGGCGGGCGTCCATCGGCCTCGGGCGGCGTGGGCAGGGTGGTTGCTGATATACCACTATTGTTCGGCATAACCTGAATACGCAGGCGAGTGGTGCTAGCGGCAAACGCCAAACGCCGAAGTAGGAAGTGATGATCAGGATATTTGTGGCCTATGGGAAGACCTGATCGATTATCGGCCACATGATTGATTCGCCGCAACCCGTTGCTAAAAAACAGGTTGCGGTTTTGAGGAGAGTGGACACTGGCGATAAACGCAAGCCGCGGGATTCGCACGGGTGATGAAACTCTAGAGGAATGCGTAGAATAGGCGACGCTTGCCGGCCGTTGAAAGTTGCCCAGCGGCGGGGAAGAAGAGGGAGCTCTCCCCTAGCGGTACCAGGCAGCAGCGGCGACCAGGATGAACCCAGGTTCGGCAATCCAAAACCCGGCTGTGCGCGCCCCCCAAGGGGCGACGCATTGGGGGCTCTCGACCCTGGTCGAGGTCGCCCAGTGGCGCGCGCAGAACCAGGCGAAAGAGTCGGCCTACACCTTCCTGAGCGGCGACGCCGAGCAGCCGGCAACCTTTTCGTACGGTGGGCTCGAACGACGCGCCCGGGCGATCGCGGCCGAGCTCCAGCAGCGCGGCCCCGTGGGCCAGCGGGTGCTGGTCGTGTTGGAACCAGGGCTCGACTACATCGCCACGCTGTTTGGCTGCTTCTTCGCCGGCGCGGTCGCCGTGCCGGTCTACCCGCCCGACCCATTCCGCATCGCCCGCACGCTGCCGCGGCTGCAGGCGATCTTCAAGAACGCCGAGTGCCAGCTGTTGGTGAGCAGCCGCCAGTGGGTCGGCAGCGAGACCAGCCTGCTCCGCCAGACCTGCCCAGCTGGCGCGATCGCGATTGAGGACCTGGCCGATGACGCCGCCGACGCGTGGCGGCCGTTCAACCCAGCGGCGTCCGACCTGGCCCTGCTGCAGTACACCTCGGGGACAACTGGCTCTCCCCGCGGGGTCGCGATCACGTACGCCAACCTGCAGTACAACTTGCGGGCGATGGAGCAGCTGCTCGACGTGCCCGACGCGGTCGCCACGTTCTGGCTCCCACCGTACCATGACCTGGGGCTCATCGGCGGGGTATTCCTGCCGCTGTTCGCGGGCCGTCGGACGGTGCTGATGTCGCCGCTCGACTTCGTGCGGCGTCCGGTGTCGTGGTTGCAGACGATCAGCGAGTACGGCGCCACCACCTCCGCGGCGCCCAACTTCGGCTACGAGCTGTGCGCCCGCAAGATCGCCGACGAGGACTGCGAGGGCCTCGACCTCAGCAGCTGGCAGGTCGCGGTGTCGGGCGCTGAGCCGGTCCGCAGCGAGACCCTCGACCGCTTCTGCGAACGCTTCGAGCCGTACGGCTTCCGCCGCGAGGCCTTCGTACCGGCCTACGGCATGGCCGAGACCACGCTGATGGTGAGCGTCGGCCCGCTGACCAAGCCCCCGCTCGAGCGGGAGTACAAGGCCCGCGACATGGCCGAGTCGGCGGTTGTGCCCCGCAACGGCAAGGCCGAGCCGATTCGGCGACTGGTTGGCTGTGGCCCGCCCGGGCCAGAGATCGACCTGCGGATCGTCGACCCCCAGACCCGCCGCCCGACCGACGGCGTCGGCGAGATCTGGGTCCGCAGCCCAGGCGTCGCGGCAGGGTACTGGCGCAACCCCGAGCAGACCTCGACTGCCTTCGACGCGGTGCTGTCGACCGGCGAGCAAGGTTTCCTCCGCACCGGGGACCTCGGCTTCCTCGACGCGGGCGAGCTGTTTGTGGTTGGCAGGCGGAAAGAGACCGTCATCCTCGGCGGCCGCAACTACTACCCACAGGACATCGAGCTCGCCATCCAGCAGCGGCACGAGGCCTTCAAGGCCGACGGCGGCGCGGTCGCGTCGCTCGACCTTGAAGGCGAAGAGCGGCTGGTCGTGTTCCACGAGGTCCAGCGTCCCAAGCGTCAGGACCTGCCCGCGCTGTGCGACATCGTCCGCTCGGTCGTGCTCGAGGAGACGCTCCAAGAGCCGCACGCCGTGGTGTTGCTACCGGTCGGCGAACTGCCCAAGACCTCCAGCGGCAAGACCCGCCGCTCGCAGTGCTGGCCCGAGTACGAGTCGCGCATCCTGACGGCCGTCTACGCGTGGGAGGCAGGGCAGGGTGACAAGCAAGAGTCGGTCGCAGTCACGTCGAACGCACCGCCGGCGACGCCGACCGAGTCGTGGCTATCCGAGCTGTGGCAAGAGCTGCTGGACGTAGAAAGCGTGTCGCGCGAGGACAGCTTTTTCGCCCTCGGCGGTCAGTCGCTGCAGATCATCCAGCTGCTGCAGGACGTCGCCGCGAAGACCGGCAAGACGATCGCCGCTAGCGAGCTGTTCGCGCACTCGACACTCGCCGGCTTTGCTGCGGTTGTCGACCAGGCAAGTGAAAACGCTGCCCGCGGATTCCAAAAGGCTTCCCCCGCGTTCCTTGCCCAACCGCAGCCGCTTACCGAGCCTCAGCAGCGGATGTGGATGCTCGAGCAGCTTGGACTGCCGGGGGGCGCGAACGTGCCGATGGTGCTGGAGCTCAACGGCCCGCTGGACCGCGAACGCCTTGCCGCGGCGCTCGGAGAGCTCGTCGAGCGGCGGCAGATGCTCCGCACCTCGTTCACGACCGTGGACGGCGAGCCGCGGCAAACGCTCCACACCACGGCAGAGCTCCTGCTCGAAGAGATCGCCCCGCCGGCCCAGCCGCCAGCGATCCCGGTCGATTGGGCCAGCAACCTCGACTTCGTCTGGCGCCCGTTTGAGCTTGACGCGGCTCCGCTCGCCAGGGCGGGAGTCGCGCCGCTCGCGCCGGACCGCCACCTGCTAGTGCTGGTGATGCATCACCTGATCTGTGACGGCGTGGCGTTCGAGCCGCTGACGCAGGAGCTGGCGGCCCTGTACTCTGGCGGCGATTTGCCGGCCGGCCGGTTCGATTACTGGGATTACTTAGCGAATCAGGATCGCCCCTCCCCGTCGGGCGGAAACGCCGAATACTGGGCCGGACGACTCGCCGACGCGCCATCCGCCATTAACCTGCCGCTGGTCACGGGCCAGGCGGCGACCGACCCCCGATCGATTGAGCGTCACACGCTCTCCCTTTCGGCCGAGCAAACCGCGGCGGTCACGCGGCTGGCGACCCGCTGCTCGGCCACGCCGTTTGCTGTCTACCTGTCGGCGTTGCAGGTCCTGTTGGGGCGGTTCAGCGGCGACAATGAGGTAGTCGTCGGCGTCGCCCAGGCGGGACGCGACGCGGCCGAGGCCCGCGACACGCTCGGCTGCTTTATGCACGCCGCGCCGATCCTCGCACGGGTCGGCGGCGACCAGACGTACGACGAGTTCCTCGCCGAGCTCCGCGACAACGTGCTGGCCGACCTCGCGCACGCCGGCGTCCCTTGGGAGCAGATCCTGGCCGCGGCAAACGCCGATCGCGTTCCGGGACGGATGCCGCTGACCCAGGTGTTCTTCCTGTTCGAGAGCCCGCTTTCCTCACGCCCCGATTTCGATGGCGCACGAATCGTCAACGCGGCGACCGACTACCGCGGCCTGGGCGTGTACGATTTGACGGTGGTTGTGGACGCCTCTGGGCGTGGCGCCGACGTCCGCCTGCTGTACGACCCGCAGCTGCTTCCGAGCGAGTTTGTCGAACGCCTTGCCGAGGGTTACCGCCAGCTGTTGGACTCGGTCTGTGCGGCCCCTGCGGCCACCTTGTCGAGACTCGAGGTAGTCAGCCCGGAGCAGCGGCGTAAGCTGATCACTGCGGGCAAGGGGCGCACCGACGACGCGCCGGCAGAGCACCTACTGGCGTCCTTCGCCCGGCACGCGGCCTATTCGCCTGCGGCGGTGGCCGTCGAGTGTAGCGGCGATGCCCAAACCTACGGGCAGCTCAGCACCCGCGCCGATGAGATCACCGCGGGGCTTGCCGCCCTGGGCGTGCGGCGTGGCGACCGAGTGGGTCTGCTGCTGACCCGTGGTGTCGACACGCTTGCCACGATGCTCGGCGTCTGGAAGGTGGGGGCCGCCTACGTGCCGCTCGACCCCAGCTACCCGCCCGCACGGCTCGGCCGGATGGTCGAGGACTGCACGCCGGCGCTGCTGATTGCCGACCACGAGCTCGCCGCCGACGCCCCGGGCGGCGCCGGCAAGGTAGTCACGCTGCCAGAGCTGCTGGCAGCGGGCGCGGGCAAGCCGGCGCTACGACGAGAACCTCAAGCGGCCGACGCCGCCTACGTTATCTATACCTCCGGCTCGACCGGCAACCCGAAGGGCGTTGTCGTGCCGCACCGCGCGGTCGCCAACTTCGTCCGCTCGTTCGGCCGCGACCTGAGTATCGTTCCGGCCGATCGAGTGCTGGCCGCGACCACGATTTCGTTCGACATCTCGGTGCTCGAGTTGTTCCTGCCGCTGGCTGCCGGCGCGACGGTAGTGCTGGCCGACTCGGCGACCGTCGGCGATGGGGGGCGGCTCGGCCGACTCATCAATGATGCGAACGTCACACTGGTGCAGGGCACCCCGTCGACCTACCGCATGCTGCTGGCGACCGGTTGGCGGCCAACGAGCAGGCAGCGGCTGCTAGCGGGCGGCGAAGAGCTGACGCCGGACCTCGCACGCGAACTCGCGGCCGACGCCGGTCGACTTTGGAACGTCTACGGACCGACCGAGACCACCATCTGGTCGACGATCGACGAGATCGCCGACGTCGGCGAGCGGGTGTCGATCGGCCGCCCGATCGACAACACGCAGTGCTACCTGCTCGACAGCCGCCAGCGGCTGGTCCCGCCCGGCGGGTGGGGCGAATTGGCGATCGGCGGCGCCGGGCTGGCCGACGGCTATTACGAGCAGGAAGAGCTCACGGCCGCCCGCTTCCCTACGATCGAGCTAAACGGCGGGCCGACCCGGGTCTACCTGACGGGCGACCTGGTCCGCTGGCGTTCCGACGGGCGGCTGGAGTTCGGCGGGCGGGCGGACACGCAGGTCAAGGTCCGCGGCCACCGCATTGAGCTCGGTGAAATTGAACGCAATCTCTGCGAGCACCCCGGCGTGGCCGAGGCGGCGGTCGTCACGGTTGACGACCCGCTCGGCGCCGCGTTGGCCGCGTACTTCGTTGACGCGGGCGGGTCCGAACTCTCCCCGGCAGAGCTGCGTCGTTGGCTGGCCGAGTCGCTGCCGGAGTATATGCTTCCGTCCGCCTTCGTGTCGATCGACGAGGCGCTGCCACGCAATGGCAGCGGCAAGCTCGACCGCAAGCGACTGCCGAAACCCGAGGGCTGCCTGCTGGCTCGGTCGGCCGAGCGTGTCGCGCCGAGCACGCCGCTCGAGGAGCGGCTGGCCGGCTGGTGGCGCGAGGTGCTACGGCTCGAGGAGGTGGGCGTCCACGAAAACTTCTTCGAGCTCGGCGGGCACTCGCTGTCGGTGATGCAGCTGACGGTGAGGATCCACGAGCACCTGGGCGTTGAGCTCGACCTGCGGGAGGTCTATCGCCTGCCGACCATCGCCCACTGGGCTGAGTTGATCCTCGCTCAGCAGGTAGTCGATGCCGATCTGACCGAACCCGAGCTGCTCGCCCAGATCGAGGCGATGTCCGACGAAGAAGCGGTCGCGTTTCTAGAGGGACTCGGAACAGGGGATTGACCCAAGCACAAACCCGCCGCGGAAGCCAGCGGCGCCGAATACGACAGGCACTCAAACCAAACCGTTAAGCATGGCCCGCGGCGATCAGACCGCAGACCTCAACGAGAGATGAGAATTATGAATGGATCTACCCACGTCGATTACCTGATCGTTGGCGCCGGCCCGGCCGGTTTGCAGCTCGCCTACTTCCTCGACCGCGCCGGGCGCAACTACATGGTGCTCGAGTCGCGGGAACGCCCCGGCGGCTTCTTCGAGAAGTTCCCTCGGCACGATGGGCTGCTGTCGATCAACAAGGTCCACACCGGCTACACCGACCGCGAGACCCAGCTCCGCTACGACTGGAACTCGCTGTTCTGCGAAGACGAGGAGATGGCCTTCACCAAGTACTCGAAGGAGTACTTCCCCAGCGCCCGGCTGTACGCCAAGTACCTGCAGGACTTCGCCGCCAAGATGGGCCTGCGGATCCGCTACAAGACCCGTGTCGCGGACATCACCCGCTGCCACGACGGGCCGAACTTCGAGGTCGCCGACGAGGACGGCATGCGGTACTCGTGCCGAGCGCTGATCATGGCGACCGGCATGTGGGAGCCTTGGGAGCCGAACATCCCCGGCATCGAGACCACCGAGTCTTACGCCGACATGTCAATCGATCCCGTGGATTTTGAGAACCAGCGGGTGCTGATCCTCGGCAAGGGCAACTCTGCCTTCGAGACCGCCAACCACCTGTGCGGCGCCACCCGGGTGACGCACGTCTGCAGCCCCAACCCGCTGAAGCTGGCGTGGAAGTCGCACTACGTCGGCCACCTGCGGGCGGTCAACAACGACTTCCTCGATACCTACCTGCTAAAAGGGCAAAACTCGTTGCTCGACGCCAACATCGACCGCATCGAGAAGCGGGACGGCGAGTACGTCGTGGACCTGACTTTCTCGCACGCCGGTGGTCAGAAGGCGCAGCTCGCCTACGACCGCGTGCTGGTCTGCACCGGCTTTAAGTGGAACCACAACATGTTCCCGGCCAGCTGCAAACCGGAGAGCACCGAGTGCGGCCGCCTGCCGAAGATGACCAGCGCGTGGGAGTCGACCAACCTGCCGCACCTGTTCTACGCCGGCACGCTGATGCAGATGCGGGACAAGCACAAGACCATGTCCAATGTGCTGCACGGCTTCCGGTCGAACATCAAGTCGCTGGCTTCGATCCTGGCCGCACGCTACGAGGGTCGCGACTGGCCGTCGGTCGCGCTAGCGCGGGACCCCGGGGCGATCTCCGACAAGATCATCTCCCAGGTCAGCCGCGACAGCAGCATCATGCTGCAGCCAGGCTTCCTGGCCGACCTGATCGTTGTCGACAACGACAAGGCCCGCTACTACGAGACCCTCAACGTCGACTACCTCCAGGAGAGCTGCTTCGCCGAGTCGGAGAACTACTTCGTGGTGACCATGGAGTACGGCGACACCCAGGACGACGTGCTGGCCGTCAACCGCGAGCCCGACCCGACCCGCGCCTACAACGACGTCTACCTGCACCCGCGGGTGCGGCAGTACTCGCGTGGGCAGTTGGTGGCCGAGCACCACATCTCCGAGTCGCTGGAGAACGACTGGCGGACCGATGCCCACTGCGGCTCCCGCTCGTTGATCCGCAAGCTTGGCCTGCATGGGCAGGACGACCCAACCATGTTCCAGCACACGGTTCGCGAGCAGCTGGTGAGCTTCCTTGAAGGGCAGCTCGCCCAGCAGTCGTACGCCATGGGGGCCATGTAGGGATGGCCAATGGCGGCGCCACGGAGGGGCTGCGATCGCTCTCGCCAACGAAGCGGGCGGCGCTCGAGAAGCTGTTGCTTAAGCGTCGCGACGCGGCGGCCGAGGCTGCGCGGATCCCGCTGGCGCCGCCGGACCGGGCGGCCGAGCTGTCGTTCGCCGAGCGGCGGCTCTGGCTGCTCGACAAGCTCGAGCCAAACCACCCGTTCTACAACATGCCGTTGGCGGCCCGGGTCACCGGTCCGCTCGACCGCGGCGCGTTCGCCGCCAGCCTGGCGGCGCTGTGCGCCCAGCACGAGACCTTGCGCTACTCGTACCACCTGCGCGACGGGCGCCCCGAGCGGAGCGTCGCCGAGCGGGTCGCCATCGCTCCCGAGTACATCGACGCGCGATCGCTCGCCGGTGACCGGGCCGCGCTCGACGCCCGGCTGCGTGAGGAGGCCCGTGTGCCGTTCGACCTGGCCCGCCCGCCGCTGCTGCGGTGTGTCATGCTGGAGTTGAGCGACGCCGAGCAGATCGTGCTCTTGGTGATGCACCATATCGTCTCCGACGGGTGGTCGATGTGGGTGATGCTCAACGAGCTGGCCACCGGCTACGAGGTAGCGCGGGCTGGCAGCGAGCCAGCGGCGCCGCTGCCGATCCAGTACTCCGACTACGCCGTCTGGCAGCGGACCAGTTTGGACGACTCTCGGCGGGCGACGCTCGTCAGCTACTGGAAGTCGAAGCTGGCCGACGCGCCGCCCCTGCTCGAGCTGCCTGCCGACCACGCCCGGGGAGCGGTGCAAGACTTTGACGGCGCCGTTCTCCCGTTCCGGCTCTCCGATACGAGCTCCGCCGCACTGCAGGCAACTGCCGACCGCCATCAGGCGACGCCGTTCATGGTCCTCATGGCGGCCTACCAAGCGTGGCTCGCCCGCATGACCGGCCAGCAGGACCTCTTGGTCGGCACGGTGGTCGCCGGCCGCAGCCGTTCGGAGCTTGAGCGGCTGATCGGGTTCTTCGTCAACACACTCGCTGTCCGCGGCGACCTTTCGGGCGAGCCGAGCTTTGATCAACTCGTCGAGCGGGTCCGGGCCGAATCGCTCGACGCGTTCGCACACCAGGACCTGCCGTTCGACCAGCTCATTGAAGCGGTCGCCCCCGAGCGTGACCAGAGCCACGCGGCGTTGTTCCAGACTGCGCTGGTGGTGCAGAACCCGCCCCGCGACTTCGCCGCCGGCGAGGGCCTGTCGGTCGAGCCGCTGCTGGTCGACAACGGAACCGCCAAGTACGATCTCACGCTGTTCTTTTGGCGGGACGACGAGGGCTGGGCTGGGCAGATCGAGTACCGCACCTCGCTGTTCGAGCCGGCGACCATCGAACGCTTCGCCGCGGGGTTCCAGACACTGCTGAGCGACGCGCTCGCTCGGCCCACGGCGGCGATCGACGAGCTCGAGCTGCTTGCCGACAGCGAGCGTCGGCTGCTGGCTTCGTTCAATGAGACCCACACGCCTCTCGTTGGCCCCCTGATAGCGCACGAGCTGTTCCAACAATCCGCCGCCGACGCCCGGCCCGAAGCAACCGCGATCTTGGACGGCGGAAACGAGGTGACCTGGCGGGCGCTCGCCGAGCGCGTCAACCACGCCGCCGCGGGGTTGCAGTCGCTGGGAGTTCAGCGGGGTGACGCGGTGATAGTCGCGCTCGACCGCTCGTTCGACTCGGTCACGGCGATGCTGGCCGCGATGACCGCCGGCGCGGTTTACGTGCCAGTTGATCCGCACGCGGGGCCGCAGCGGATCCGCTTCGTCACCGACGACACGCGGGCGAAGCTGATCCTTGGAGAGGTATCCGACCCGCCGATCGACAGCCAATCGGTCACCGGACTGGTCGAACTCGGGGTCGGTAAAGATTTCGCCGCGCCCGAAGTCAGCCCGGATGACCTCGCTTACATCATCTACACCTCCGGGTCGACCGGCGTCCCCAAGGGGGTTCAGGTCCAGCACCGCAGCATCGTGAACTTTGTGCGGGCCCAAGCCAGACTGCTCGGCGTCACGGCCGGCGACCGCGTGCTGCACGTCATGTCGCCGTCGTTCGATGGTGGTTTGTCGGAGTCGTTCCTGCCGCTGGCGACCGGCGCTACGATGATCGTCGCCTCGCGGCAGCAAGTGCTCGACCCAACCGCGTTGACTCGGCTGCTGCAAGAGTCGTCGGCGACGATCGCCAAGTTCCCGCCGGCCCTGCTCGCGACGCTCGACCCCGACTCGTTTCCTGCGCTCAAGACCATCTCGACCGGCGGCGACACGCTCACCACCGAGCTCGCCCGCCGCTGGCTGCCGGGACGGCGGATGCTCAACGGCTACGGCCCTACCGAGGCGACCGTTGGCGTTTCGATGCACGTGTTGCGCGAGCCGCTCACCGGCCTGCCGCCGATCGGCCCGCCGATGGCCAACATGCGGGCGTACGTGCTCGACAAGAATTTGCGACAAGTCCCGATCGGCGTGGCGGGCGAGATCTGCATCGGCGGCGCCGGGGTGGCGGTCGGCTACCTGAACCAGCCCGAGCAGACCGCCGCCAAGTTTGTCCGCGACCCGATTGCCGACGATGGCTCCAGAATGTACCGCACGGGCGACGTCGGCCGCTGGCGGGCCGACGGCGAGCTGGAGTTCCTCGGCCGCCTGGACGATCAGGTGCAGCTGCGTGGCTACCGTGTCGAGCCGAGCGAGGTCGCCGCGGCGCTCGAGCGATTGCCGCAGGTCGATCAGGCGTTTGTCACGGTAAAGCCCGACGCGCGGGGCGAGGACCGGCTGGTGGCCTACGTAACGCCCGCCAAGGCGGGCCTGGCCGCCGACCAGGGCGAGGCCAACCACGTGGCGGCGTGGCGGTCGCTGATGGAGGGCTCGCACCGCGCCGCCGGCGCCCTCCGCGACACCGAGTTCGACACCACCGGCTGGATCAGCACCTACACCGGCCTGCCGATCCCCAAGGACCAGATGCGGGCCTGGGCCGAGGCGGCCGCCAACCAGATCCTCGGTCACAAGCCGCGGCGGGTGCTCGAGATCGGCTGCGGCACCGGACTGATCCTGCTGCGGGTGGCGCCGAGCTGCGAATCGTACCACGGGGTCGACTTCCTCGAGCGCTCGCTCAACCAGCTCGCGCGGGTCGTCGACGACCGCGGCCTGGCCGACAAGGTGACGCTCGGGCAGATGACCGCCGATCAGGTTGGTCAACTTTCGGGGCATACGTTTGACACCATCGTGTGCAACTCGGTTGCTCAGTACTTCCCGTCGGGCGACTACCTGCGGGGCGTGATCCGTGACGCGGCGGAGTTGGTCGCGCCGGGCGGGCGGATGTTCCTCGGCGACTTCCGCAACCTGCGGCTGCACGAGGCGCTGGCCGCTTCGGTCGAGATCGCCCGGGCCGACGCGCGGCTGAGCCGCCGCGAGCTGCTCGGCCGTATCGAGGCCCAGCTCCGCCGCGAGGAAGAGCTGCTCATCGACCCAGACCTGTTCGAGCGGCTCGGCGACGACCTGCCGCGGCTCTCCGGCGTGCAGATCCAACTCAAGCCGGGCGACGCCGACAACGAGCTGACCCGCTTCCGCTACGACGTGACGCTCTCGTTCGATGAGCCTCCTGAAAGTGTTGATCCAGTCCGCTGCCAGGCCGACCTTGCAGCAGTCGCCAAGGCGTTGAGCAAGCAGCCCGCCGCGGTGGTCGTCGAGTCGGCCATCAACCCACGCGTCGCCGCCGACGCCCGGGTGTGGGGTCGGCTGCGGGACGAGTCGGAAACGCAGACCACCGCCGAACTCAAGCAAGCCCGGCACGAGCACCCCAGCGAGCCGACGCCCGACCAGTGGCGGGCCCTCGGCGCCGAGCACGGATACCAGACCGAGGTCCGGTGGGGCGCCGAGCCCGACACGATCGAGGTCCGCTACACGCTGCCCGGCAAGGCGGTTCCGCCGCCCAATGCCGACTCGCTCTGCCCACTCAGCCGCTGCACCAACGAGCCGATGCAGCAGAAGCTGCTCGCCCGGCTCGCCCCCGAACTGCGGGCTGGCCTGGCGGAGTCGCTGCCGCAGTACATGCTGCCGTCGGCGTTTGTTGTCTTGGATGCATTCCCGCAAACCTCCAATGGCAAGATCGACCGCGACGCGCTGCCGCCGCCCCCCAGCGGCCGCCCCGCCTGGGCGACCGGCTACACCGAGCCCCGCGACGACGAGGAACGCCTGATCGCCGAGGTCTGGGAGCAGCTGCTCGGTGTCTCGCCGGTTGGCGCCGAGGACGACTTCTTCGAGCTCGGCGGGCACTCGATGCTCGCCGTGCAGGTGATGTCCGAGATCGAGGCCCGCGCCGGCCGTGCGTTGCCGCTGGCCGCCTTGTTCCAGGACCCGACGGTCGAGAACCTTGCACGGCTGCTCCGCGAGCCGGCCGAGGCCGCCGCCGCGATGACGCTCATCCCGCTGCAGAAGGAGGGCGCCGCCGCTCCGCTCTTCTGCGTGCACCCCGCCGGCGGGGCCGTGTTCTGCTACCAGGAGCTGGCCGCCCACTTCGCCGGCGAGCGGCCGGTGATCGGCGTCCAGGCCCACGGCGTCGACGGGCTGCGGCCTCCGCACGAGGACATGCCCTCGATGGCCGCCGCGTATGCCGAGGCGATTCAAGCACTGCGTCCTCATGGTCCCTACCACATCTGTGGTTGGTCGATCGGCGGCAACATCGCCTACGAGGTCGCCCGCCGGCTCCGCGAAGGAGGCGGCGAGGTCGGCTTGGTCGCCTTGTTCGACGCCGGCGCGATCCCGCCGGAGGGCTCGCTCGGCGAGGAGGACCTGCTGCCGCTGCTCGAGGCCCTGTTCCCCGAGAGCGACCACGCCCCGCTCGCCGAGATCCGCGGACTGTCGCCCGAGGATCAGGTCGCGTTCTTCACCGAGCGGGCCGCCAAGGCCGGCCTGGTCGACCCGGCCCAGCTCGCCGCCAGCCAGCACATCTTTAGCGTGTTCCAGAACAACGTCACCGCGGTGCACAAGCACCAGGCCGAGAGCTACCCCGGCCCGGTGACCCTGTTCCGCGCCGGCGAGCAGACCAAGACCAACCAGCTGTTCGACGACCCCCAACTCGGCTGGGGCCCGCTCACCGAGTTGGTCCGCGTGCTCGAGGTGCCCAGCGACCACACCCAGATGATGGTCGCCCCGCAGGTCGATGCCCTCGCCGCGCTGGTGAAGGCCGAGCTCGAGCGGGTTGAGGCCTCGTAGCCGCCGCCTATCGGACGTGGGTTTTGTCCCCTCGTCTTGTCCAAGTCGTATAGTCCGAAACTTCGAGCGGAGGGGACAAAACCTCGAACGGAGGCGCCTCGCGTTGGCCGCAAATCGTTGCGGAGTAATGGTTTAAGGTGATTTCGAGTCTGCTGGGCGGCGAGGTTTTGTCCGTTCTGTCGCGCCGCGAGGACTCTCATCGTGCCACTGTACAGCTTGCTGGCAGTGCGAAGTGGGTACCAGGCCCGCACCGCCGGCCGCGTACGACGTGGCTCACACCCGCCCCCCGGCAACCCCTCATTGGACCGCGCCGGGCGGGGTGTCGCTACAAAGAAGTGGGGAGAATGTTGAAGCCGTCAGGGCCGCAGCTGCCATTGGAGAAGCACGCCGGGCGCCAGGGAATCGTCTGCGTCCTGCTATTTCGGAAAGGTCGACCGGAATGATGATGCAAAGCGGCAAGCAGCCGCGGAAGGCGCCGCGGTTCCGAGTGAATGAAGTCTGGCTGCTGCTGATTGCCCTCGGGACGGGCGCGGTCTGGGCCGGCCCAAGCGTCGTTCAATGGCTCCGCCGAGACGACGCACCCCAGACCCTCGCAACCCCGTATTATCTGCTCGACGCCGGGCCGTCCGACCCGCCGGACGACTTGAGCGACGACGTGCAGTCCTACGCACCGGGGCCCGAGTTCCGATTCCCACGCCCTGCCGCCCAAGCGGATCCGCCGCGCGAGAACAACGGCGGTGGCGAGGACATCGAATCGCGTTGAGCGATTGACCTAGTGGGTGTCGGCGTCGGGCTCGCTGGCGACAAGAAGCGTTCGACACGCAAGCGATTCTCGAACCTGGACTGCCTCTTGGGCTGCGCCTGCCGACAATGGTTCGAACGAGCGGAAACGCTGCCCAGCCAGGCACGTATTGCACTAGTTGCAACGTGTGTCGGTTGGCTGTCTCTAGCCGCACCGCGCAGTCACGCCCGCCGGAATGGGAACGAACTCCTCGCCGTCGCACGGCTGGAAGCCATCTGGCCAACACGCCTTCATTCGGCACAGTAGGCGGTTCTGCGTGGGTGCTCGCAGGTTGACTCGTTCGACAGAGAGCTCGATCCAATCAATCTCACACTCACGCATTAGCGACCATACATCTCTGGCGAGGTAGCGTGGAACGTAGCCCACCATAGCGCTGGGGTGCTCTGTTCGCACCGCGACGGCTTGTGGATCGGAATGATTCTGCAGATCAAGCATTAGGTACAAGCGATCGCCTGGACGTACCGTCTCCAAACGCTCGGACGCCAAATGATCCATCCAACGGATTCCGTGGAGAAAGAAGCGATTGAGGTAGCATCCTTCAGTATCAGGGGTTGGGCATGGAAATACCTCGACAGCGTCTGTCTTTCGAATGCCCTCAGTCACGCCGAGTACAACAATTGGCTCTGGGGGGTGAGCTGGATCGAAACCGCTCCAACGTAGGTATTCCTCATACTCCGGGCGTGATGATGGAAGTAAGCGGTTGGCGAAGATTGGGAATAGGGACTCCGATTCATACACGCGATCGAGTAGCTCCATTCCGGCGAATGGCCGGAATCCCTCCTGCCGTGCTCCCTGGGTGTAGCAGAATCGGTAGAGGCCATTTTCATAGATTAGCCGGCCGACCGGGCGCCAGCCGCTGCTCGCTTTTTTCGGTCGCCACGCGACAAATAGTGCATTCATGGGTTGGCTTCCCTCAGCCGTTGCTGGTTCTCCAGCAACAGGGCCAGTGTGAACTCGCGGCCTACATCAGAGATCCGACTACTTGGTACTCGGTCAAGTATAGCTGACAACTCATTGGTCCCAACGGCCAATACCCGCTCGAGCCAAGCGTTACTAGCTTTAGGGGAGAGGATTCCAAAGGCAAGGAAAGCGTCGAGCGTGGAAAGGGCCTTCTTATCGGTCTCGTTGGCGTAGAAGGCCGACCGGGCCCGACGCGCGAACGCCTTGATCGTACGGTTGCGGTCCCTCGTGGACAGTCGCTCGCGACGCTCGCTGTCGGTGAGGTTTCTCGCAAGGGCTGCTCCGTGATCGAAAGTCGGCGCCAGCCGCATTCGTTCACCAGTCCAGACGGCGGCCCAGTTCTCGTGATGTCGATCCTGATTGGCAATCCAGGCGTCCAAGAGGGCATAGCCCACAAAGAAGTCCAGAGCGTTCCCGCGGTTTAGACTGGGGCAGCGTTTGCAGAGGTCTTCTTCGGGAGGCCAAAGCGTCGACAAGCACTTGGCGACCATTTCGACCGTGTGTTGACTGACCTTGAATCGCTGTTCCATCGGATAGGTACCGTCTGCAGCCAGAAGCAACTGGTTGCCAAGCACCAATGACTTGGGTGGAGGCGCCATGTTCTCGCATATCACGCCCGGGAGGCTTGTCTGGTCGCCTGCACCTTCGGCCGCTAGATCGTAATGGACGTGCGGTAGGCCGACCAGCTTGCACAATTCGCATGCGACGACCTCGGCCCAGTCCTCTCCGGTTCCTCGGTCGTCCGCCTTGAACATCAGCCGACGCTCGCCGTCGCGGAACCAGAATTTCGGCTTGCTACCGAGCGGCTCGAATTGATCAGCCTTGCGGCGATCGACGATCGTGACGGAGAAAGGTATCAAAAGAGTGTTCCAAACTCTGCCGGAGGTTGTTGGCTGGCCAAACCAACGCGGTGGCGGTACCTAGCTCATTCTACTACGGAGAAAAGCTACCGCCCTCTACTCGTGCCGCAACCCTTCAATCGGTGTCAGCCGCGCCGCGCGGTAGGCCGGGTACAGCCCGCCCAACAGCCCCAGCAGCATCGCGACCACAAAGCCCTGCAGCACGACCTCGCCCGAGATGTCGCCGCTGACGATGCGGCCGGCGGAGGGGGTTTGGGCCAGCAGCCGCAAGAGCACGATCGCGCCGAGGGTGCCTAGCACGGCGCCGCCGAACGCCAGCAGCAGGGCCTCGCTCATGACCAGACGCATCACGCGGCTCCGCCGCCAGCCGACCGCCCGCATCATCGCGATCTCTTTGGTCCGCTCGAACACCGCCATCAGCATCGTGTTGAGGATGCCGACCGCGCCGACGACCAGGGCGATGCTGCTGGTGAGCCACGCGATCGCCCGGGCGGTCTTCAGCTCGGGGGCGTTCTCGGCGTAGTCGCGGGTCTGGGCGACCTCGAGGCCGGGCTGCAGCGCGCGGATCTGGGCGGCGAGTTCCTCGAGGAACGGCCGGTCGTGCTGCTTGCCGATGATCGTGTAGGCGGTGACCTCGCCCTCGCGGAACATTAGGTCCTGCAGGTCGGCCAGCGGCATCACGATCGCGCCGTTCTCGAACACGTTGTACGACTCGTACACGCCGGCGACGGTGAACGGCTCGCCCTCGTAGACCTCGATGGTGTCGCCGGCCTTTTTCTTGAGCGCGGTGGAGAGCGACTGGCCGATCAGCAGGGTCTTGGGCCCGGCCTCCGAGAGCGGGCCGCCCTCGATCAGCTGGAACTGGTCGAGCAGCGGGCTGTCCCGCGGCCACGCCTGGATCGTGACGCCCATCAGGCCCTCGTCGCCGAGCGAGACGACGTCGGTCAGGCCGGGGGCAAACGACTCGATGCCGTCGAGCTTGGCGAGCTCGTCGCCCAGCGACTCAGGCAGCACGCTCATGGTCTGCTGCACCTTGCCGGCCTGCAGCACCAAGAGGTCGACGCCGCGGCTCTCGTACGCGTCGAGCAGCGACTTCTCGAACCCGTCGGACACGCCGACCAACGCGACCACCGCGCCGACCGCTACGGCGACGCCGGTCAGCGTCAGCAGCGAGCGGACCGGGCGGCCCATCAGATTGGCGGTGACAAGTCGAGAGAATCGCATGGCGGTTGTTGGTTTGTGGTTATGGAACCGAAACGGCTGGTTATGGGATGGCCAAGAAAAGGCACGAAAGGTCACGAAAGGTCACGAAAGGTCACGAAAGGTCACGAAAGGTCACGAAAGGTCACGAAAAAGAACGGGGGCGACGCGTGCCTTAGTTGGCGGATTGCCCTCTCTTTTTTTGTGTCTTCTTGTGCCTCTTTGTGGCTATCTTCTTCGATGATGTATTTTTGTTTTGTTCGCTACTGCCCCGCGACCGCGGCGGCGAGCGCTTGGGCGAGCAGGGGCAGGGTCTGTTGGTCGTAGCGTGGCGTGGTCGCGAGTCTAAGCAACTCGGGCGAAGCCGCGAGTTGGGCGCCGGCCGGCAGGCGCGCCATCGCGAAGGCGGTCGGGCCGGGCGCGCCGATGAACGAGAACTGTGTTGGGTCGACCGACAGCAGCCGGTCGTCGGTCGAGTCGCTGAGCAGCTGCACAAACTGCTGGTCGACTACCTGCGGGCCGGCCGGGCCTTGGTCGTCGACTGCCCACACGACCGAGGCGAGTCCGCCCTGCGCCGCGCTGGTCCAGATGAAGTGCCGCACCCGCATCGCGCGGTGCACGCCGCCCCGCAGCAGCACGGCGGGCGACTCGAGCAGCACGGCGGTGTCGTAGCGGGCGATGACCTGGATCTTGTCGAGCTCCTTCTCGCCGGACGAAAGCACCTGGCTGCCGATGAACGACAGGCCGCCGTCGCCCGGCCGGATGATGCGGGCCGAGCCCTCGCCGCGGACGATGTGGCCGATGCCGACCCGGGCCAGCCGGTGGCGGCCGGTCGCCGGGTCCTGCTCGACGCCGGCCAGGATGACCGAGCCGAACATCTGGGCAAACTTGGCGGCCGTGCCGGGCGTTTTTTCTGCCTGTTCGGGGGCGAGCCGGGGCCAAGCAACCAGCACGACGTGCGAATACCCTGGAGGGAGTTGCTTCTGAGCAGGGTTACGCAACGAGAGATCCGCCGCCGGCAGGCGGTCGATCGGCCGCGGGCGGAAGTCCATCTCACCCCGCGACCACCCCGGCGACGTCAGCAGGATCGCCACGATCAGGACGCCGGTAGGACTAGTGCGGGGCATCGCGTTTAGGCAAAGGCGGTGGGACGGAGGCCTTATTCTACGCGACTCACCGCCCGGCGACAGTGCTAACAGTCCAGCTATCAGGCCCGATCCACAGGGACGCGCCCCCGGCGCGTGTGATACGATGGAGGCTATGCACCAGACACTTGGTCAGGACCCGTTGGGGCAGCCGCCCGCGCCCTGCTGGCGCCCGGAACGCCGGTTTGTGCCGGCGCGCGCCGAGGACCTGGCCGACTGCCTGGTGCGCGACGCCGCGCGGTTCGGCGTCGAGAAGGCCCAGCTCCGCCAGACGCTCGACGCGATCCGGGCGGTGATCGAGCAGGAGGGGAGCTACTTCCACAGCGAGCTCGAGCTCGCCTACACGCGGTTCAACCCCGACTGCGAGACGCTCACCTTCGATGGTCCCGCGCCTGCGACGGACCCGAAAGCCGAACAGTCGGCGTACGACACGCTGCATCGCCAGCTCGCCTATCTTCTCGACAAGGCAAACTTTGAACGGCTCGACGACATCAAGATCGCCGAGGTGGTCGAGCGGGCGAGCACGGCGCGGATCGCGGTGCGGATCCACCCCGACCGGGTCGAGCGGCTCGAGCTGTGGGTCCGCGGCCACGGCGAGACCCGCGCCCGCCGCCGCACGCTCCGCTGCCCGGTCCGCGGAAAGGAGACCACCACGCCGGTCTTCAAGCGGCTGGCGGTGATCGCCCAGCTGAAGGGCGACTCGGACGTGCTCGTCAAGCTGTTCAAGGACATCCCCGAGCACGACGTCGAGGCGCTCTTGCCGCACGCCGAGGCCGCCATGACGCTGCTCGACCGGCTCAAGCTGTTCGGCTCGGGCGCGGGGGCGGCCGGCGCGATGGCGATGAAGCTCGCCAAGATCGCGCTCGCGTTGACGATGCTCAGTCAGATTCTATGGATCGTTTTGATCGGCGTGGTGACGATCGCGCTGCGGACCTTCTTCGGCTACAAGAACGCCAAGACGAGCCGCAACTGGCGGCGGACCCAGCGGCTCTACTTCCAGAACCTGGGCAACAACGCCAGCGCACTGCAGCTGCTGATCTCGTCGGTCAAGCAGGAAGAGATGAAGGAGGCGTACCTGGGCTACGCGTTCTCGCTCGAGTCCGCGGCGCACGCCAGCGTAGCGGCTGACTTCAAAACGACTTCCTCTGCCAATCCCTCTCCCCCAAGGGGGGAGAGGCTAGGTGAGGGGGTAAGCAAGAAAACTGCGGGAGTCGTTTTGGAGTCATCCGCGGGCCTAGGTGAACGCATCGAAGATTACCTGGCAGAGAAGCTCGGCGTAGAGATCGACTTCGACCTGCCCGACGCGGTTGAGACCCTGACGCGGCTGGACCTCTGGCGGCAGCCGGGGAGCGGGGTCGTTTGTGCGCCGCGGGACGCGCTCTTGCGGCTGGAGGACCACCGGCGGGAGCAGCGTTCGAGCAACTACCACGCCGAGGCGATCCGGCTGTTCGTCGGCGAGGAGCCGCCGGCGAATGCCGCGCGGCCGCACTTCGCGGATCAGAATGGCGCCGTTCAGCGCGACGCCGCTCAGCTCGACAGGAAGCTGTCCTGAGTCTGGCTGTCACCGGCCTCCGTGGCTGGCATCTCTGCGGCTGGCATCTCTGCGGCGGGCATTGCTGCGTTTGGCGGCTCTGCGTTTGGCGAGCCTGCGGCGGGCGTTTCTTGCGCCCGCCAGTCCTCTAGGTGCATCTCGACCTTGGCCCAGCCGCGGAAGGTGTTGATCACCGGGCGGAACGCGATCGACAGCAGCCCGTCGATCCGCAGCAGCTCTTCTTCGCGGTCGCCGGCGCCAAAGGCCACGGCCCGCAGCTTGACGCCGGCCTGCTCGAGCTCGAGCGACAGGTGCCGCCCCGCGCCCCCCATCCGCCGCGGCGGCCCGGCGAGCCGGACGTCGGAAGTGCAGAGGGTTGGCCGGGCGTTGCCCTGGCCGAATGGCGCGAGCTGCTCGATCTGGCTGACGGTCTGGTGGGTCAGGGCGGAGAGGGGCGCCTCGGCGTCGATCAGCACCTCGCCGACGCGCTCGGCGCCGCCGAGTTGGGCCTCGGCGTGGGCGCAGAAGTCGATGCGGAACGCGTCGAGGTTCTGCTCTTCGATCTTCAGGCCGGCCGCCGCGGCGTGCCCGCCGCAGCTCGCCAGGTGCTGGCGGCACGCGGCGAACGCCTCGCCGAGGTTGAAGCCGGGCGCGGTCCGCCCCGAGCCGATGCCCGGCTTGGTCCCCAGCTTGTCGAGGGCGATCATCACCACCGGCAGGCAGTACTGCTCGGCCAGCTTGCCGGCGACGATGCCGATGATGCCGGGGTGCCAGTCGCGGTCGGCCAGCACGAGGGCGGGCGTCGACTTGCCGGTGAGGTACTTCTTGGCCTGCTTGCGGGCCGACAGCAGCACGCTCCGCTCGAGCGACTGCCGCGTCTGGTTGAGCTCGTCGAGGTAGTCGGCCAGCTCGTGCGCCCGCTCTTTGGAGTCGGTCGTGAGCAGCTCGACCGCCAGGTCGGCCTGGCCCATGCGGCCGGCGGCGTTGAGCCGCGGCGCGAGCGAGAAGCCGATGTCCTCGCCGCCGAGCGCCGGCTTGTCGGCGCTCTTGGCGA
This sequence comes from Posidoniimonas polymericola, assembly GCF_007859935.1. Classification (NCBI taxonomy): domain Bacteria; kingdom Pseudomonadati; phylum Planctomycetota; class Planctomycetia; order Pirellulales; family Lacipirellulaceae; genus Posidoniimonas; species Posidoniimonas polymericola. The sequence goes on along the minus strand of NZ_SJPO01000005.1, from coordinate 382,607 downwards.
CCCGCTCCAGCTCGGCGATGCCGGGGAGCTGGTGCTGACGCAGCGCGCCCAGGCCGTAGCGGACCAGGATGCGGTTCTCGTCGACCAACGGCACGACGTCGGCGACCGTGCCGATCGCGGCGAGCCCGACTGCCTGCAGCAGGAACCGCCGCATCGGCTCGCTGACCCGCTTGGCGTCGCTGACGCGCTGGCAGACGGCCCAGGCGAGCTTGAAGGCGACCGCCGCGCCGCACAGCCCGGCGAACGGGTAGTCGTGCCCCGGCAGGGCCGGGTGCACAATGGCGGCCGCGTCGGGCAGGCGGTCGGCCATCTGGTGGTGGTCGGTGACGATCAGCGTCAGCCCGAGCTCGCGGGCGGCGTCGGCCTCCACGAGGCTGGCGATGCCGTTGTCGACCGTCACCACGACCTTGGCCCCGTCGGCGGCGAGCCGCTGGAGGGCTTCGACGTTCATGCCGTAGCCTTCTTCCAGGCGGTGCGGCACGTAGAAGCTGACCGGGGCCCCGGTCAGGCGGAGGCACCTGACCATGATCGCCGTGGAGGTCATGCCGTCGGCGTCGTAGTCGCCGTAGACGACAATCGGCTGCTTGTCGGTGATCGCGCGGTGCAGCAGGTCGGCCGCGGCCGTGACGCCGGGCAGCTCTTCCGGGTCGCGGAGGCCGCTCAGCTTCGGGTCGAGGAACTGCTGCGCCTCGTCCGGGGAGTAGATGCCGCGGGCCACCAGCAGGCGGGCCACGATCGGCGGGACGCCGGCGGAGCGCTGCAGGGCCTCGGCGCGATCGGGATCCGGGGTCGCGATTCGCCAGCGCTTGGCCATCTCATCCCTGATGGAGTGACGCGACAGAAGACCGCCACGCGCAGCCAATCGGCCACAGGCGACGAACGAGAAGGAGAGCACCATCCGCGCCCAGCAGCAGCCGGGCCGGCGGCTGCTACTTCTTCTTCTCGTTGTGGATCGTGTGCCGCTGCAGACGCGGGCAGAACTTCTTCAGCTTCAGCTTCTCCCCGCCGAGCTTGCGACGCACGGTGTAGTTGTAGTCGCCGGTCTCCTCGCAGACGAGGAACACGGACTCGACCTTCTTCTTCCTCTTGCCAGTGCTCTTGGCCATGATCGGTTTGCTCGCTTCGGTTGCCCGCCAAGGCTGGTCTGCCGGCGGGCGGATACGGGAGACGCTCTCGCTAACTGCCAAACCGGCACGGCGCAAGTCGCCGCGGCCGGGGGATTTCGAATCACACAGTCTAGCGGACAGCGGGCCGGCGAAAAAGGCCCAATCTGCCGGGCAAAAAGCGGGCTCGGCGGGGCAGGGCCGCAGCGGACGGCCCGCCTGGGGAGCGTATCGGCTCCCCAGCAAATAAAGGTGGGGCGGATCCGCCGGTTTCCGAATGATGGGGGACACCACTATATCGGTCGCCAGACGAACCCGCCCCAGAGCGGGGAGAGCGAACAGGGGCAGCAAACTCAGTCGCCGCGGGCAGACGAGGGCCGGGCAGCCCCGCTGCGGTCCGTGGGCAAAGACGGACGGTCCTGCTGGGTCACGACGGGCAAGATCGTGGCGTCAGGACTAGGCGCGAAATCGCGGCGAGCGAGGCGGAACGGGCAGCTAGCGAGGCCAATCCACAAGACGTGGGCAAGAGAAGTGCTCATGGGTCGCTCCGTAGCAATCCGCCTCTGGGGCTGATTGTCCGGCGGCCTGGCGATCTGGAAGGCGCGGCGGGCAGCCGCGCTCAAGACCCATGGCTTTGCGTCCCCGCCTCACGACGGGTTTGCCTTTATCGGTAGCCCCTCTGGGGAGGGACAAGACGTAAGAGAAGGCAGGAAGAAGAGAGAAGGAAGGTCAGCGAGAACTTGCCTCGCCAGTAAAGGAATAGGTTACGGTTGGCGACCAGGCAAATTGCGAGCGGAGATTTTGTAGAAAAAAGCTCCCTAGGGCGGCGAGAAGGCCGGTTTCCCCTAGCCCCGAAAGGCCCGCCCGCGGCCCCACAGCCCGATTCCCGCGGCTGCGCAGAGCAGACCAATCGCGGCCGGCTCTGGCGCGGCAAGGGCCAGGCCCTCTGCTCCAGCCGCCGCGAAGCGGTCCCGCCAGTACGCGTAGTCGCCGGCGTCGATCACGCCATTGAGGTTGCCGTCGGCCCCGTCGCCGACCCGAACCGTCGCGCCGTAGGTCGATTGCCAGACGGCGTAGTCGGCCGCGTCGGTCTGGCCGTCGCCATTGTAGTCGCCAAAGATCGACGGGGCGGCGACCGCGTCGGAGACGATCAAGGCGGACCCGCCCTCCTCAAACCACGCCTGGATGAGGACGCGACCGGCGTCGTCGAGGTCGGCGAAACTAAGGTCTGAGACCGTGCGTAGGTCTGGCGTTGTGTTGTCGCTGACGTCGAATGTGTCGCCCGTTTCCAGGAGTTGTACGACTTCGCCATCCCGCCCGGTGGCGGTCAGCACGCGGAGAGTCTCTTCTCCGTAGTAGTTGCTGCGGAACACGACCTGCCCGGCGGAGTTGACCCGGAGATCAGGATCCAAGTAGGTCGCGTCACTGGCCTGCGTATCGTTGTCGGTCATTTCGATCAGCGTTAACCCCGCACCAGGGGTGGAGAGCCAGACGCCGTACTGCTCTTCGTAAACCGAGTACTCGTAGCCAAACTCGTCCTCGGCAATGCTCTCCATTCGCATCTCGCCGGTGAACGCGACATGGCCTGCGTTGGCGGCGGCGAACCCGTCGATGTCTCGGTAGGATGCAGCACGCTCGTCGGGGCGGGCGTCGTCGTCTACGGTGTCGTGTACGGTAACCACTGCTTCGAGTCCACCCCCGACAGACGAGCGCCATAGCCCGTCCCAGCCATTGCCGCCGCTGCGGAGGTTGGCGGCGAACACGACGTCGCCCGCGTCCGTGATCAGCGGCTCGGAGAACGCCTGGCTGACGGCGAAGGGCGAGAAGCTCGACTCGGGTGCAAACACGTTTCCGTTCTCAGTTCCAGGCGCCACTAGGCTGGCGCGTGTGACTAGCTCGGTCCCCTGGCCACGGTTGACCCATAGACCTCGTTCGTTGACGAACTCGAACCCGGGGATTTCGATTTCGGCTCGGAACGCGACCCCGCCGCGGCTGCTTGAGAAGGTCGCGACGGAGGGATTCGAGCCGAAGATAATCAACGGGCTGTGGGAACCGATCGGCCCCAGCAGCGCGCCCGGGACTGCGGGAGCGGGCGAGCCCTCACGCGCGATGACATCGGTTTCCCCGTTACGGACCCGCCAGATGCCGGTGTCTTGTTGCGTTGAGGTCGCTTGGCTCGGTTGAAACTGCCCGCTGTAGTAGACCTCGCCCGAATGGCCGACGCCGATTTCACGAGCGAATTGGTTGTCGATAAACAGCTGCTCGTCGGACGTCGCCACCAAGGCAGGAGTAGCGGGGCCCCGATCAACCGACCAGAGTTCTGTGGGCGTCGTGGGGGTCCCGGCGGAATAAGCAGCGTACCGGCCTTGGCTGTCGGTAGCGAGTTGGTAGATCTGCCCCGTTCCGAAGAGGGACTTGTCGCGCTCGCCAATTCGAGCAGACAGCAGCCCAGCGCCGGTGGCGTCGAATCGGAGCAGTTGCACCGGAGCGATCTGGCAGGTGAACTGTCCGCATGGTTCCGTCGGACCTTCGGCTAGCGCCCACACGCCGCCGTCGTGCGACAACTCGCCCTTGATCCAGTTAATCGGCTCGAACCCGGCCCCTTCGATCTCCCGCCCCGTCACTGCTAGCACGCGGAGCGAGTCCGCCCTCACGGGTTGCCATGACGCCGCGGCACAGGCCGCGAGCAGCAAGATCGAGCAGCGGAGCATCGGGGAGATACGCGGGGAGAAGTGAGAGGGGAACGGGGGCGGGCACGCCGCACGGCAAACCGTTTATCGTAATCAGCCGCCGAGTGGGTCACAACGGCGGCGGCAAGAGGGGCCGCGAGTTTTACCTGGTCCTCCCAGTGTGACAACTGTTTTCCGTAACGCACGGCTCTCCTCAATTCGCCAGCCGATCTATCCGATTTGATCGTCAGGTGTGTGTATTCCTTTCAGAAAGTCCGCGCTCGATGACGGCTGCTCAAACGACAACCTCGCGAACGATTTTTGGTGGCGCCGGCCGGCGGAAGATGGTGGGCCGGATGGGCCCCTGGCAGCTGACGCAGGTGCTAGCCGAGGGGCCGCTGACCCGGGTCTACCAGGCCCGGCCGGCCGATCACCCGGAGGCCGCCCCGACGTACGCCATCAAGGCGCTCCGCCGCGAGTGGTGGCAGGACCCCACCGCGATCGAGACCATGCGCCGCGAGGCGTGGGTCGGCCGCCAAGCGAGCAGCCCGAACCTGGTCTCGGTGCTCAGTGCGCAGGTCACCCAGCCGCCGTTCTACGTCGCGATGCCGTGCCTGCGGGGCGAGCCCCTCGCCAGCCGGCTGAAGCGGGGCGTGCGGACCTCGCTGCCGCAGACATTGTGGATCGCCCGGCAGGTCTGCCAAGCGCTCACCGCGCTGAACGATCAGGCCGGCGTCATCCACGCCGACGTCAAGCCGAGCAACATCTTCATCGCCCCCGACGGGCACGTCACGCTGCTGGACCTGGGGTTCTGCCAGACCCACAGCGAGGCCAAGTGCTGGGCCTCGCGCCCCGTGGTGGGGACCCTCAACTACATCGCACCCGAGATGGTCACCTCGGCCTGCACGGCCGACTGCCGCAGCGACCTCTACAGCCTCGGCGCGACGATCTACGAGCTGCTGGCGGGCCGCCCGCCGTTCGCGGCCGACGAGCCGGCGGAGCTGATCGCGCTGCACCGCCAGGCCAAGTCGGAGAGCATCGAGTCGGCCGCCCCCGGCACGCCCAAGGCGGTCGCCTCGCTGGTGCACCGGCTGCTGGCGAAGGACCCGCTGCGCCGGCCAAACTCGCCGGGCGAAACGGCCGACGAGTTGGCGAGGTTAGAGATTGCCTGCTTCGCGTACCACGAAACGGTCGCTTAGAGCGAGTCGACGATCGGCTCGACGCCGTCGAGGAAGCCGGCCAGCGAGCGGCTGCGGTACGGCTGCTGCAGCTTGCGGACCGCCTTCGACTCGATCTGCCGCACCCGCTCGCGGGTCACCGAGAAGATCTTGCCGACCTCTTCCAGCGTGTAGCTGTAGCCGTCGGTAAGGCCGTAGCGGAGCTTGATGATCTCCCGCTCGCGGTAGCTGAGGTCGTCCATCACGTCCTCGAGCCGACGCTTGAGCATCTCCATGTTGGTGTCGTACAGCGGGTCGTCCTCGCGGTTCTCCTGGATGAACTCGCCGAAGTAGTTGTCCTCGTGGTCGCCGACCGGCTGGTCGAGCGACAGCGGCTGGCGGGTCATCTTCAGGACTACCCGCGAGTCTTCCAGCGACAGGCCGGCACGCTCGGCGACCTCTTCCGGGTTCGGCTCGCGGCCGAACTCCTGCAGGAACTCGGCGGTGACCGCGCGGATCTTGCTCATGGTGTCGATCATGTGGACCGGCAGCCGGATCGTGCGGCTCTGGTCGGCAATCGCCCGGGTGATCGCCTGGCGGATCCACCACGTGGCGTAGGTGGAGAACTTGTAGCCGCGGGCGTGCTCAAACTTGTCGACCGCCCGCATCAGGCCGGTGTTGCCCTCCTGGATGAGGTCGAGGAACGAGAGTCCGCGGTTGCGGTACCGCTTGGCGATCGAGACCACCAGCCGCAGGTTGGCGGCGGACAGGCGCCGCTTGGCGGCGTCGTAGGCGGCGCGGCGGGTGACCGAGCGGGTAACCAGGTGGGCCAGCGTGGCGGGGCTCTCCTGGGTGATCCGCATCAGGTAGCGGAGCTCGTGACGCAGTTCTTCGTGGTGCTTGGGGCCGAGGGTCAGGTTCGGCTCGGCGAGCTGCTCCTTGATGATCGCCATGCGGTGGCCGATCTCGTGCAGCTGGTCCATGATCGGCAGCAGCCGCGGCAGACGCAGGTTCATCTCCTCGACCAGGCGGATCACCTTGTTGCGGCGGCAGATCAGCCGGCGCCAGGCGGCACGCTGCTCGGCCGGGGTCGAGGCGCCGTCGACCGCCTTGAGGTAGTCGGCGGTGTTCTCGGTCAGCAGGTGGCGGATGGTCTTGAGGTTCGGCGCCAGCCGCTTGAGGACCTTCTTCTTCTCGACCGTGTTCGTGACGCTGATCTCGATCGTGCGATCGAGTCGCAGGGCGCCGCTCTCGACCTTCTCCAGCAGCTCGACGGCGCCGTGCAGCATGTAGTCGTTGCACAGCATGGTGCGGCGGAAGCGGGTGCGGGTGTACTCGATCTCCTTGGCCGCGTTGATCTCGGCCTCGCGGTCGAGCATTGGGATCTCGCCCATCTGCATCAGGTACATCCGCACGGGGTCGTCGACGTGCGACTCCGACTCGCCGGTCTCGTGCTCGTCGAGGCTCACGTCCACGATCTCGACGTCGCCTGCGAGCTGCGGCGAATCGTCGTTGCTCTTGCGGCGGGCGGGACGCTTGACGCTCGCCTTGCGGGACGAGGTGGGGCGGGACTTCGACGGGGTCTTGCGGCTGCTGGGCACTGGCGAATCCTCTCGGTGTGCGGGAGATGAGCTGCTTCGCCCGGCCTTAATGCAGCGGCGGCGCCAGGGGAGGCTTCGCTGCGCAGGCTGCTCGCCGTAAACTGTTTGTGGGTTGGCGGTTGCGATCTTGGGGGAGGCGCCCAGACGCGGCCTGCCGAACCCGTTGCGTGATTCAAAAAATGAACAGCGTCGCCCCACGGCAACGCCTGCTGCAAAAAGGAAACGCCAAATGCCCGGCCTGCGACTCGAGTACCAAGACCTGCGGGTCGCGTCGCTCGCGGCGCCGACCGGTCAGCTCGACGGCGGCGACGTCCTCATGCTGGGGTGCGGACCGCTCCCCCCTGAGAGCGCCGCCGGGCCGGCCTTCACGGCCGCCCAGGGTCCGGTTGCGCAGGCGGTGAGGACGGTAGGCCCGCGGCTCTACATGGACTCGCAGCTGCGGGTGCTGGCGAGCCTGGCGGGGCAGGACCCGGTAGAGGCGGCCGGCGCCGTTGCGGCCTCCCTGGTCGAAACCGGCAACGCCGACCTGCGGGTGGCGGTCGTACGGGGCCAGAACGTGCTCGACCGGCTCGAGGAGCTGATGCTCCACACCGACCTGGCGCACCAAACTACCGGTCAGCGGTTCGCCGAGCTCAACGCCAAGACGGTTTCCGCGATTGCCGGCCTGGGGCCCCGGCCCGCTGCCCAGGCCCTGAAGCAGGGCGCCCGGCTCGTGCTGACTGCCTACGAGAATCCGACCGCCCTCGCCGAGGCGGCCGCCTGGAACGCGTTTGCCAAACCTGAGTGCGCGGTCGCCCGTGGTGTTGGCGGCGTGCTCGCCTGCTTCTCCCGCGGGTTGTGTGCTCACTCGCTGCAGCAGACCGACTGGTCACAGCTCGAGTCGCTGCAGGCCGAGATTGAGCCGAACGGCGCTGTCTGCTTCTACGGCGCCAAACCGCTGTGCGACGCGGCAAAACAGGCGATGGCCGAATGGGAAGAGGCCGGACGGCCGTCCCCCTCGCCCACGACACATTCCGAGCTGAACCTGATGTATGTCGCCGGCTACGAGGCCGAGCTGTGCGTCGCCCTGCGGCACGAGCACTCCGCCAGCCGGCTGCGGTCCGCGCTCTCCAAAGCGCCGCCGGTGGTGCAGGCGTGCCGCGACGGCGACGACTGGCCCGAGCTCGCAGGCAGCCTTGCGGTGATCCCGCTACGCCACGCCAGCCGCGACCGGCTGGCCGCGGCGGTGGGCGCGCTTGCTGCGGTGCTCGAGGTCGGAGGCCCCGAGCTCGGTGTCGAGGTGGTCGGCGGGCCGCCGGCGGTGCGGCCCTCCCTCAAGCTGTGGCCGACGCAGTTGCCGCCCGAGCTGCTCGAGTGGTCGATCGATATCAAGCCGGCGGCGGAGTGGCTAAACTAGCCGGCAGACGCTCCGGTAGCGTCAGACCCCATGCCGTATGACTCCAGGTGTCTTGCGATGATTATGCAGAGCAACGCGATCGAGATCCGCGTTGACGAACCGGTAGCGACCGTCACGATCAATCGCCATCAGAAGCGGAACGCGCTGAGCCGCGCGATGATCGAAGACCTCCGCCTGGCGCTGTCCGACGTGCACCAAGAGCGGAAGGTGCGGGCAATGGTGCTGACCGGCGCGGGGACCGCGTTCTGCGCCGGGCGGGACGTCAACGAGATGGTCGCGGGCGGCGCCGACCCGATGGCCGACCTGGCCCGCTGGGGAGAGGAGGCCGAGCAGCTCCGCGACCTGCTGCTCGAGATGCTGCGGCTGCCTAAGCCAATTATTGCCGCGGTCAACGGGCCCGCGGTCGGGGCCGGCGCCGGGCTGGTGCTGGCCGCCGACATCGTGGTCGCGGCGCCCGCGGCCGAGTTCGGCTTCCCCGAGCCGAGGCTGGGCGTGGTGGCCGGGGTCGAGGCGCCGCTGCTCGCCTACCGACTGGGCGCGGGCCCCGCGTCGCGGCTGATGCTCACCAGCACGCCAATCACCTCAGTCGAAGCCCACCGCACGGGCGTCTACCACGAGCTGGTGTCGAACGACCTGCTGTGGGCCCGGGCGTTCGAGATCGCCAAGCAGTGCGCGGCCGGCGCGCCCGAGTCGCTGCAGCTCACCAAGCGGCTGCTGCTGGAGACTATCGGAGAGCAGCTCGAGACCCAGCTCACTAGCGGCGCCATCGCCGCGGCGACTGCGCGGACCACCGAGTCGGCCCAGCAGGGGCTGCAGGCGTTCCTCGACAAACGCCCTGCCGAGTGGCCCTAGAGGATGGGTCTAGTCGTCGCCGAGGTCGAAGCCGTCGTGCCCGCCGAAGTCGGTCATCCATGAGTCGTCGTAGCCGGTCCAACGTAGCGGCGCCACCAACACCGCGATGTACAGGCCCCAGAACCACAGGCTCTGCCAGAACGCGGGCATCGCCTGGTCATGGGCCCAGAACGCGTACATCAAGAGCGCGTAGCCGACTAGGAACGCGAACGACACCAGAAACAGCTTGGCGAGCATGGCGGTCGGCAGGGTAGAAGGTGGGTTCCGGGCAACGTTACTGTTATCTCTCAAACGTAGCATGCTTGTCGGCTGGTCCCGCTCGACGCAGACCGTCATGCGGTCGAGCACGCGTGGGGTGACTGCCAGAACGGGTCTTGTTGACAGGCCCTCAACCCGGCGGTATTGTTAACCGATAGGTTAATTAACTAAGTGGTTCATCATGCCCGACCTGCTCAGCCAGAAGTTCTCGGCCCTCGCCGACCCGACCCGCCGGGCGATGCTCGCACGCCTAGCCGAGGGCGAGGCGTGCGTCTCGGACCTGGCAGCGCCGTTCCTCACCGAGATGAGCCTGCCGGCGGTTACCAAGCACGTGAAAGTGCTGGAGAAGGCCGGCTTGGTCGAGAAGTCGCGCGACGGCCAACGGCGCCCCTGCAGCCTCAAGCCCGAGGCCCTGCAGGACGTCAACCAGTGGCTCGAGCAGTACCGGCAGTTGTGGGAAGAGAGCCTCGACCGACTCGACGAGTACCTCAAATCGGTAACCGCCGCGCAGGCCGAACAAGAAAAGAGCAACAAAAATGCCCCCCGAACAAAAAGCGACGGACGAAAAAGCAAATGAGATCTACATCAACCGGGTGTACGACGCGCCGGTCGCTCTGGTGTGGGATGCCTGGACCGATCCCGAGCAGGTAGCCCAGTGGTGGGGCCCGCGCGGGTTCACCATCACCACCCACTCCAAGGACCTGCGGCCGGGGGGGCACTGGTCGTACACCATGCACGGGCCCGACGGCACGGACTACGAGAACAGGACACTGTACTACGAGGTCGTGGAACACGAGAAGTTAGTCTACGACCACGGCGGCAATGACGACCGGCCCCCGCTGTTCCGCGTCACGGTGCTGTTTTTCAAGGAGCAGGGCCAAACCCGGATGGAGATGACCTTCGCGCTCGAGACGGCCGAGGCGGCCGCCGAGATCAAGAAGATGATCAAGCAGGCCAACGGCAACTCGACCTGGGACCGGCTGGCCGAGTACGTCGAGAAGCAGCAGAGCGGCGACGAGGTGTTCGTCATCAACCGCACGGTCGAGGCGCCGATCGACGCCGTGTTCGCCGCCTGGACCGACCCGCAACAGCTCGCCGCGTGGCTCCCCCCGGCCGGCTTTCAGATGGAGTTCGCCGAGGCCGACATCCGCGCCGGCGGCTCGGCTCGGAATAAGATGTTTGGCGACCAACGGCCGACTATTTACGCGTGCTTCGAGTACCTCGAGGTCGAGCCCCCAACCCGCATCGCCTACACGCAGTCGTTTTGCGATGAGCAGGGCAGTCCGGGCCGCCACCCGATGTCGCCCGAGTTCCCGGCCACGCTGCTGACCTCCATCTCGCTCGCCGCAGAGACCCCCAATCGCACCCGCGTCACGGTGGCGAGCACGCCTCAGGGCGCGCGTACCGCCGCGGAGCTGCAGGCGTTCACGTCCGAACGCACCGGGATGACGATGGGCTGGACCGGATCGTTTGACAACCTCGAGCAACGCCTCGCCGGAGAGTCGACGGCGGCAGTCGGCTGACGCGGGGAATGCCCTGGGTCAGTCGCCGCGGTTGGTGGCGTAGCGGGACTCGTACAGCCTACGCAGCTGCTCGACGACCTCGGGGTGGTCGGCCGCCAGGTTGGTCGCCTCGCTTGGGTCGGCGTCGATGTCGGCGAGGAACCACTTGCCGTCGACGAGTTCGGGCTGGGGCGACTTATCGTAGCCGCGCGGCTGGTGCATCAGCTTCCACCGCCCCTGCCGGACGGCCCACTGGTCCTGGAACCGCCAGCACACGGCGTCGTGCGGGGTCGGCGCGTCGGCCGAGCGGACGACGTCGACCAGGCTCTCGCCGTCGAGCGGCAGTGAGGCGTCAACCTCGACGCCGCACAGCTCGGCCAGCGTCGGCAGCCAGTCGCAGCCGTGGGTCAGCTGGTCGCGGACCTCGCCCTCCGGGAGATGACCGGGCCAGGAGAGGACCGCCGGCAGCCGCGTGCCCCCCTCGAAGAGGCTGAACTTGGCGCCGCGGTACCGGCCGCTGCTGCCGCCGCCGTTGTGCGCGCGCTGCTCGGTCGAGTAGCCGTTGTCGGCCTGGTACACGACGACGGTGTTCTCGCGCAGGCCGCGATCGTCCAGGTGCTTCATCAGCGCCGCCAGCCGGTCGTCGAGCGTCGACAGCCAGGCGGCGTAGAGGTTCCGAGGGTAGGGGGTTCCCTGCTGTTGGTAGTAGTCGACCCACTTCGGTTCGCCCTGGTAGGGGTAGTGTGGCACGTTGATGGCGAAGTACATGAAGAAAGGCCGGTCGCCGTGGTCGTCAATGAACTCGGCGGCGTGGTCGACCAGCAGGTCGGGGAAGTACTTCCCCGGCAGCCGCACCCGCCGGCCGTTCTCCCACAGGTCGTGCCGGTTGGGGCCGCCCCAGTAGTCGAAGTGCGAGTAGTTGTCGATGCAGCCGCCGAGGAAGCCGAAGGAGTAGTCGAACCCCTGCTGCAGCGGCTGGGTCCCGACGCCGATCCCTAGGTGCCACTTGCCGATGTGGGCGGTGGCGTAGCCCGCCTGCTGGAACATCCGGGCCATGGTGAACCCGTCGACCGGCAGCCCCCGGCCGCCGAACGCGTCGGAGTTGTCGTGCTCCTCGCTCGGCGGCGGCGAGCCGTTGCCCGCCATGCCGACCTGCCACGGGTACCGGCCGGTCAACAGCGCCGCCCGCGATGGCGAGCAGACCGGCGCGGCGGAGTAAAACTGCGTGAACCGCACGCCGCGGCCGGCGAGCGCGTCGAGCGCCGGCGTCTGCACGTCGGTTGCGCCGTAGCACCCCGCGTCGGCCGCGCCCTGGTCGTCCGACATGATGACGATTACGTTCGGCCGCTCGGCTGCTTTCGCGGGAGCTGGGAAAGTGGCGGCAAGCGTTGCGAGAAGCAGGCCGCAGCATCGCAGGGGAATCATGGTGGTTGGCGCCTGAGGGGAGTGGGGGAGCCATTCAGGCGAACCGGCTCCCGTTCCGCCTTCAACTTTGCCGCGGGTCAAGCAGTCGCGCACTCGAGACGGGATTTCCCCGGCTAGCTGCCGAGGTGCTGCGCCACCAGCGAGCGGGCCTTGGCCGGGTCGTCCGTGCCGGAAACGATGCAGCGGCCGTCGCGGAAGAGGGTCAGCGTGTGCACGCCAGCTTGTAGCCGCAGCAAGAAGGCGTTGACGGTCGCGGGGCCGGCGGGCCGGAGCCGCGCGGCCAGCGCGTCGAGGTCGACGTCGCCCGGTACGGCGGCGCGGAGCTGCACGGCGTTGCGGCCGCAGAGCACCACGGCTTGGCTGCCGCGGTCGCCGCGGAGCCAAGGGAATTCTCGCTCGTGGCAGGTCGGGCAGGTCCCATCGGCGTGCAGCTTCGAGACGTCGAGCATGCGGACGCGGTTGCGCCACAGGTCGATCGAGGTGAGCCGGCGGTTGACGGCGTTGCGGGCGCCGGAGAGCAGCTTGAGCGCCTCGGCCGCCTGGAATGACGCCACCACGTTCACCGCGGGGGCGATCACGCCGGCGGTGTCGCAGGTGGGCGACTCGCCGGGCGCGGGGGGCTCGGGAACCAGGGCGGTCAGGCACGGGGTCTCGCCCGGCAGGATCGCCATCACCTGGCCCTCGGCGCCGATGCAGCCGCCGTACACCCACGGCGTGCCGGTGCTGACCGCGTAGTCGTTGATCAGGAGGCGGGTCTCGAAATTGTCGAGCGCGTCGACGATCACGTCGACGCCAGCAGCCAGCTCGGCCATGTTGTGGTGCGTGACGTCCGCCACCACGGCGTCGACCGCGACCTGGCTGTTGATCTTCGCCAGCCGGCGGCCGGCGAGCACCGCCTTCGGAAGTCCTGTAGCCAGATCCTCCTCGTCGTAGAGGGTCTGGCGTTGGAGGTTCGAGAGCTCGAGGAAGTCGCGGTCGACCAGCCGCACCCGGCCGACGCCGCTGCGGACCAGCGACTCGGCGACTACCGAGCCGAGCGCGCCGCAGCCGACCACCAGCACACTGGAGTCGGCGATCCGCTGCTGGCCCTGCTCGCCGATCGGGGCGAAGCGGACCTGCTTGGCGTAGCGGTCGAAGGGCGGGCTACTCATCGTCGAGCTCGCGAACGGCCTCGGCGTTCTTGCGGAGCGCCTCGGCGAGGGACCGGCCGGTGGCCGAGTCGGGCTTCTTCGCGACCTGCTCCGGCGTGCCGGTCGCGACGATGCGTCCCCCTTCGCCCGCGGCGCCGGGGCCGAGGTCGATCACGTGGTCGGCGGCGAGGATGAGCTGCACATTATGCTCGATGACCAGCAGCGAGTGGCCGACCTCCAGCAGCGCGTCGAAGCAGTCGATCAGCCGCACGATGTCCGAGAAGTGCAGCCCGCGGGTCGGCTCGTCCATGACGAACAGCGAGCGCCCGGTCTGTTTGCCCGCCAGCGAGCCGGCCAGCTTGAGCCGCTGGGCCTCGCCGCCCGACAGCGTGCTCGACGGCTGACCGAGCGGCACGTAGCCGAGGCCGACGTCGAGCAGCACCTTGAGCTTCTGCTGCACTTTCTTGTGCCCGCGGAAGAAGCGGAACGCCTCCTGCGCGGACATCTCGAGCACCTCGGAGATGTCGCGGCCGCGGTACTTGACGCCGAGCACCTCGGGGCGGTAGCGGCGGCCGTCGCACTCGCGGCACCGCATGGTGATGTCGGCCAGGAACTGCATGTCGACCTCGACGCGGCCGGCGCCCTGGCAGGTCTCGCAGCGGCCCCCCTCGACGTTGAAGCTGAAGTGCCCGCTGGTCAGGCCGAGCGTCTGGGCGTCGGGCTGCTCGGCGAACACGGCTCGGATTGGGTCGAACGCCTTGATGTAGGTGACCGGGTTCGAGCGGGGCGAGCGGCTGATCGCCTGCTGGTCCACCTGCACCACGTTGTCGATGTGCGCCGAGCCCGACAGCGAAGCGTAGGGCAGCGGCGACTGGTCGGCCGAGCGGCCGTTTTCCTTGCCCAGCGACGCGACCAGCGCCGGGTAGAGGGTTTGCAGCACGAGGCTGCTCTTGCCCGCCCCGCTCACGCCGGTCACGACCGACAGCACGCCGAGCGGGACCCGCAGGTCGACTTCTTGGAGGTTGTTGCCGCTGGCGCCGGTCAGCTCGACCCAGTTTTCGGCGGCGCGGCGCTGGCCGCCAGGGACCATCGACCGGCGGCCGGCGAGCCAGTCGCCGGTGCTGCTGTCGGGGGTCTCGCAGAGCCGAGCCGGCGGACCTTGGAAGACAATCCGCCCGCCGTCGACGCCGGCGGCGGGTCCGAACTCGACCGCCTGGTCGGCGCCGGCGATGACGTCCTCCTCGTGGTCAACCACGATCACCGTGTTGCCGCGGTCACGCAGGCGGTGGATGGCGCCGGTCAGCCGCTTGACGTCGACGTGGTGCAGGCCGGCGGTTGGCTCGTCGAGCACGTACAGCATGTCGACCAGACTCGAGCCGAGCGTCGAGGTCATCGCGACCCGCTGACTCTCGCCCGAGCTGAGCGTGCGGAGCGAACGGTCGAGCGGCAGGTAGGCGAGGCCGACCTCGACCAGGTACTCCAGCCGCGCCCGGACCTGGTTGAGCATCACCTGGCCGACCTGCTGCTCGGTGTCGGAGAGCGGCAGCGAGGTGAGGAAGTTGAGGGCGGCTCCGGCGGTCTGCCCGCAAACCTCCGCCAGGTTCTTGCCGCCGATGCGGACCGCCAACGCGTCCGGCTTGAGCCGCGAGCCGCCGCAGGCCTCGCAGGCGCGGTACGACCGCCAGCGGCTGAGGAACACCCGCAGGTGCATCTTGTACTTGCGGCGTTCGAGCCAGCGGAAGAAGCCGTCGAGCCCGCCAAATTCGTGCTCCGGCGACCCGTGCAGCACGACGTCGAGGTGCTGGGGCGCGAGCTCGGCAAACGGCACGTCGAGCGGGATCCCCCGGTCGGGCGCCAGGGCGATCAGCTCCTCGAGCTCGTGCAGGTAGGACGGCGAGTTCCACGGCGCCACCGCGCCCTGGCGGAGCGACTTCGTTGGGTCGGGCACCACCAGACCCATGTCGGTCTCGATGATGCTGCCGAAACCCTCGCACTCGTGGCAGGCGCCCAGCGGGCTGTTGAAGTTGAACAGCTGCGGCGACGGCTCGGTGTACGACAGGTCGCACACGCCGCAGTGCAGCGAACGGCCGAACCGGAAAACCTGCCAGCGGCGGCCGTCGATATCCGCGGCGCCGGCGGCCGGGGATGCGTTGTCGGTTTCGAGCAGCAGCTGGCAGTGGTCGGCGCCGTGGTGCAGGGCCGACTCGATCGACTCGGTCAGCCGGCCCTCGGAGGTCCCGGGAGTGGTCAGGCGGTCGACCACCACCAGCACCGACCCGCCGGTCGGCAGGTCGCGCACGGAAGGGTCGTCGAGGTTGTAGGTGTGGCTGCCGATGATCGCGCGGACAAACCCCGCCTCGACGAGTTCCTCGCGCCAGGTCGGCGAGTCGGTCTCGTGCGGGTAGGCCAGCATGCCCCGCCGCCCTGCGGGCTGGTCCTGCAGCCAGCGGGCGATGCTCTCGGGCGAGTCGCGGTGCACCTCCTGGCCGCAGCCGGAGCAGATCACGCGGCCGATCCGCGCGAACAGCAGCCGCAGGTGGTCGGCGATCTCGGTCGCGGTGGCGACCGTCGCGCGGTTGGAGCGGCTGGTCTGGTTCTGGGTGACCGCCACGGCGGGCGGCAGGCCCTCGATGACGTCGGCGTCGGGCTTGTCGAGCTGGTCGAGGAACTGCCGTGTGTAGGTCGAGAAGCTCTCCATGTACCGACGCTGGCCCTCGGCGTAGAGCGTGTCGATCGCCATGGTGGTCTTGCCGCTGCCCGAGACCCCGCAGAACGCGATCAGCTGGTTGCGGGGCAGCTCCAGGTCGATGTCCCGCAGGTTGTGGTCCCGGGCGCCGCGGACGCGGATGACGTCGAGTGCGGCCGGGGCGGCGGCGCCGTTCGTGGCGTTGCTGGCTTTTGCGGTCGGCATAGCGGGAGTGCGGGCTCAGAGGGCAATCCTGTAAGATAAGCACTCCCGGCGTCCGGCACCACCTCGTCGGCGCCCCCAACTACGCAAAATCACCGTCTCTTCCCCCGCTAGCAGCCGCCGTCCATGCCCAGCCCTGCCGCCGATCCCGACCGCGAAATCGAGTCGCTACGCAACGAGATCCGCCAGCACGACCAGCTCTACTACGTTGAGGCCAAGCCGGTCGTGGCCGACCACGACTACGACAAGCTAATGCACCGGCTCAAGGAGCTGGAGGCCGCGCACCCTGAGAAGATCACGCCCGACAGCCCGACCCAGCGGGTCGGCGATCAGCCCGCGCCGCACCTCGAGCCGGCCGAGCACGTCACGCCGATGCTGTCGATGGATAACACCTTCAGCCAGGAGGAGCTGCAGAAGTTTGGCGAGCGGGTGCAGAAGCTGCTCGCCGCCGAAGGGGACTCCGAGGAGGGGGGGGAACCGATCGAGTGGGTCGTGGAGCTCAAGATCGACGGCGTGGCGATCTCGCTGTTGTACGAGCAGGGCCGGCTGACCCGGGCCGCCACGCGGGGCGATGGCCGCGTCGGCGACAACATCACGCACAACGCCCGCACGGTGCTGGGCGTGCCGCTGCGGCTGCTGGGCGACGACTACCCCGACGTGGTCGAGGTCCGCGGCGAGGTCTACATGACCAACTCCGACCTGGTCGCCCTGAACGCCCAACGCACGGCCGCCGGCGAGGCGACCTTCGCCAACACACGCAACCTGACCGCCGGCGCCATCAAGACGCTCGACCCGCGGGTCTGTGCGGCGCGGAAGATCCGCTTCTTTGCCCACGGAGTCGGCCAGACCGACGACCTGCCGGTCGACAACCACATGGACTTCCTCGCCGCGATCGCGCGGTGGGGCCTCCCGGCGACGCCGATGGTCCAGCGGTTCGGCAGCTTCAAGGAGGCCACCGAACACTGCGAGCAGCTCATCGAACGCCTGCACGAGCTCGACTTCGAGGTCGACGGCCTGGTGCTGAAGGTCAACAGCTTCGCGCAGCGGGCCCGGCTCGGCGCCACCAGCAAGAGTCCGCGGTGGATGGTTGCCTACAAGTTCGAGAAGTACGAGGCGGTCACCACAATCCACGAGATCAAGGTCAACGTCGGCAAGACCGGGGCGGTGACCCCGTACGGCGAGCTGGAGCCGGTCGAGATCGCCGGCACAACGGTCAGCCGGGTCACGCTGCACAACGCCGAGGAGGTCGAACGCAAGGACATCCGCCCCGGCGACACAATCGTCGTCGAGAAGGCGGGCAAGATCATCCCGCACGTGGTGCGGGTTGAGAAGCACCTCCGCAAGGAAAACCTCGCTCCGTTTCCGTTCCCGACCGAGTGCCCCCGCTGCGGGACCGAGCTCGTGAAGGACGAGGGGGGCGTCTACATCCGCTGCCCCAACATGAGCTGCCCCGGGCGGATGCGGGAGCGGCTGATGTACTTCTCCAGCCGCTCTGCCATGGACATCGACGGGCTCGGCGAGAAGCTGATCGATCAGCTCCTCGACGCCGGCCTGGTCACAACCTTCGGCGACCTCTACCGGCTGACCGAGGAGCAGCTGGTCGAGCTCGAACGGGTCGGCGCCAAGTCGGCCAGCAACCTGGTCAACGCGATCGAGGTGAGCAAGTCACGCGGCCTGGCTCGGCTGCTCAATGGCCTCGCCATCCGCCACGTCGGCACGACCGTGGCGCGGGTTATCGCGCAGAGCCTCGGCTCGCTCGAGGCCGTGCGCCAGGCGACCGTCGAGCAGCTGGCCGAAATCAACGAGGTCGGCGACATCATCGCCGAGAGCGTGCACGACTTTTTCCATAGCGAGTACGGTCAGCAAACCGCCGCCGACCTGACCAGCCTGGGACTGAACACAACCGAGGAGGCGCCCCCCGAGTCGGAAGCGGCGGGCCCGCTGGGTGGTCTGACGTTTGTCGTCACGGGGACGCTCGAAGGCTACACCC
Organism: Posidoniimonas polymericola; assembly: GCF_007859935.1. Classification (NCBI taxonomy): domain Bacteria; kingdom Pseudomonadati; phylum Planctomycetota; class Planctomycetia; order Pirellulales; family Lacipirellulaceae; genus Posidoniimonas; species Posidoniimonas polymericola. The sequence continues at coordinate 364,616 of NZ_SJPO01000005.1, read as the reverse complement.
GCGACCAGGCGCACGAGGCGATCCTCCAGCGTGGAGGCAAGACCGCGAGCAGCGTTTCGAAGTCGACCGACTACCTGCTGGCCGGCGCAAAAGCCGGCAGCAAGCTCGCCAAGGCGGAGAAGCTCGGCGTGAAGGTCTTGGATGAGGCGTCTTTCAACCAGTTGGTCGCTGGCGAATGGCAGCCGTCGGTCTCGGGAACGCCCGAAGATGCCTAGTAGCGCCGCGTCACGCTAGCTGCGCGTCGAGCATGGCAGGTCATCCGCCAGCGGTGTCGACGCGAGGAACCCGCGGCAAGCTGAGATTACGATCGACGCGCGTGCTCGCTTGGTGCAGCGGGGTCCGGCTGCCGGTGCGTCCGCCGCTGGGCCGCCGGCAGGAGGCCGAGACGCCGATTAGCCTCATCGCCATGCAGAGCTGACGCCCGGTCTGGTGGCGTCTGCTGAGGGTGTTGTGTTTCATCGCCTAGTTCCTTCCTGTTAGACCACTGCCCATTCTTGATCCGACGCCGGACTTCGCGCGGCTGACTTGCGGGCTCAGTTGGTTGATCAACGTCCACTCTCTTGGCCCGCCACGCTTTCTGATGAGGAATCGGCTGCACTTGGGGAGAGGAGCGATTGACATGGCACACTAGGAAGCGATAACCGTTGAGGCGTATTCAGCGCGTAAGAGGGCTTCCCCCAGTTGGGGGGCGTTCACGCGGGTGTTTGGCAGGGGCGACGCTCTGTGCCGCGGCATGGCAGTTGCACCTCCATGAGGGTGGGCAGTATTTGCCCAGCCGAAAATCGATCAATAAACGACAGATTTAAGTCCGCGAGCTACCGAAGTCGCCCATTTTCGCGGCGCCGCGTGCCAGCTAACTGTGCGAGGCCGCGTTCAAGCTAGTACGATCTCCCAACGAGGCCGCAACCATTCATGCAGTATCAGGCCCAGGGCTTTGATGAGACGTTTACCTCCGAGGGGCAGCCCCGCCCCGCGTGCGAGGAATTCTACCGCCGGTTGCAGATGATCGGCCCCGACGAATTGGGGCGGCGCCAGCAGGCCGCCGAACTGCAGTTCCGCAACGCGGGCATCACGTTCAACGTGTACGGGCACGAAGATGGCGTCGAGAAGGTCTGGCCGTTCGACATCATGCCCCGGGTGCTCGATGGCGCCGAGTGGTCGTCGATCGAGGCCGGACTGCGGCAGCGCGTCATGGCGCTCAACCTGTTTATCGACGACGTCTACAACGAGCGGCGGATCATCAAGGACGGCGTGGTGCCCGAGGAACTGCTCCGCACTTCCAAGACCTACCGCCCCGAGATGGAGGGTTTCAGCCCCACCCACAAGGCGTGGTGCCACGTCAACGGCGTCGACCTGGTCCGCGACAAGGACGGCCAGATCTACGTCCTCGAGGACAACCTGCGGTGCCCGTCGGGCGTTTCGTACGTGCTGGAAAACCGGGAGGTGATGAAGCGGAGCTTCTCGCAGGTGTTCCACGGGGTGTCGATCGCGCCGGTCGAGGAGTACCCAGAGAAGCTGCTGCAGACGCTGCAGAGCGTCGCGCCCCCGTCGGCCCACCAACCGCTGGCAGTGGTGCTGACGCCCGGCGTCTACAACTCCGCTTACTTTGAGCACACCTTCTTGGCTCAGCAGATGGGCGTGCAGCTGGTGCAGGGGAGCGACCTAGCCGTGGTCGACAACGTGGTCTTCCTCCGCACGACTCATGGCCTGCACCGAGTGGACGTAATCTACCGCCGCATCGACGACGACTTCCTCGATCCGGAGTGCTTCCGCAAGGACTCGTGCCTTGGAGTCGCCGGCCTGATGCGGGCCTACCGGGCCGGCAACGTCGCGCTGGCCAACGCGCCGGGCACCGGCGTCGCGGACGACAAGGCGGTCTACGCCTACGTGCCGCAGATCATCAAGTACTACCTGGACGAGGAGCCGATCCTCAACAACGTGCCGACCTACCTGTGCGGGGACCCCCAGCAGCGGGACCACGTGCTCGCAAACCTCGACAAGCTGGTGGTGAAGCCGACCAACGAGTCGGGCGGCTACGGCATCTTGATGGGCCCCCAGGCGACCGACGAGCAGCGGGCCGCCTACGTGGACCTGATCCGCTCGAACCCGCGGAACTACATCGCCCAGCCGATGCTGCAGCTGTCGACCGTTCCGACCCTGATCGGCGACCGGCTCGAGCCGCGGCACGTCGACCTGCGTCCGTTTGTGCTGGCCGGTGAGGAGGTCTATGTGATGCCGGGCGGGTTGACCCGCGTGGCGCTCAACGCCGGTTCGATGGTAGTAAATTCCTCCCAAGGAGGTGGTAGCAAAGACACCTGGGTCTTGCGAAACTAGGGAGCTTCGGCCGACGGCGGCCAGACAGAACTGTTGCGGCCGATGGCGGCCGGACTGCATCTCGCCGCGGGGGAAAAGCCCCCGCGGACCCAGAATTATCTGGCGGAGCGATATTAAACATGCTAAGCCGCGTGGCCGACTCTATTTTCTGGATGAGCCGATACATCGAGCGGGCAGAGAACGTCGCGCGGTACATCGATGTCAACTTCAACATCACCCTTGGCGCTGAATCGGACAACCCGCTGCAGTGGGCGCCGCTCGTCTACACGACCGGCGACCACGAGCTGTTCAAGGAGCTGTACGGCGAGGGCGAGCGCGACTCGGTGCTGCGGTTCCTAGCGTTCGACGACCGCAACCCCAACTCGATCCTCTCCAGCGTCAACGCCGCGCGGGAGAACGCCCGCACGGCCCGCGACTCGATCACCGCGCCGATGTGGGAGCAGATCAACCGCTTCTACCTGATGGTGCAGTCGGTCGCCAAGTCGGGCGCCGCCCTGCACGACCCCAACGAGTTTTGCGACGCCGTGAAGCTCAACAGCCACGCGCTGGTCGGGCACACCTACACGACGATGTCCCACGGCGAGGCCTGGCACTTCTCGCGGGTCGGAAGGCTGCTCGAGAGGGCCGACAAGACGTCGCGCATCCTGGATGTCCAGTACTACCACCTGCTCCCCTCGATTAATGACGTCGGCTCCGCCCTCGACCTGGTGCGCTGGAACGCGCTGCTCCGCTCGACCAGTGCACTGACAATGTACCGCCGGGTGCACGGTCGGATTGTGCCGGATCGGGTCGCCGATTTTTTGATCCTCGACCGAGATTTTCCCCGCTCGATGCGTTTCTGTGTGATGCGCGCGCAGGACTCGGTCAGCGAGATCACCGGCAGCCGACCGGGGACGTTCACCTGTCGGACGGAGCAGCTGGCCGGTCGACTGCGGTCAGAGATGGACTACACCGCCATTGAGGATGTCATACGCGAGGGATTGCACGAATATATCGATCGCTTCCAACTCCTATTGAATGGGATTGGGGAAGCTTTGCAGGCAGACTTCCTGTCTCCTGCCGATCATACGAAGACCCCTATCCTGCAATCCCAACGCCAGGCCTGACGGCCCGGCCCGGACCCGCGGCGGCGGTCCCCCCAGACTGGGGAGGCGTGCGGCAGCGGGTCTCCCCTCGCGAGCAATCCTACCGATGAGCATCCACGTCGCGCTGCACCACAAGACTACCTACACCTACTCCGAGCGGATTGGGCTAGGGCCGCAGGTCATCCGGCTGCGCCCGGCGCCGCACTCGCGGACGCCAATCCTCAGCTACTCGCTGCGGGTTCAGCCCGACAACCACTTCCTCAACTGGCAGCAGGACCCCTACGGCAACTACCAGGCGCGGTGCGTCTTCCCGGAGCCGGCGACCAAGCTGTCGGTAGAGGTCGACCTGGTGGCGTCGCTCTCGTCGATCAACCCGTTCGACTTCTTCACCGAGCCGGCCGCCGAAGAGTTCCCGTTCCACTACGACGAGCACACCCTGCGGGACCTGAAGCCGTACATGTCGCTGGACGCGGCCGGGCCGCGGATGCACGCGCTGCTCGGCACGGTCGACCGCCGGCCCCGCAAGACCATCGACTTCCTGGTCGAGCTGAACCAGCGTCTGCAGCGTGAGGTCGGCTACGTCGTGCGTCTCGAGCCGGGCGTGCAGACCTGCGAGCAGACGCTCGAGCTCGGCACCGGTTCGTGCCGTGACTCGGCCTGGCTGATGTGCCAGGTGCTGCGTCAGATTGGCTTCGCGTCGCGGTTTGTGTCCGGCTACCTGATCCAGCTGGTCGCCGACCAGAAGTCACTAGACGGCCCCTCGGGTCCCGAGGCCGATTTTACCGACCTGCACGCGTGGACCGAGGTCTACCTGCCGGGCGCCGGTTGGGTGGGGCTCGACCCGACCTCCGGCCTGCTGGCCAGCGAGGGCCACATCCCGCTGGCGTGCACGCCGCACCCGGTTTCGGCCGCGCCGATCACCGGCGCCCACGATCAGTGCGAGAACGTCGAATTCGACTTCGAGATGTCGGTCAACCGGGTGCACGAGGACCCGCGGGTCACCAAGCCGTACACCGAGGAAGAATGGAGCGAGATCGAGGCCCTCGGCCACAAGGTCGACGAGCGGCTCAATCAGCACGACGTGCGGCTCACCATGGGGGGCGAGCCGACCTTTGTTTCTATCGACGACATGGACGGCGACGAGTGGCAGACCGCGGCGGTCGGCCCCAACAAGCGTCGCCTGGGCAACGAGATGCTGCTCAAGCTGAAGCGGCGATTCGGCGCCGGCGGCCTGCTGCACTTCGGCCAGGGCAAGTGGTACCCCGGCGAGTCGTTGCCGCGGTGGTCCATGCAGTGCTACTGGCGCAAGGACGGCGAGCCGATCTGGAAGAACGACGCGCTCTTCGCACCCGACGGCGTCAACCTCGGCCACACGGCGGCCGACGCGCAGCGGTTCGGCCGCGCGCTGGCCGAGCGTTTGGGCGTGAACGCCGATCACGTCACCGACGCCTACGAAGACGCCATGTACTACGCCTGGCGCGAGCGGCGGCTGCCGGCCAACGTCGACCCGCGTGACTCCAAGATCGAAGAGGTCGAAGAACGCGAGCGGATCGCCCGCATCTTCGAGCAGGGGCTGTCGAGCACGGTCGGCGTCGCGCTGCCGCTGCAGTTCCGCTGGTGGGAGTCGCAGCCCTGCTGGCAGAGCAGCGAGTGGGTGGTGCGGGCGGACGAGATGTTCCTGCTCCCGGGCGACTCGCCGATGGGCTACCGGCTGCCGCTGCAGAGCCTGCTGTACACGGGCAAGTCGACCACCTCGACCGACTACTTCGAACGCGACACGATGGAGGCGCTCGCCGAGCTGCCCCGCTACGAGACGCTCCGCCGGCGTCACGCCCAGCCCGCACTTGCCGTTGCTGGCGGCGGCGAGGGCGACCACGCCGACCCGTTCAGCGCGCTGCGGCGCCGCGGCGGGTCGGGCCCGAACGGCTCGGGCGGCGGTTGGAACGGCGCAGGGGGCCCCGGTGACGCGTCGCACCCGGAGCAGATGCCCGAGGACCCCGAAGACCGCTACAACCCCCAAAACGTCTTTAAGGCCGACACCAACTACAACGACCCGGCCGACGTTATCCGCACGGCGCTCTGCATCGAGGCCCGTGGCGGCGTGCTGCATATCTTCCTGCCGCCGCTCGATCGGCTCGAGGTCTTCCTCGACCTGATCACCGCGATCGAAGACACAACCGAGTCGCTCGACACCCAGATCGTGATCGAGGGCTACACACCGCCCCACGACCCGCGGCTGCAGCACATCAAGGTCACGCCCGACCCCGGTGTGCTGGAAGTCAACGTCCACCCGGCCGAGAGCTGGGACGAGCTGGTTGAGATTACCACTGGCGTGTACGAGGACGCGCGGCAGACGCGGCTCGGCACCGAGAAGTTCGACCAGGACGGCTCGCACACCGGCACCGGCGGCGGCAACCACGTCGTGATGGGGGGCCAGTCGGTCGCCGACAGCCCGTGGCTGCGGCGGCCCGACCTGCTGAAGAGCTTCCTGGCGTACTGGCAGAACCACCCGTCGTTGTCGTACATCTTCTCGGGCAAGTTTATCGGCCCGACAAGCCAGGCGCCGCGGGTCGAGGAGGCCCGGGCCGACTCGTTGTACGAGCTGAAGATTGCGTTCGAGCAGATCCAGGCCGGCCGCGAGGTCCCGCCGTGGCTGGTCGACCGCCTGTTCCGTCACCTGCTGGTGGACGGCACCGGCAACACGCACCGGTCGGAGTTCTGCATCGACAAGCTGTTCTCGCCCGACGGCCCGACCGGCCGCCTCGGACTGGTCGAGTTCCGCGCGTTCGAGATGCCGCCCCACGCCCGCATGAGCCTGACCCAGCAGCTGCTGCTGCGGGCGCTGGTCGCGCGGTTCTGGGAGACGCCCTACGAGGAGCCGATCGTGTCGTGGCGCACCACGCTGCACGACCGCTGGATGCTGCCGCACTTCATCTGGCAGGACTTCCAGGACGTCACCGACGAGATGCACCAGCTCGGGTTCCCGATCAAGCGGGACTGGTTCGCGGCCCACTGGGAGTTCCGGTTCCCGGTGATCGGCCGCTTCACGCAACGCGGCGTGCACGTCGAGTTGCGGCGGGCGATCGAGCCGTGGTACGTGCTCGGTGAGGAGCCGGGCGGCGGGGCGCTGGCCCGCTACGTCGACTCGTCGATTGAGCGTCTGGAAGCCAGGGTGAGCGGCATGACCGATCCGCGGTACGTGCTCGCCTGCAATGGCCGCCGTGTGCCGCTCCACCCAACCGGGGTCGAGGACGAGTATGTCGCGGGTGTCCGGTACCGCGCGTGGCAGCCGCCAAGTTGTTTGCACCCCACGATCCCGGTACACGGGCCGCTGGTCTTCGACCTGGTCGATTCGTGGATGGACCGCTCGATGGGCGGTTGCCAGTACCATATCGGCCACCCCGGAGGCAACAATCCTACAACCTTCCCAGTCAACGCCCTAGAAGCCGAAAGCCGACGCGCGACGCGGTTTTTCAGCTTTGGCCACACCCCGGGCCCTGTTAGAATTCCGCCTGTGGAAACCAATCCAGAGTTCCCACTCACGCTTGATCTACGGCGCGGCGGAACCTGATGCAAGGCCAGCGGCAGACTCAACCCGGTGGCCTCGTCAACCAGCAGGCCGCCGATGTTTCTCCGCTGGTTGGGTACCGACCTGTCGCCGGCGCCTACGACGAGCTAATCGACCCCCGCGGCGGCTACCGCGCCCACTGGCTGGCGTTTACCGCACAGTTTGAACGACTCGGCACGCTCGAGCTCAAACGCCGCTGGGCCCGTTCGCAGCGGCTGATTCATGCCAACGGCGTCGCGTACAGCCCGCACGGCGCGGCGGACGACCGCCAACGCCCCTGGATGCTCGACCCGTTCCCGCTGCTGGTCGGGTCGCGTGAATGGTCCGAGGTCTCGACAGGTCTCGCCCAGCGGGCTCAGGTGCTCGAGCTCGCGCTGCAGGACCTGTACGGGCCGCAGAAGCTGGTGCGCGATGGCGTCCTGCCTCCCGAGCTGCTGTACGGTCACCCGGGCTACCTGCTGCCGCTTAAGTCGCCCGAGGTTGCGCGTTCGCAGATGCTGCAGCTGTATTCGGCCGACTTGGGCCGCTCCCCCGACGGGTCGTGGTGGGTGCTGGCGGACCGCACCGAGTCGCCCTCGGGAATCGGTTTCGCGCTGGAGAACCGGATCGTTGTCTCGCGGATGCTGCCCGAGCCGTTCCGCGACTGCCGCGTGATGCGGCTGGCGGGTTACTTCGCCCGCGTGCGCGAGAGCCTGCAGGCCATCGCGCCGCAGCAGGTCCGCAACCCGAGCATCGCGATCCTCAGCCAGGGCCCCGGCCAGCAGAACTATTTTGAGGACGCGTACCTCGCCAGGTACCTGGGCTACGTGCTGGTCGAGGGCGAAGACCTCACCGTGCGGAAACGCCGCCTGTGGCTCAAGACGCTCGAGGGGCTGGTGCCCATCGACGTGCTGATCCGCCGCCCGAACAGCGATCAGTGTGACCCGCTGGAGCTGGGCGGCGAATCGCCGGCCGGCGTGGCGGGGCTGATCCAGGCCTCGCGCGAAGGGTCGCTGGCGGTCGCCAACCCGCTCGGCAGCGGGCTGGTCGAGTCGCCCGTGTTCATGGCCTTCCTGCCGCGGCTCTGCCAGGCGCTGCTGGGCGAGAAGCTCAAGCTGCCGGGGGTCGCGACCTGGTGGTGCGGCGAGCCGGAGTCGCTCGAGTACGTCACGCAGAACGTCGACCGCCTGCTGCTCAAGCGGGCGTTCCGGCAGCGGGGCGAAGAGAGCATGCTGACGGTCGAGCTCCGCGACATGCCCCGCGAGCAGCTGATCGAAAAACTACGCGCCGACCCGCGCGGCTACATCGCCCAGGAAAGGGTTCAGCGTTCCTCGGCGCCCTGCTGGCGTAACGGGCGGCTGCAGACCTGCCGTGTGGCGTTGCGGGCTTTCGCCACCGCGACCCCCGACGGCGGCTTCCAGGTGATGGAGGGCGCCCTCGCCCGGACGACGTCGAGCGCCGAGCCGCTCGAGACCTCCATCCTTTCCGGCGAGGGGAGCAAGGACGTTTGGATCACCAGCGATCAGCCGGTCGAGCCGATCTCGCTGCTCTCTCACGAGGACGAGCCAGTGGCGTTGGTGCGTCTCGGCGCCGAGCTGCCCAGCCGTGTCGCGGACAACAGCTACTGGCTGGGCCGGAACCTCGAACGGGCCGACGCCAAAGCGCGCCTGGTCCGCACGGTCGCCAACCGGCTGACCGGCGAGGACGACCCGACGCAGCTTGTCGAGCTGCCCTACCTGCTGCGGGCGCTGGCCGACGAGGGCCTGATCGAGCCGGGCTACGCCGTCGCCGAGATGCGCGAGCTGCTGCCGCACGTCGACCGGTCGCTGCCGTCGCAGGTGCTCAACTCGCAGCAGCCGAGCTCGCTGACGGCGTCGGTCGATCGGGTGTTCTACTCGGCGACCAAGGTACGCGACCGCCTGTCGCGGGACGCGTGGCGGCTCTTGCTGCGCGTGAGCCAGGCGTTCAACGCGCCCGACGCAGCCCCGCAGGACCTGACCGACCTGATCAACGCGACCGACGAGCTGATCGCCGACCTGGCCGCCGTCGGCGGCCTGGTGGTCGAGAGCATGACCCGCACGCAGTTCTACCGGTTCCTGGACATCGGCCGGCGGCTCGAGCGGGCGGCCCAGCTGGTCGAGCTGCTGACCGCCTGCCTGATCGAGACCCAGCCCTCCGTCCGGCCGATGCTCGAGGCGCTCCTCGAGACCTCCGACAGCATCATGACCTACCGTTCGCGGTACCGCTCGAACATGCGTTTCGTGGCGACCCTCGACCTGCTGCTGACCGACCCGTCGAACCCGCGGAGCGTGGCGTTCCAGCTCAACACGCTCGAGCGGCACATCGGCAAGCTGCCCCGCAGCGACGACGAGGCGCAGGGCGCCGCGGCCGAGCAGCGGCTGGTGATGTCGATGAGCCACGCCATCCGCATGGCCGACGTCGAGGCGCTTGCCGAGGCCCACGAGATGGGCAACCAGAAGCCGCTGGCCGAGCTGCTGGCCCAGATCAGCCGCGACCTGCCGAGCCTGTCCAACGCGATCTCACTCAAGTACTTGGTCCACGCCGGCACGCCGCGGCAGCTCTCACCGCTCTAGCCGACTACGCCCGCCATGCGCTACCGCATCACGCACACCACCAAGTACGCCTACAGCGAGCCGGTGGCGGTGTGCCACAACCTGGTGCACCTGTCGCCCCGCGAAACCCGCGGCCAGACCCGGCAGAGCTACCGCCTGATCATCCTGCCCGACCCGTCAGACGTGCTGCAGCGGACCGATGTCTTTGGCAACCCGACCGAGTACTTTTCGATCCTCGAAGCGCACCGCGGGTTGTCCCTCTCGGCGACCAGCGAGATCGAGATCGACGAGCGGGACGAGCCGGGACCCGGGACGCCGTGGGAGCAGGTGCGTGACGCGCTCCCGGCGGCCGAGCCCGACGCGCCGATGCGGCCCTACCAGTTCGCGTTCCCCTCGTCCAAGGCGCCGCTCGTCCGCCGGCTGGGGCAGTACGCGGAGAAGTCGTTCACGCCGGGGCGGCCGATCGTCGACGCCCTGCGGGACCTCAACCTCCGCATCAACAAGGACTTCGAGTACAACCCCCAGGCCACCACGGTCAGCACCCCGGTCACCGAGGCGTTCGACCAGCGGGCGGGCGTCTGCCAGGACTTCGCCCACGTGGCAATCTCCTGCCTGAGGTCGATCGGCCTCGCCGCGCGGTACGTCAGCGGCTACCTGCGGACGATACCGCCGCCGGGCAAGCCACGGCTGGTTGGGGCCGACGCCTCGCACGCGTGGCTCGCGTTGTACTGCGGCGCCGACGGCTGGGTCGACGCCGACCCCACCAACGCGGTGCTCCCCGGCCGCGACCACATCACCATCGCCCACGGCCGCGATTACGCCGACGTCTGCCCAATCCAGGGCGTCTATGTCGGCGGCGGCGGGCACACGATGGAGGTCACGGTCGACGTGGCCCCGATGAAGTAGCCCACGCACTTGTCCACTTGCGTTGCGCTAGATGGCGCGCGCTCTGCAACCACGAACGCCCGCGGCGGATCTTTCGCCGTCGCGGGTCGATTACCCATACACCTGCGGGTGGGTTTGCCTTAAGGTAGAGGGGCTGCCGCCGCGGCCGCGGCGCTCTTCTTGGACAATCCGATTCCGACCTATGTTTGGCAAAGCCACATCGTTCTTTATCGTTGGCCTGTGCTGTGGCGTTCTGAGCGCGACGCTGGCGTTTGCGTTGGTGCTCCGCTCGGCCGACGATGCCCATGAACCAGGGGGTTCGCCAACGCGGGTGCTGAAGCTGGCCCACAGCCTGGACGAGAAGCACCCGGTGCACCAGGCGCTGCTGCAAATGGCCGAGACGCTCGACCAGAAGTCGCGCGGCCGGCTCAGCCTCGAGATCTTCGCCAACAGCCAGCTCGGCAGCGAGGCCGAGTGCGTCGAGCAGCTGCAGCAGGGCGCGCTCGACCTGACCAAAACCTCCGCCGGGCCGCTGGAGAACTTTATCCCCGAGATCGCGGTGCTGGGCGTGCCCTATGTGTTCCGCAGCGAGGACCACTGCTGGAAGGTGCTCGAGGGCCCGATCGGCGACGAGCTGCTCGCCGCCGGCGAGCGGGTCGGCTTCAAGGGCCTGTGCTACTTCGACGCCGGCGCCCGCAGCTTCTACACCGTCAACCGCGCGATCCTCTCGCCCGACGACCTGGTCGGCCTCAAGATCCGCGTGCAGCAGAGCAAGACCGCCATGGCCATGGTCGAGGCGCTCGGCGGGTCGCCGACCCCGATCGACTGGGGCGAGCTCTACTCCGCCCTGCAGACCAACCAGGTCGACGGCGCCGAGAACAACCTGCCGAGCTTCTACTCCAACCGGCACTTCGAGGTCTGCCGCCACTTCACCCGCAACGAGCACACCCGCGTGCCCGACGTGCTGCTGGTGAGCGAGCAGACCTGGCAGGCGTTGTCGCCCGACGAGCAGCGGTGGCTGCAGGAGGCCGCCTACGAGTCGGCCGACCGGCAGCGGCAGCTCTGGTCGGACGAAACCAAGCGAGTCCTGCAGGCCCTCGAGGCCGAGGGCGTCGCAGTCCACGTGCCCGACCTGGCGCCGTTCATCGAGAAGGTCCAGGACCTGCACCACAGCTACGACGGCACGCAGGTGGGCGGGCTGATGCAGCGGATCGCGGAGGAATAGGGCAGCTTGGACCATCAGGAGCAATCTTCTGTGAGACGCTTTGGCGTGGCGCTGCTCGAGGGGCTGGTGTCGCTCATCATGGGCGCGCTGGTGCTGGTCGTGCTGTGGGGCGTGGCGTCGCGGTTCGTGCTCGACTCGCCGAGCCGCTGGACCCAAGACGTCTCCGAGGCGTTGATCGTCTGGCTGACGTTCCTGGCCGCCGCGGCTGGCTTCCGCCGCTGGGAGCACCTGGGCCTCGACTGGCTGGCCGAAAAGCTCTCGCCCGACGCCCGGCGGCTGCTGGAGGTCCTCGTCGCGCTGATCTGCGCGGTGTTCGCGGCCGCGGCCCTGATCTGGGGCGGCTACGTGCTAGTTGCGAAGACCCTCGAGTCGGGCCAGATGATGACCACGGTGCCGCTCCGCAAGGGCTGGGTCTACCTGGCCGCTCCGGTCGGCGGGGTGTTGATCTGCCTGTTCTCGCTGCACCGCGCGTGGCGGATCGCGGGCGGGGCCGAGGTCGTCGGCGGCGGGCCGGGGGATGCCCCTTCGGTCCCCACCGAATTGGAGCAGCAGGCCTGACGCCGTATGGACGTGCAGATCATCATCATCGTGGTCGCGTTCTTCGCGATGCTGCTGATGAACGTCCCCGTGGCGATCGCGATCGGCGGCGCGGCGTTCATGGCGATCTTGTCGCTGGGCGATGTCTCGACCGGGTACATCGTGGCCCAGAAGATGAGCGCCGGCATCGCCAAGTTCTCGCTGCTGGCGATCCCGTTCTTCGTGCTCGCCGGCCAGCTGATGGGCGAGGGGGGCATGGCGCGGCGACTCATCGACTTCGCCAGCGTGCTGGTCGGCCACCTGCAGGGCGGACTGGCGTACGTCTGCACGCTCACCTGCATGCTGTTCGGCGCCATCTCCGGCTCGGCCACCGCCGCGGTGTCGAGCGTCGGCGGGATGATGCTCCCTGAAATGCAACGCAACGGCTACGACCGCGACACCAGCGTCGCGCTCACCACCACCGCCGCCACCACCGGGCTGATGATCCCGCCCAGCAACGTGATGATCGTGTTCGCGGTGGTCGCCGGCGACGTTTCGGTCGCTTCGCTCTTCCTGGCCGGCATCGGGCCGGGCATCCTGACCGGCCTGCTGCTGATGCTGGCCTGCTGGATCACCGGCTTTCGGGGCGACGAGCACGAGGGTGTGCGGGCCTCGCTCGACGACATCATCCGCGCCGCCTGGGCCGCCTTCCCCAGCCTGCTGCTGATCGTGATCGTGATGGGCGGCATCTTGGGGGGCGTGTTCTCCCCCACCGAGGCGGCCGCCATCGCCGTACTGTACGCCTTCCTCTTGACCTTCGTCATCTACCGCGAGGCGCCGCTGTCGGCCCTGCCGCAGATGCTGCTCAAGGCCGGCATCACCACCTCGGTGATCTTCCTCTTGATCGGCGCCAGCCAGGCGATGAGCTGGGTGCTGGTCTACCAGAACATCCCGCAGACCATCAGCGCCACGATGCTCTCGCTGTCGGACAACCCGCTGGTGATCCTGCTGATCATCAACCTGGTGCTGCTGGTCGTCGGCGCGTTCATGGACATGACGCCGGCGGTGCTGATCTTCACGCCGATCTTCCTGCCGGTCGTCACGGAGCTCGGCATGGACCCGGTGCACTTCGGCATCATGATCATCGTGAACCTGTGCATCGGCCTCTGCACGCCACCGGTGGGGACCTGCCTGTTCATCGGCTGCGGGGTCGGCCAGACCACCATCGCCAAGGTCGCGCGGCCGATGATCCCGTTCTTCATCGCGATGGTCGTGGCGCTGCTGATCATCACCTACGTGCCGCAGCTGTCGCTCTGGCTGCCGGAAGTGCTGGGGCCGTAGGCGACGGGTTCAGGGGAGGTAAGGGAAGTGTCGCGCCCCGCCGCGATCTTGGAAAGGATGCTCGCCGCGCCGGTCGACGCAAATGACCTCCCCGACGGCTGGTTCAGGCGCGGAGAACTTGACTCAACATTCGGTCCAGCAACTTGAGTGGATTGGTTAACCCAACGCCGTTTGCCGCCTGCGGGTCGCACCGGTAGACTGGCGCCATCGCGAGGCCCTCTGCGGGGATGTTGACGGGTAGTGTATTTATGTATACATGTCCGCGAACTCCCTGTCAACCCGCATACTGAAGACCTTCTTCAGTATGCAGTTCTTACTGAAGAAGTTTCTGTCTAATAACAAGTTCTGCAGCAACATCAACATGTGGTATGTCGAATCCTACGAACTCCGAGATGTGACCTTCGATTACACATCTTCGTCGCTGGGAATGTTTGCGACCAAGGCACTTCATTCAAACGGCGTCTGCCTCGTCAACAATATCGACCGTGCTGGCGTCGATGAAGACCCATCCCAAGTGCTGGTTTGCGACTGCTGTGGATTTCCGGGGTGTGAATCCGGCGGGTATATCTCAATTCGACGCGTTGGAAATTACGTAGTCTGGATTCCGGCGTTTACCAAGATGCTTGAAGGTGCGTGGAAATCGAGCCAATACACGCCGCCGGGGTATCTCACCGAGACCAAGTACGGAATTCCCGTATTTGAATGGGCGACCTTTGATTCACTTCGCAAAACTCTTGACACATTGCCGACAATCGAATCCATTCCTTCGCTGATGGCATGCGAGGCAGTTCGTGTCCTTCAATGGTGTGCGCCATTTTCAATGCTTGGCAAATTTCCTGACCCACCACAATTACGCGCTGATGCGATTTTGGCCGTTACCGATGGCGACCTCGCGCGTGAATGTGATGTAGTACAACGCCATCTAAATGAAAACGCAAATTCGACATTCGAATTGGAACCAGTTTCAACAATCGCACCGATTGAATTTCATCTTGACGTGCCAAAATACACCTCTTGGTCGCCACTAGTGCGTTACAATGATGGGCGGTTGGCGTTTAACTTGGACACCATCGGCGCGTACGCCAATCAACCGTGAATGCTGCAGAACAAAGCCGTGAACCGGAGCACTCATTCACGCGGCATTTGAAATCAAGGTCTTCCGTTCGTGCCCGGTTACGACTGCCGTTCTGCCGCTGAATTTACAACGATGCGATTCATCGACGCTCTTACTCAGCACCCTGAAATTCCGATCTTTGGCCGGGTCGAAGGACTCGAACCCGACACGGACGACATTCGCGATTGGGAATTCGACCCAATCGATGCGGCAGTCCTCCGTGAATCCGAGATCAGTGACTTTTTCGTCGTGAAGGCGAAACATGTACTTCCAGGCGGCACAATCCAAGATTGCTACTTGGACCTCTGCCTTCCTGAACGCATCAGCGATTACGCATACTTTCTGCGCGACGGTGAGATTGAATTTCGATACCACCACGAATGTGATGGCGATGTGGTCTGCGGTGTCCCAATTGACTGCTTCGGGGTCTACGAACTCTTTTACTCACGAATTGCCCCTGATGTCGGTATCAACATTCTCCGAAACGGACTTAACTTGTCGCCCCATAGGCAATACATCGCGGAAGACCTTGGCTATATCCTTCGCGACGAGCGAAGATTCGCCGAAGCTGCAGAAGCGTTTCAGATTGCTGCCGACGGCCAGCCTTCTTCGTACTTCATATACGGTGAACTGGCTGGATGCTATGATGAACTTGGCGATACCGAGCGTGCCGCCAAATACCAGTCACTTTTCGCATCACACGAATAAGACGGGCAGAACCATGGGATGCAACGGAGCGGCGGTGGTGCGGTTTTTGGTGAGATCAATGTCAACTCCCGCCGCCCGCTGATCCCTACCGTTATCCGCAGCGGTTGCTCTTAGACGCGGACACCTCGCGCAGCTCCGTCAGATCTCTAGCAGCCGAGGCTGGACGAACCGCGGCACATATCGACCCTCACTGAGAGATTGCGGCAACGCCTCGAGGTTGCTATCTCGAGCTGTTCGCAGAGCCTCAACTACCCGCTAACCGAAGTACTCCGGCTCGCCGCCCGGCTTCCATTTGATGTTGCAGCCGATGCTGGGGGTTTGGTCCTCGGAGGGGGTCTTGCCGGCCAGCACCTGGTCGGCGGCGGCGCGGAGGTCCTCGCCGGTCACGGGGATGTCGCTGCCCGGGCGGCTGGCGTCGAACTGGCCGCGGTAGACCAGCTTCTTGTCCGCGTCGAACACGAAGAAGTCCGGCGTGCAGGCCGCCTTGTACGCGATGGCGGTGTCCTGCGTCGCGTCGTACAGGTACGGGAAGCTGTAGCCGCGGGACTTGGCCTCCTCGACCATCTTTTCGGGCGAGTCGTCCGGGTAGTTCTCGACGTCGTTCGCGCTGATGCCGACCACCGCCAGGCCCTTGGCCTGGTACTCGTCGGCAAACTTCTTCAGCTCGTCGGCGATGTGGATCACAAAGGGGCAGTGGTTGCACATGAAAACCACCAGCAGGCCCTTGGAGCCGTCAAAACTGTCCAGGGAGACCGTTTTGCCGTCGACGTTCGGGAGCGAGAAATCAGGGGCGGGCGTGCCGAGCGGCAGCATTGTGCTGGGGGTTTTAACCATGGGTGGGGCTCCGGATCTAGCGGGACGGCGAACGAACCTCGCGGGGCCGCCTGGGTCCTGCCCTGGGCGGGCGGCGGGACCTGCCTGCAGCGGGCGGCCTAGGTCCTGCAGTATAGGAGCCACGGCCCCGCCGCCAACCGGCCGGGGGGGCCGCCCGTAGCGTTGACAGCGGCCCCGCAGCTCCTACAATCGTTTGCACGCAAACAACTTACGGCCGATGGCCCCGCCGGGGTCGAACCCGCTGTCACCCGACGCCGTAGTGAGTCACTAGCAGATTTGTGTCATTAGAAACCAGCGGTCCGGCGCCAGGCGGACCGGTTACCAGTTCAGGAGACTACCGTGGGCGTTCAAGAAGTCAACGACGATAACTTTGAGGCAGAAGTACTGAAGGCCGGCGAGCCGGTGCTGGTCGACTTCTGGGCGCCGTGGTGCGGCCCGTGCCGTCAGATCGCCCCGCTCGTGGAAGAGCTGGCCGGCGAGAACAGCGGCGGCGCCAAGGTCGTGAAGCTCAACGTCGACGACGCCCCCGGCGCCGCGCAGAGCTACGGCGTCAGCAGCATCCCGACCCTGATGGTCTTCAAGGGCGGCGAGGTGGTCGACCGCTTCGTCGGCGTCCAGCCGAAGAACCGCCTGCAGGACGCGATCGACTCGGCCAAGGCTTAATCTACGCCGGCCGGCCAATAATGCCACCAACGACCAGGAGCCCCGCTGCTTGCTAGCAGCGGGGCTCTTTTTTTTGCGCGGTCACGCGGCAATTCGCTCAAGCCGTGACGCCGGCTGGCCGAAACGGAAGATAGGCAAATCTTACCGTTTGTACGGGTCGCACGGGCACGACGCCCCGTGGCGGCCAGCAGAAGGGAATCGCGTTCGATGCCAGACAAGTCCGCCAAGGCCTCCGAGTCGCGGGTAGACCCGCCCCACGCCATCCACCGCGCGACCGCCAAGACCGCCGCGAAGGCGGCCGTCGGCGGCGAAGTGGCAGAGGCCCCCGCCGCGCTCGAGCTCGAATCGTCGATGCCGATCGACAAGCACGCCGCCGAGCTGGCCCAGCGGCTGCAGCAGCAGCAGGACGCGCTGCAGCGCCGCGCCGCCGAGCTCGACGCCCGCGAGCTCGACCTGCAGGCCAAGGTCGAGTCGGCCAAGCTGTGGTTCGAGGAGCAGAACCAGCTCGTCGAGGAGCGGCCGGGCGGCGAACGAGACCCCAGCGCCGACGCGGCCGCCGCGGAGCGGGCGAAGCGGGAACTCGAAGAGCTGAGGGCCGCTATCGCCAAACGCGAACAAGAGCTCGACGCCCGGCAGGCCGAGCTGTACCAAGAGATCGAATCGTTCACCAACGACCGCGGCAAACACGGCGACCGCATCGCCGAGCTAGACCGCCGCCAGCAGGCCATCCAGCGCCGCGAGGAAGAATTCAAAGCACGCCAGCAGGAGCTCAACGGCCAGCTCAAGAGCAGGTCCACGGTCGAGGCCGAACTCGAGCGGCAGCGGGTCGAGCTGGAGTCGCAGCAGCAGGAGCTGCAGAACCAGATCGCCGGCTTCGCCGAACGCGAGGCCCAGCTGGCCGCCCGTCAGGCAGAAATCCAGCTCGCCATCAAACGCTACGAGGCGCTCGGCATCACCGAACGCCGCATCGCCCAGGCCGAGAGCCAGAGCAACGAGTCGCACGCCCGGGCGATCCACCTCGACGAGGCCGAGGCGATGCTCGCCGAGGAGAAGCGCTCGCTGCAGCGGGAACGCTCGCAGCTCAACGCCGACCGCCAGGCGATGCAGCAGCAGCACCTGATGGAACGTCGCAAGATCGAGGAGGAGCGGGTCACCATGAAACAGGAGATCGCCCACGACAAGGAGCTGCTGTCGCGGCGGGCCGAGCGGATCGACGACCGCGAGGCGGCCCTCGAACGGCTGCAGGTCGAGCTCCAGGGGACGCAGCGCGAGGTGCTCGAGATGCGCCTCGCCACCGAGGAGACCTGGGCCCAACTCACCGGCGCCCTGGCGCCCGCCAGCCTGACGCGTTCGATCGCGCAGGTGCGGGCCCGGCTCAGCGACCACTACGAGCAGACCCTCCGTGAGATGGAGGAGCGCCGGGTGGAGCTGGAGGGCGTCTCCAAGCAGTTGGGCGACGAGCAGTCGCGGCTCGAGGAGCACGGCCGCCAGCTCCTGGAGTGGTCACGCCGTCGGGACGAGGAGATCGAGAAGCAGGCCGCGCGGCTGATCGCACGCGAGCGGGAGCTCGACCGCCAGCAGGGTCAGTACGAGTCCCTCGAGGTGAGGTGGAACCACGAGCGGTCGGAGCTGCGGGCCCGCATCCGCGACCTGCTGTCGAACATGCGTCACGGGCCCTCGGGGGAGGGGCCGCTCGCCAAGGCGGCGTAATTGCAGCCATGGTCAGAAGGGCCATCCCGCAGTAGCCCATCGCGCCAGCCATGGGACCGATCGTGGCATCCCAAACAAAGAAGCCCTGAGGGAGCATCGCGCTCCCTCAGGGCTTTTGCTGCTTGTTTGGGCCGTTTGCCCCACGGCTGGCGCCGTGGGCTGTACTAGGCCTGCTCGGCTTCGGTCGCTTCGACCTCGACGTCGGCCTCTTCGGCCTCGACCTCAGCTTCCTCGGTCTCGGCCTCCTCCACCTCAACGGTGTCCTCGCTGGCCGAGTAGCTGCCGGCGAGCGAGTGCTCGCTGCTGCCGCTGGCCTTGCGGGCCTCGGCCCGGCGTTGGGCCTCCTGCGAGTAGGCCATCGCCGTGGAGATCTGCTGGCGGGTGAAGTACGGCTCGCGGATGGAGCTGCGGACCGTGCCGGTCAGCTTCTGGGACAGCTCGCCCCAGGAGAGGTCGTTGTTCAAGTTCCAGACCGACGCCTGCACGGCGCCGTGGTTCAGCTTGCCGGAGCCGAAGGCGGTCAGCAGCTCGATCACCTCGGGGCGGTCGACCACTTCCTCGACGCGACGCAGCTCGTAGGCCTTCGAAGAAGTCGGGTCGCGTTTGCCGTGCTCCAGGCAGACCACGGGGACTTCCAGCTTGGCGGTCTTTTCGGCCGGGACGCTGAACGCACCACCGCCGCCGCCCAGGCCGCCGCCGCCGCCGCCGCCGCCTACCGACTGGCTGCCGCCGCCACCGCCGCCGCCGCCCAGGCCACCAGCGCCACCACCACCGCCGCCAAACTGAGCCAGCACCGGCACGCCGGCAAACGCCTCAGGCATCTTCAACGCCAGCGGCTGCTTGGTCTTGTTGGTGATGATCACCTTGGCTTCGCGGTCGCTCTTGGCGATGAACTTCACATCGACGTCGCCGCTGTCCATCGCGTCGAACAGGTCGATTGCGGAGGGGGCTGCGACTGAGGTTTCGGTCGCGACCGACTCGGCTGCCCAGCAGCTGCTGTGGGTCAGCAGGCCAGCGACGCAGAACGCAGCAACAAACAGGCGGGAAACCATTTCAGGACTCCAGAGTGACGCAAACGCCGCGGACGCGACGTGGGAGGACAGCAGTTCCGGCGAGCGGACCGAGGGGGACGCCCCCCTCGCCTCTGTCCAGCATAATCAGCCACTCTGGCAAAACCAAGCAATCCAGGGGGAAAATGCCGCCCCGGCTCACCGCTAAGCCGCGGGGCGGCCCTGGTTTGCGTCATTCGCGGCGGCTGGGCCCGCCGGGGCGGTTCAGCCGGCCGGCGAGATCCCACTGATCACCGTGTGCTCGACGCGGCCCCGCCGCTCGATCTGCAGGGCGATCTCCTCGGCGTCTTCGGCAAGCCGCTCGTTGAGCAGCTCCTGGAAATGCCGCGAATTGGCGAACGGCTGCCCGTCGATATGGAGGATCCGGTCGTGCACTTGCAAGCCGGCCTCGGACGCCGGGGTGCCCTCGGCTACCCGCGTCAGGAAAACCGCGCCGGGCTCGCCGTCGTCCTCCCGCCAAGAGATCCCCACCCGCGGCGCCGGCGCGCCCTCGGGCAGCGGCGGCAGCGGCCGCTGCCGCCGGGCCTGCAGCGACTTGCCCTCGTTCATCCCCTGCCAGCGGAACTTCGGCAGCTCGTCGGCGTCGGCGGCGGTCAGCGCCAGGTCGAACAGGTACCGCGATGTCAGCCGCACGCCGTCGGTGTTGATCAGGCTAACGTCGTCGCTCGGGCGGTGGTAGTCGTCGTGCAGGCCGGTGTGCAGCATCAGCGTGGGGACCCGCCGCTGCAGGAAGTTCCAGTGGTCACTGTTGTTCTCCAGCTCCCAGGTGAAGTCGAGCCACACGCCATCGTCCGCCGCGACGCTCGCCAGCCGCCGCAGGCCCGCGCCGCTGCGGGTGCAGCTCACCTCGAGCCGGCCCTCCCGCATCCGCCCGACCATGTCGATATTGATCGACAGCGGCACCGACTCCAGCGGCACGGTGGGGCGGTTGCACCAGTGCTGGCTCCCCAATAGGCCAAGCTCCTCGGCGTCCCAGAACGCGATGATCAGCGACCGCTTCGGCTCGATCTCGTGCAGCGCCACCGCCTGGGCAAACTCCAGCACGGCCGACACGCCGCTGGCGTTGTCGTCGGCGCCGTTGTGGATGTAGCCGATCGGCCCAAAGCTGGTGCGGCGGTCGCCGTAGCCAACATGGTCGTAGTGGGCGCCGATGACGATGTGCTCGTGCTTGAGTTGGTCGTCCGAGCCGGGCCAGACCGCCAGCACGTTGCGGCGGCCGCCGCTGAACGGCTGGTAGTAATCGTCCTCGGTCCCGCCCCCCTGCCAGCCCATCTCCTGCAGCTGCTTGACCAGGTAGGCGGCGGCCGCCCGGCCACCGCGGGAGCCGCCGCGGCGGCCCTCCAGGGCGTCGGAAGCCAGGACCTCGAGGTGCGCCAGCGCGTCCTCCGCGCGGATCGAGGCCAACGCCGCCATCTTGGCGTGCTCCTCGGCGTGCGCCGCCGGGGGCGAGACAAACACGGCGGGCAATGCGACCAGGGTCGCCAGCAGGGTCCGGGGGGTGAGGGGCACCGGATCGTCCTCGGGGTCGTGGCCAGGACGACGCACGCGGGGGCCGCGTGGTCGCCATCTGCGGGAGTATCGGCCCGTCGGCCGCCGCTACCTCCGCTAGGATCGGTTTTACTTGCCGCCCGGCCGCTTCGGGGGCCCTACAACCGGCACACCCGGACTACTTCCCGATGCAGAACCGGCTGAAGATGCGGTCGAGCACTTCGTCGTTGTCGGCGTCGCCTAGCACACGGCCCAGGCCCGCCAGGGCGGTCCGCAGCTCGAGGGCCACGAGGTCGTCGGCCCCGGCCGAAACGAGCTCTGCCGCCCGGCCTAGTGCGTGCTCGGTCTCACGCAGCGCCTCGCGGCAGCGGTTGGCGGTCGAGGCCACCATCTCGCCGCCGGCTAGCTCGGTAACGGCCGCGGTAATTTGGTTCAGCAACGCGTCCAGCCCGTCGCCGCGGCTCGCGCTGACGGCCAGCACGCCCGCTGGGGGGGCGGCGTCGGTCAGGTCAGACTTGGTTTGCAGCTCGATGGTTTCTTGACCGGCGACAGCGGCCCGGGCAGGGGAGGGCGATGCCGCATCAGCCGGCCGGCAGCGGAGCACCACCAACGCGTGCTCGACCGATCGGGCACGCTCGCATTGGGCGGCGGAGTCGAGGGAGGTTTCGTCTACCGCTGCGGTCTCGCCGGCGGTGTCGGTCAGCTCGAAGCGGACCCCGCCAACGGACAACACGCGGCTCACGCGGTCGCGGGTCGAGCCGGCTTGCTCGGACACGAGCGCCGGCACGGCCGACTGGTCGACGCCCGCCAACTGGTCGAGCGCGTTGAGCAGCGTGCTCTTGCCGGCGTTCGGCGGGCCGGCGATGACGACCGTCGGCAGCTCGCCGGCGGCGTCGCGGTCACTGGCCTGGCGGGCCGCGGCGGCGACGTGCTGCTGGGCCTCGCCCAAGCGGCGGAGCGTCTCCTCCGGCTCGATGAACACGACGTCCTCCTCGTCGACAAAGTCGAGGCCCGCCTCGATGTCGGCTAGCAGCGACAACAGGTCCTCCCGCACGGCCCCCAGCGGCCCGGCCAGCCCGCCCGCCAGCTGCCGCAGCGCGGTCGCCAGGTCGGCGTCGCCCCGGGCATCGATCACGCCGAGCACGGCCTCGGCCTGGGTGAGGTCGATCCGCCCGCTGAGCACCGCCCGCAGCGTGAACTCGCCCGGCTGCGCGAGTCGCGCCCCGCCCTCGGTCAGCGACCGCAGCGCCGCTTCCAAGAGCGGCGGCGACCCCGGCAGGTGCAGCTCAACCGACGGCTGCCGCACGTAGCTGCGTTGGTCGGGCCAGACGTAGAGGTCCGCGGCTGCCGTGCGGTCGACGCCGGCCAGCTCCAGCCGCAGCCGCCCGCCCTCGATCAGCACCGGCCGCCGCGCGGCTGTCAGCCTGCCCGCCGAGTCCTCATCCAGCCGCCCCGCCACAACACGGACCGCATCCGGCCCCGCCACCCGGATCACCCCCCGCGCAGCCGCCCCCCGGGCGCTGGCGATCGCGGCGATGGTGTCGGTTTCATCGGGAAGCATGGCAGGCGGTCTCTGTTCTCTTCGCTGCCTTCTGTTCTATACCGACCGGCGAGGGAACAGAAGGCAACGAAGAGAGCGAAGGGCCCTGCGGGTGGCACGCCCCTGCAAGGGCGTGGCGGCGCCGGTGGTGGCTTTCCATGCCCAATCGATGCGCTAGCGGTGAATGAGCCGCTGACGGCGAGACTGTGAGGTCGGAACCCGGCCGTTCCTCGGTTGGCGTCGCTGTATGGGCGGCGTAGTGTCCCATTCGCCAGTCGCCCGCGTCGAGCGTCCCGTCGTGCTCGCCGCCGAGGCTACTCGAAGACCGAGTAGTCGTCCAGTTGGCCGTTGACAGAACTTCTCGTGTAGCCGTACGCACCGTTCTTTGTCGCCGTGCCCGGCCGGGCGATCGAGGACGGGACCGAGAAAGAGTTGATCCATTTGAGATAAGGTTTCGCACGGCGCCGGACCGACTCTTCTACGGTTTCGCCGTCCCGTAGGACCGATCGCCCCGTAAGCGCCGTGCCCATTGTGTTGGTGTAGAGCGTCTCGCCGTTGTGCACGATGCTGATCTTCATATTGTACAAGACGACATCGAAGTCGAGGATCTGTTCGTCGGAGCTGCTCATCCGCTGCCGCATGTCGTACTGGGCGTCGTCGAGGATATAGATGGAGGCCTGATCCCTCCGGCTCCTCTCAACGATGACATGCAGCGTTCGCTGCGGCTGGGGCTCGCAAGCGACAATGATGACGGTATCGGCTCGCTCCCGGAGCTCGAGGCCGGCGGCGCGGATCGACTGCTCCATCGCGCTACGGACGTCGTCGCCGCCTTCGACCTCTGGCGGGATATCAACCGCGAGTTCGATCGGATCGCCCTTCCGGTAGACCATGAGATCGTCGGCTGAACCGAGGCGTTCGGCGGCGGCGACAATCGCGGGACGCGGCAGCTCAATCGAATCGATGAACGGGTCCCGGTTGCGGGCGCCGCTTCCTGGGAAGTACCAGAGTCTGCTGCCGGCGACCGAAACAGCCCCGTCGCGATCGGCCAAGCCTGGTTGGAACTCCCACAGCAGCACAGCTCGTTCGACGTCGTAGAGGTACCTGCCGTCGACAAGCAAGAACTCCCCAACCCACTCGATTGACTTGGTCATGTGGACTTCCGGCCGCGTTAACCGACGCACCTGCTCGCCGGTCGACAGGTCCCACACCAGGACGCTGCCCATGGCCGTGGCGGCCAGGCGTCGCTGATCGTCTTTGATTGCGATCGCGTCGATGCCGCTGTAGCAGTCGGGGGGGATCACTAGGTCGCCTGCGTAGCGGTTGTTCTTGAGGTCGATGACGGAGATCCCGAACGTCGTGTTGTACGCGAAGAGCTGTCGCCTGGCGTCGAGTGCCGGACGGCTGCGCGCGCCAAACGACGGTCCGACCGTAAAGATGCGTTCTGCTGACGCGCTCTCCCAATCCCAGACCACCAGCGGGTGGTTCTCGCGTCCCATCGTCATGACACGCTTGGGGTCAATAAACCAAGACCCCTCGACGTCCGACTCGATGGGGCCGTGCACGCCTTTGCCGTAGGGTCGCCAGCTCGCAGCGTGATGCAAGGTGTCGCCTACGATGCGTTGGACAAAGAGCTCCGCCGGGTCGAACGCGCCAAAGCGGTCCTGCTGTATGAGGGCTAGAGAGTCGGCGAGCAGTACGTCCGCAAACGTTGAGTTTACCGGCGCCGGCACGGTGGCGACGACCTCGGCCTTTTCCGGCGCGATGATGTCCAAGACCCAGCGGTTCTTGCCGCCACGCACGCCGGTGAGTCTCTGAATCGCGACCAGCCCCGTGGAGTCCGAATGGAAGAAACTCCCCTGCGTGTGGAGGGCGTGGCTCGCCTGCGGGGTAGCGGGGAGTCGAGTGCGGTGCGCCTCCCCCAGTCTTGAACCGCCGTTCCATGGCGTGGGTTCGAAATCCCATTGCTCGTTGCGGAGCGCCTTCACCGCGTCTCTGACGTTGGGACGCAGCGGCCCCGCAGCGACACTCGGTTCTGACGCCTGGAATGGATTGTCGGGATCCTGCTTGCCGCCCGATTTCAGAAAACTCTGATCCTGCTCTGATAGCTTCTCGATCGGGACGTTGATGATCCGCCCATCGGCCCGACGAATCACTGCTTCCCGCTCGTCGGCGGTGACGAGCGAACCTTGGATGCTGAAGCGGCCGGTCTTGTCGGTCCAGGTGCGGGTAGCGACCGGGGCGTTCGACCCCGAAGAGGGACGCAGCCGGGCAGGATCTACCGGCAGGATAACGGCCGGCGTCTCCCGGAGCACTCGGGCGAACCGTTTGCTCGTTAGGGCTGGCAAGAAATCCATCGGCTGATCGAATCGCACAATCGGGGTGTCGAACGCTTCCTCCGCAACCATCACCCCCCTGACCCAGACGCCGTTGAACTGGCACTCCACGGGGTCTTCGAGGGAGAAGCCATCGGGGTTGATGGGGGAGGCGGCGATATTGGTCGGGGGATTGCCAATCGGAGGATCTACCCGAGGCCCAGCCGGCTTCTCATCGAACTCGACGACATTCGACTTCCCTGCTTCACGCGCGCGGCGGTGCACCTCGGCCGGCGTGAGCGCCGCGGGGTCCACCCGCAGTCGGATGAACCGTTGGTCGTCGTCCTTGGCTAGGATCTTGCCGAAATCTATGGCGTCGCAGAAGGCGTCAAAGTCTTCTATCGGCTCGATCCGCATCCGCTGGTTCGAATGTGCGTAGCGCCGAATCGGGGTCGGGGAGGCCACCTCCAGCAGGGTCCTTACCATGTCAATTGCCGTAGGCGGAGACGACTTGCGGTCAAAGTCGATACGGAAGACATCTCCCGCCAACTCTTTTTCCCCAAGCTCCTCCAGCAGCATCCTGGAAACTTCCTCGTGGCTCCTGGCGCCAACCTTGTTGATCGCACGGAAGTTGGTGATCTCGATTAAGACGGCTTTCTCTTGACCGTATCCGGACGAGGCGAGTCCATGCCAGAGAACGAGGGCAAGAAGTAAGCAAATTCGCGCAGGCATCGCATCACTCATTGCTTGAATCGCGTCGGAAGAGAACGCTACGGGGGCGACCTTGATGGTAATCCGGCGTACGCACGGCCGCAATGAACTTGGGCGTCGGACCTACGGAGAATCGTTGGTCGACGCCCTCTGTCAGCGTCTCGTTGATCGATTCTCTACGGCGACTCTGCGTTGAGAAGGCGTGCGCTCCACGACGGCTTCGCTCAGGGCCTCGCGGCACCTCCCCAGCCCACGGCGGCTCGTCGGATTACCGGCTTGACCGATAGTCAAGTTTGCTGAAGACCTACGTGGTCAAAATGTTCCACGTCCGGCAATTCTTTGTCGAAGTTAGCCGCTGAGCGTGGTCCAATAGAGGGGCTGCTAGGGCTCCCAATAGACCGATGCGGTCCCGCTGGCGATCCGCAATCCCGACGGCTTCCGCCGCCGGTTGCTGGGGCGGGGTCGCCAGCGGGACGGACTTTTGTCTGCGCTAGCGCGCACGATCGGACAAAAGTCGGACCTCGCTAACGGAGGTGGAAATCGCCGAGGCTTCTATAGCAGTGTGAAACGGCCCTTGGGGCCGGCGATGGGGCCCGACTTTTGTCCTTAGGAATCGGTGTCGGATTTGGGGACAAAAGTCAGCAGGGGCAAAAGTCGGCCGGCTCACGCGTCGCGGGCACCGAGGAGTAGCCTAGCGTTTCTTCTTCTTGTTGTTCGACTTCTTCTTCGTCCCGCCGCCGCCGGCGTTAGACAGACGCTTCGGCGGGTCGGGCTTGGAGAAGGCCGCGGGGTTTTCAGCCGGCTTGGGGGGCGGAACCAGCTTCCGCTCGGCGATGCCCCACAGGCTCGAGGTGATGAAGTAGATGCACAGCCCGCTGGGGACTTTGAAGAACATCAGGCCCATGAAGCCCATCATGTACTTCATCATCTTCTGCTGCAGGATGGCCTGCTCGGTGGTCGCCTCGGGCATAAACAGCTTCTGCTGCAAGAGGAACAGGCAGACGGTCACCACGGGCAGCAGGTTGAAGTACGGGCCGACCGCGAAGATGCCCATAAAGCTCGGCAGGAAGCCGTTGTTGACCCACTGGGGCATCCAGGCGGACCAGTCGAAGAACATGTCGGGCGCGGCCAGGTTGGAGCAGAAGCGGGTCCAGTCGCCAAGGAGCGACGCCTCGCGGAGCTCCACGTCGACGGCCAATGCGCGGTACAGGCCGAGGAAGATCGGCAGCTGGAAGAACATGGGCAGGCAGCCGCCCATGGGGTGGAAGTTGTGCTTGCGGAACAGCTCCTGTTGGGCCTGCGTCCGCTTCGGCATGTCGTCCTTGTACTTTTCGGCGATGCGGTCGATCTCGGGCTTGAGCTCTTGCATCTTCACCATGTTGGTCGCCTGCTTGCGGCTGATGGGGAACATGCAGAGCCGGACCAGGACCGTGAGCAGCACGATCGACACGCCGTAGTTGCGGACCACGGCGTAGAAGGTGTGGAGGATGGCGAGCATCAGCCGGGCGACCGGGTCGAACCAGCCGTAGTAGAGCGTGCCCTGCAGCGTGTAGGTGTCGGCGTCGGCGGGCTGGTACTGGGCCAGCAGGTCGGGGCGTTTGGGGCCGGCGAAGACCGTGAACGTGTCGGTCCGGCTGGTTCCTTCGCCCGGGTCGTCGCCGGCGGCGGCCAAGACCACCGGCGTGCGGGTAAGGGTGAACGTTGGGTTGTTGAGCGTGACGCGGGCCCGCTTGCCGAGCTCGGGCGTGGCGAGCTTGGTGTTGGCGTAGTCGAACCAGATCTCTTCGAGGCTCTGCTTCTGGGGGATCAGCATCATCGAGAAGTACTGGGCGTCGACGCCGATGTAGGCCAGCGACGAGCCGTCGCCGTAGCGTTCGTAGTCGCCGTCGACAATGCCGGAGGGGCTCATCTGCAGGTTCCGGCTCCCCTCGAACCGGGTGATGACGTCCCGCAGGCCGACCGCTCCCCAGGCGCCGCCGCCGCTGGCGTTGCGGCCGATTTTGTTGGCGTACCAGTAGCCCTCGATCGGCAGTCCGTTGGGGCCCTGCAGTTCGTAGACCACCTCCTGCGGCGTGTCGCGGAGGTTGCGGACCTCAATGGAGAAATCGAAGTGGTAGCCACGGTAGTTAACGTCGTCGATCTTGTCCGACGGGACCTCGGCGAGCGTGAAGGTCTTGGCGACCTCCAGGCCGAGGTCCGCCAGCCGCATCGTGAACGTGGTCGAGGCCGCGTCCTGGTTGCTGACGGTCCAGCCGCCGGATTTCAGCCGCTCGTTGGCGGCGATCAGTGCGGCGTTCTTGGCGGCCTGGTCGTTGACGCTGACCAGCTGCACCAGCAGCGAGGGGACGTCTTCGTATTCCGCGGGGAGCTTGTCCTGGTGCAGCAGGATGTTCTCCCGCTCGGGGCGGACCAGTTCGAGCGGCGGCCGGCCGAGGGTCGCCTCGACGGTCCGCGGCTCGTCGCCCGCGACCTGCAGCGTAAGTTTGTCGCCCGGCTTGGTCTTCTCGAGCAGCGCCAGCAGCTCGGCCGCGGTGGCAAACTTGCCTGCTTTGGAGTCGCCGCTGCCTACGACCACATCGCCCGAGCGCAGGCCGGCCTGGTGGGCGACCGTGCCGGGGCCCACGACATCCAGCCGCACACCGCCTGCGACGTCGGAGAAGTCCTGGACGCCGAGGCTGCCGTGGTGGTTGTCGATCTCCGTGATCTCGTCCGACGAGAGCACAATCCGGCGGATCGCGGCGCCCTCGTTGGTGAGGGTCATCAGCATCCGGTACGGCCCCTCGGCCGAAGCCGAGCCGAGCAGCACATTCTGCGGTTCGGCCAGCGGGACTTCCTCGACCTCGGGGGCCGATCCTTCGGCGTCGCCAGCGGCTTGATCGTCGCCCTCCGCGTCGGCTGCGGTGGCGGGGTCGCCCGGCGAGCGGTCGGGCGCGGGAGCGCTGTCCGCCTGATTGCCTTCCGCTTGGGCGTCGTCGCCTTGTTCGGCCGCGGCCTGGTCAGCGGGCTGAACCGGCGGCTGCGGGTTCATCGAGCTCCAGAACATCGCGATCGACGCCGCGAGCAACAAGAAGATAAACAGCCGCTGGTCCTGCGGCTGGCGGGGGTCTGCGGGGCTCCGCCTCATAGTGGGGTACTAACGCTAGGGTGGGGTGAGAGAGTGGCACGGCGGGGCAGGGGGCCAAGCCCCAGCGGGGCGACACGCGTCCGGCGCCCGCCGCCTATAGGGAAAGCGAGGGCGGGGCAATCAGCGTCCTTGCTTGATGCGGTCCCCGAGGAAGTTGTCCAGGTCGGGGATGTTGTAGATCTTGTCGGCCGTGGCGCCGCGGTCGTAGTCGACGCGGTTGAAGGTGACAGTCGCCGGGCCGGCGACGTCGGCCGAGTCGTACTCGAGGATCACGTAGCACGAGCGGGGGTCGCCGTCACGCGGCTGCCCCACCGAGCCGACGTTGACCATGAACTTCTGCTCGCCGACCGTGTACTTGAACTCGGTCTCTTCCGGGGTGAGGAAGGTGCGGCTCTCGGTGAAGACGCCGGGCACGTGGGTGTGCCCCTGGAAGCTCGCCTTGTCGATCAGGCTGAACAGCTTTTCCATCTTCTTCTGGTTGTAGATGTCCTCGGGGAAGACGTACTCGTTCACCGGGTTGCGGGCCGAGCCGTGCACAAACAGCCAGCGGCCGTCACGGTGCGTGCGGGGCAGGCCGCCCAGGAAGTCCCAGCGGGCGTCGATGTCGGCCCGCGTGCCGGCGCCGTTCTCCAGCTGGTCGCGGGTCCAGAAGATGGCCCGCTCGGCGCCGCTGTTGAAGCCCTCGGGGTCGAACAACGCCGCCTGATCGTGGTTGCCGAGCAGGCAGACCTTGGTCTGCTTCATCACCAGGTCCAGGCACTGGCACGGGTTCGGCCCGTATCCAATGATGTCGCCCAGGCAGAAGATCTCGTCGACTTTCTGCTGCCCGATGTGCTCGAGCACGGTGGTGAGCGCTTCGAGGTTCCCGTGGATGTCGCTGATGATTGCGCGTCTCAAAGCCTCGGCGCCTTTCGCAACGGGCGGTTCTCGATCAAATTGGACTCGTTCGTCCGGTCGACCAGGGCCCGCCGCCCCGCGGGACGCCGCCCCAACCAGGAAAGTGCTGGTGGGGGTGCGACTGCAGGGAGGTCACGCAGAATACCGACCGGTTGGCTTGCCGGGGCGTCCTCGCCGAGGTCGCCGGCTTGCCGTGCTGAAACGATACAAGAGCCCTTAAGCCTAGATTCACTAGTTACTTCGGTCAAGGCGGCCGCCGGGGCGCCAAGAGAGTCCAATCGCGTGAAATTGATCGCCATCGAGACGTCTGAACGGATTGGGTCGTTGTTTGCACTCGCCCGGGGCACCGATAGCGGTGATATGGCCGTGGGGTTGCGCCTGCCGGCGGGCAGCCGCTCGGCCCAGACCCTGGCCCCCTGCCTGGCCGAGTTGCTGCAGAAAACCGGCTGGCGGGCCATCGACCTCGACGCCGTGGCGGTCTCCTCGGGGCCCGGCTCGTTCACCGGGCTGAGGATCGGGGTCACGACCGCCAAGCTCCTGGCCTACGCGGCCGGTTGTCGGGTAGTAGAGGTCAACACGCTGCGGGCCATTGCCGCGCAGGCGGCGGAGCCGGGGCAGGCTGGTTGGGTGGTGATGGACGCGCAGCGGAGCGAGCTGTTCGCCGCCAGGGTCGACGCGACAGGCGAGCTTGGCCCGGTCGAGATCGTCCCGCAGGCCGACTGGCTGGCCGGCCTAAAGCCCGGCGAGTGGGTTGCCGGGCCGGCGCTGGCGAAGCTCGTCGCGCGGCTTCCTGAAGGGGTTTCGCCGGCGGCCGAGGAGTCTTGGGCCCCAACCGCCGAAACGATCGGCCGGCTGGCGGCCAAAGCGGTTGAGGCGGGCCAGACTACCGACCCGGTCGATGTCACGCCCAAGTACTTCCGGCCCAGTGCGGCAGAGGAAAAACGGGCGGCAGAAGAGAAACGTCAGAGCCAAGCGGCCGGCTGATTTCCATCGCCTTGCCGTTTGGCTCAGCCGCCCGCGACTTCGGCCAGCGACTCGCGGGCGGCGTCGATGGTCCGCTGGATGTCGGACTCGGTGTGGGCGGCTGAGATGAAGAGCGCCTCGTACTGGCTGCACGGCAGGTAGACGCCGCGGCGGAGCATCGCCCAGAAGTACTTGGCGAACAAGGCGGTGTCGCACCTGGCGGCCACGTCCCAGGACGTGACTTCCTCGTCGACAAAGAACAGCGTGACCATGCTGCCGACCCGCGCCACGTGGTGCGGCAGGCCGACTGCGGTCGCGGCCTGGTCGAGCCCGGTCTGGAGCTGCTCGCCGAGCGCGTCGAGCCGCGCGTAGGGGGGCTCGTCGCGGAGCGTGCGGAGGGTGGTCGCGCCGGCGGCGGTCGCCAGGGGGTTGCCGCTCAGCGTGCCGGCCTGGAACACCTTGCCCTCGGGCAGCACGTGGGCCATGACGTCGGACCGGCCGCCGTAGGCGCCGACCGGCAGGCCGCCGCCGACGATCTTGCCGAGCGTGGTGAGGTCGGGCGTGATGCCGAGCAGCTGCTGCGCTCCGCCGAGCGACAGCCGGAAGCCGGTCATGACCTCGTCGCAGATCAAGAGGGCGCCGTGCTGCTTGGTCTGCGTGGCGAGGGCGTCGCGGAACTCTTTGGTCGGAACCACTACCCCCATGTTGCCGCAGACCGGCTCGAAGATCACCGCGGCGATCTGCGGGCCGTGCTCGGCGAAGACGGCAACGAGCGCCGCGGGGTCGTTGTAGGGGAGGACCAGCGTGTCGGCCGCCGCGCGCGGCGTCACGCCGGGCGAGTTGGGGGCGCCGAGCGTCGCCGCGGCGCTGCCCGCGGCGACCAGCAGGCTGTCGACGTGGCCGTGGTAGTTGCCGGCGAACTTGACCACCAGTGGGCGGCCCGTGAAGCCGCGGGCGAGGCGCAGGGCGCTCATGGTGGCCTCGGTGCCTGAGTTGACCAGCCGCACCCGCTCGACACTGGGGACACACTCGATGATCAGCGAGGCGAGCTCGTTCTCGCCGACGGTCGGCGCGCCGAAGCTCGTGCCGCCGACGGCCGCGGACCGCACCGCGTCGACGACCGGCGGGTACGCGTGGCCGAGGATCATCGGGCCCCACGAGCCGACGTAGTCGAGGTAGGCGTTGCCGTCGATGTCGAAGAGCTGGGCGCCCTTGGCGCTGGCGATGAACACCGGCTCGCCGCCGACGGCGCCGAAGGCTCGAGCCGGGCTGTTCACGCCGCCCGGCATGAGCTGCTTGGCGCGGGCAAAGGCATCGTGGCTGGCGGCGAGGTTGAGGTTCGTCATGGCGGCGTCAGACCGGTCAGTAAGAAAAAACAGGGGCGGGCAACGCAGCGGCGACTTGCGCGGCGCGTCCGAACCGGCGATTTTACTGCTTCGGCTCGACTTCGGACAGCAGCGCCCGCGCGCGGCCGACCGCGGGCTCGGCCCAGTCGAGCTCGCCGTACAGCTGCAGGATCGAACGGCAGATGTCGGCGGCCTCAGACGGCGCGTCGCTGGCCAACGCCTCGGCGGTCGAGAGCCGCTCTTCGAGAAACGGGAGCTGCGACTTCGAGCGCCGCTCGACACGACGCTCCAGCCGCCGGGCCTGCTCCTCGACGAGCTGCAGCAGCGCCCGCGAATCTTCTCCTTGAGCGGCGTCGGATTCGGCGTGCTTGAGAAGGCCGATGATCGCCTGCAGGTCGCGGAGGGCGTGCTCGGGCTGGTCGTTGGCCCTGCGCATGGCCTGCAGGTAGAGCGACTCGATCGGCGCGTCGCTCGCCTCGCGGAGCCGCAGCTTGGCGAACATGCGTCGTTCGGTGTGGGCGAAGGCGAGCTGTTCCTGCAGCGGCTCGAGCTCGGCCGCCCGCGGGTCGTCCGGGAACCGCTCGAGGAAACGGCTGATGTCGCGTTCGACGCCCAACAGCGCCTGGTCGCCCTGGTCGGCGGCCGCGGTGATGCGACCGTAGACCTCGTCGGCCGAAGGGGGCCACGCCAACCAAGTCACCAGCCCCAGGGCCCCGAGCAGCAGCGTGGCGAGCAGCACCCCTTGCAGCACGAGTTGCCAGAGGGCCCGGTTCTCGGCGCGGGTCAGCAGCGGCTCATCGGCGACCGCGGTGAACCGGCGCTCGCGCTCGGCCGGCGTCGCGGGCGGCAGGTCGATTGTCGAGGGACGCATCGCCAGCGACACCTCGGCCGGCCCGACCGTGGGCGGCGCGAGGGTCTCGTAGTCGTGCAGGTCGGACGAGTCGAACTCGCTCGACACCGCGGGCGTTTCGGAGAGCTCGGACGGGTCGCGGGGGTGCTCCTCCTCATTGGCGAGTTGAAAATCGGAGTCGGGCTGAACCGGCCTGGACATCGCGAGGCTCATCGCCTCGAGGTGCTTGGCCAGCGCCAGCGCGTTGGGGAAGCGGTCCTTGGGCGACTTCTCGAGCAGCTGCGTGACTACCCGCTCGAGCTGCTTGGGCGTGTCGGGCGCGAAGCGGGTGACCGGTTCGGGGTCGGCGTACCGCTGCAGCTGCAGCATCTCCGGCAGGCCTTTCGCGCGGAACGGCGGGCGGCCGGCCAGCAGGGCGTACATCACGCAGCCGAGGCTGTACTGGTCGCAGCGGTCGGTGATCGGGCGGGACGCGGCCTGCTCGGGCGACATGAAGTCGGCCGTGCCGACCACGCCGCGGGCGGTGGTTAGCTTGGCGCCGCCGAACAGCTGTGCGATGCCAAAGTCGGCCAGCTTGACCTGCTCACCCGCCAGCAGGATGTTGGCCGGCTTGATGTCGCGGTGGATGATGCCGTGGTCGTGGGCGTGCTTCAGCGCCCGGCTGACCTGGATCGCGATGCGGGTCACCTCTCGCCAGTCGAACCGGCGGCCGCGGCGGAGTTCCTCCTCGAGGCTCACGCCGTGCACCAGCTCCATCGAATAGAAGTGTGTCCCGTCCTCTTCGCCGTAGCCGTACAGCCGGACGATGTTTGGGTGGCGGAGCGTGCGGAGCGACTCGATCTCGGCCTGGAACCGCTCCTGGAAGCCCTCGCCGCCGGCCAGCTCGGCTGCTAGCGTCTTGACCGCGACGCGTTCGCCGGTGTCCTCGTTGATCGCCTCGAAGACCGCGCCCATCCCGCCTTTGCCGAGCTGCTTTCCGATCTTGTAGGGACCGAGGTGCTGCGGTACGGACATAGACAACGGGCGTGTAAGGAAGGAGCGGAAGGTCGCGTGCAGCGCAATCGGCGTGCTAGCTTCCATCCTAACAGCGAGCCGAACTACCCACCAGCAAGCGGCCAGGCGGTGATAGCACTAGCCGGGCGCCCCGCCGCTGATCTTGAGCACCGCCGCCCGATCCCCTACAAGCCCACCGTAATCAGGAGAATTCTTTCGCCGGCTCCCCACAGCACCGGAGAAGCCCCAGGTACCGCCATGCAGGCCAACACAACCACCACCGCCCTCGTGGCGGCCTCCGCCGTGCTGCTGTCGACCGCTGCGTTGGGGGGCGAATTCCCCTACGACGCCGTGGTTAACGCCGACGCGGCGGTGGTCTACGCCGGGCCCGGGCCACACTACTACGACACCGCGGAGCTCCCCAGCGGCGCTTCTGTGCAGGTGTTTGAAGAGACCCCCGGCGGTTTCTGCGCAATCAGGCCGCCGGAAGGCAGCTTCAGTTGGGCGCCCGCCAGTTCGCTGCGCCTGCTCGACGACGGCACCGCCGAGGTGACCCGCGCCGAGACGCCCGCCCGGGTTGGCAGCCTGCTGCACGACCGGCGAGACGCCGTGCACGTGCGACTCGACCGTGGCGAGCGGGTCCGGGTGCTTGCGCGGCAAGCGATCGAAGGCGTCGACTGGGTGCAGATCGCGCCGCCGTCGGGTGAGTTCCGCTGGGTGCGCCGCGAGGATCTCGCGAGGCACGCCCCCACCGACCTCGACCGGCCCACGCCGGGCGAGCAGGTTGCTGGCCCCACCGACCAAACCGACACGGGGCCCGTCGACTCGTGGGTCCGCGCCGCCGCGCACACCGGCCAAGCAAGTGAGTCCGACGCCCCTGCGCCCGCGGTAGATGTCGTTGGCGCCAAGCCGCTGCCACCGGTCGCCCGGTCCGACGCCAGTGCCGACGCCACGCGGCGTCCCGCGCCGCTCGAGCTGAGCGGCGGCTTTGCCCAACGGCTCGCCGCCCTAGAGGTTGAGCTCTCCCGCCAGGTCGCCGAACGCCCCACGCTGTGGCGGTTCGAAGAGATCGAGCAGCAGGCCGCGGCGATGCTGTCCGCGGCCGCCGATGAGAACGAGCGACAGGCGGTCCGCGAACTTGCCGCCCGGGTCGACCGCTTTGCCGGCATCGCCAACCGCTACAAATCGACACGCGGCCTGGCGCCGCAGGTCGGGCTGACCAAGGCGACCGTCGCCGATGGAACGGCGCCTAAGATCGAGCCACTCGCCCCCAGCGTAGGGCCGCTTTCGGGCTACGACGCCATCGGCACCCTGCGGCCGGTGATCTCTAAACGCCCCAACGCCCCGCAGTACGCGCTGGTCGACTCGCAGGGCAAGATCGTCAGCTTCATCACTGCCAGCCCGGACCTTAACCTGGCGCCGCTCATCGGCCAGCGGGTTGGCGTGCAGGGCGTGCAGGGCTTCATGCCGGAGTACCAGCAGCAGCACGTCACTGCCCAGCGCGTGGCGTCGCTCGGTTCGACCGTGCGGTAGCAGCGGGGAAGGCCTTAGAAATGGGGCCCCCGTTTTCGCCGCATGTCTTGTTTGGCAGGCGGGCGCCCCGACGCTGCTGCGGCGCGGTGCACCGTTCGCGTTGACGCAGCGAGCGGCTACCGGAGCAGCTTCTGCAGCTCGGTCGCCAGCCGCGAGACCTTCGGGTCTTCGTCATGCACGGCGAGCTGGTAGGCCGCCTCGGTCAGCTGCGGGTTCGTCGAGGAGCCAAGCGCCGAGATCGCCGACAGCCTGACCTTGGGCTCCGGGTCTCGCGCCAGGCGGAGCAGGATCTCCGCCGCGTTCTCGTGGCGGCCGGTGAGCAGCTGCTCGACGAGCCGCAGACGATCGACCGGCGTCCCCTCGAGGAGCGAGGTCACCTCGGTTGGCAGGCCAGGGGGTGTCGCAGCAACGTTGCCAATGGGTCCGTCGGCGGTTGTGTCGGAGGGCAGCCGCTGCGGTTCGGCGGCTTCGCTGGGGTCGGGGGTCGGCTCACGCCAGTCGAGTGGGGCAGGGCCCCTGGCGATCGGCTGCTCGACCGGCGAGATCGGGGCGGCAGGCGCGGCCTCGATGGGTCGCGGATCGGGCAGCGAGGGTGACTCCGGTGCGGCGGCAGCGACCAGCGGCTTGGGCGGCGCTATTGGGGCCTTAAATGCCGGGGCAGGCTGTAGGGCGCCCCCCGGCGATTGGGCGATCTCGACCGGGCTGATCCGCCGCACCCGCAGCGGCTGGTCGATGTACTGGGGGGGCTGGTCGGCCAGGGCGTAGAGCCGTTCGACCGCCATGATCAGGTAGCCGTCGCCCGACGAGCGCGAGGCGTTCAGCTTTCGTAAGGCGTGGTCGCCCAGCCGGCGGGCCCAGACGCGTCCCGACGGCGTCAGCTGCGGCTCGCGGTCGGCGACCCCCTCGATCAGCGCCAGGCACCGGTCCTCGAACGCCGCGGGTCGGCTGTAGGCCCAGTCGTCCAGCAGGGCCTCAACCTGGGCCCGCGCCGGGACCGCTACCTCGCGGTCGTCGCTGACAGCCGCGTCGAGCAGGGCCGGCACGGCGCTGGGGCCGAGCTGTGCTAGCTCGCTAATCGCGGCGCGGGAGTTTGACGGGTTGCATTCTGCCCGGGTGGCAATGCCGTGAGCCACGAACCGGCGGCTCACCTCCCAGCCGGCCAACACCATCAGGACGCCGCACGCTAGCACTGCCAGGCGGGGGAGCTTCGATGGGGGGCGTTGTTCGCTCATTGATTACTCGCCGGGTCGAAAAAGATTCGGCCGCATTCTGCTGGGCCAACCGGATCAGAGCAATAGCAAGGCCGGGCGTTTCACGCGGTTGGCGTTGGCTGCCAGCACTGCTTGGCGGAACGGGTCTGAGGATTGCCTCACGGCTTGGCAGGCCGGGCGCCGAAACCACTACCAGATGCGTCAAGGTCAGCGTGTTTGATTCTTTCGGCCTTTTCGCTACGCCTCAGCAGGGCGCCATCCGGGGGGATATTCATGGCGTTGAGTGTGACGCATTGCGCGCAGCGGACGGTTCGTATCGCTACGCCGAAGGCCATCTTATTGCTGCTCGTCGCCGCTGCGCTCTGCGCGGCCGCCGGGTCGGCGCACGCCGAAGAGTACTCGGCAGAGGCGACCTCGAGCCGGTCCGCCAGGGAGCAGGCGCTCAAGGAGATCCCCTGGGCCAAGCTCTCCCGCCAGGACCAGCGGATGACCCAGTACGTGGTCCGCAAGGCGAGCCTCTTCCGACGGTCCCCGACGCACGCCTTCGACTGCGACCCGGAGGTGTTCAACTTCCTGTCGCAGCACCCGGAAGTCGTGGTCAACGTCTGGAACCTGATGGGCGTCAGCAACCTGTCGCTGGTCCGGCGCCCCGACGACGTCTTCCAGGCCGCCGACCAGGCGGGCGCCGAGGGGGCCCTGCGGGTGATGCACGCCGACTACCAGCCCGACTGCCGCAACACCGTGGTGGTGTTTGCCGACGGCCGCTACCAGGCGGGACCCATGCCCGACGCGATCGACGCCCACTGCGTGCTGCTGCTCCGTTCGGCCTCGCGCCGCGAGACCAACGGCCGCACGTACGTCACCGCCCGGCTCGACTCGTTCGTCCGGTTCGAAAACGTCGGCGCCGACCTGCTGGCCAAGACCCTCAAGCCACTGCTGGTGAAGTCGGCCGACCACAACTTCACCGAGACCATGAAGTTTGTCTCGACCTTCTCACGGACCGCCGAACAGCGGCCCGACGGCCTGCTAAACTTGACGCAGCGGCTCGACAAGGTCGACGAGAAGACGCGGCTAGAACTGGCGGACCTGTGCCGGCAGACCGCGGCCAAGCTGGCGTCGACCCTTCGGTCGGACGAGGCGGTCCAGCTCGCCAAGCTGCAGCAGCCGGGTGAAGATGCGTCGCGCTAGGCATCGGCGGCCTGCGACATCGGGAATGGCCCGGCGCGTTAGTCCCGTGGCGCGCTAGTCCCGCGGCGGGCTCAGCTCAAGCGCCAGCTGGGCCAGCTTCTTGAGGTCGAGCTTGCCAGAGCCGAGCAGCGGCAGCTCCTCAACCGGCACAAAGCTGTCAGCGGACGGGATCCACAGGTTGGGGAGTCCCTGCTGTGTGAGGTGTGTCCGGACTTCGTTGGGCGTCTTGGCCATCGGCAGGTGGAGCACGACCAGGCGTTCGCCCTTCTTGGCATCCGGCACGGCCGAGACCACCGCCAGCACGCTCTCGTCGTCGTCGGTGGCGACGAACTCCTGAATCGCCTCCTCCACCGTGACGTGGGGGACCATCTCGCCCCCGATCTTGGAGAACCGGCTCTGGCGGCCTGTGATGTGGATAAACCCACGCTCGTCGAGCCTGGCGATGTCGCCGGTGACGTACCACCCGTCGCGGACGGCCTCGGAGGTCTTCGCGTCGTCGTTGAAGTAGCCCTTCATTAGGTTGGGGCCGGTGATCAGCAGCATGCCGTCCTCGCCGGGCGGGAGTGGCTCGAAGGTCTCCGGGTGGACGATCTTAGCCTCGACCTCGGGCAGCGGCTTGCCGACGCTCCCCTCGACCCAGCCGTCCTCGTCGCTCATGGCGCGGGTCGGCGGGATGTTGACCGACACCAGCGGCGAGAGCTCCGTCGCGCCGTAGCCCTCGATCGGCCGGACGCCGAACTTGGCCTCGAACTTGTCCGACAGCTCCTGCGGCAGCTTCTCAGCTCCGACCACCACGATCTCAAGCGACTTGAAGTCCTCGACCGAGCAGCGTTTGAGGTACGAGCGCAGGAAGGTCGGCGTGCTGAGCAGGATGGTCGCGCCGCGCGTCGCGGCCAGCTTGCCGACCTGCCGCGCCTCGAGTGGGTTGACGTGGTAGGCCGCGTTGACGTCGAGCATCAGCGGGCCCCACAGCGTGACCGTGTAGCCGAACGCGTGGAAGAACGGCAGGATGCCGAGCAGCACGTCCCGCTCGGTGAGGTGGATCGCTTTCCCCATGCCGTACACGTTGGTCGCGACGTTCCGGTACGTCAGCACAACGCCCTTCGGGTCGCCGGTTGAGCCGGAGGTGAACAGCACGGTCTGCTCGTCGTCTTCCGAAGCGCGGTCGAGCCCCAGCATCTTGTCGAGCAGGCCGGCCGGCGTGGCGTAGGTCGCCACAGCGGCCAGCAGCTTGTCGGCGGCGGTCGCCTTGTCCTTCAGGTCCTCAAGGCACACCACCTCGGCGTCGAGGTCGAGGTCGAGCTTGCTGAGCAGCTTCTCGCTGGTTAGCACGTGCCGGATGCCCGCCTTCTTGATGCACTTGTTCATCACCGCCGAGGTGGCGGAGTAGTTCAGGTTGGCGGTGACACGGCGGTCGAGCGCTAGGGCCGCATTGACCACCGCCCCGCCGAGCGACGGCGGCAGCAGCACCCCGACGTAAAGCTCGTCGTTGGCCAGCACCTCGCGGCGGAGCATCCGGCGGAGGACCAGCGACCGCAGCAGCACCTCGCTGCCGGTCAGCTGCGAGCCGGTCGAATCGGCGATCTTCCAGCGGGAGCTCGCACGCCGGCACGCACGGATCATGGCACGGGGGGGAATCATCGCGGCAATATCGGGCTAGACTAGAGGAATGACATTCGGGGCTCCGGCGCAAACGCCCGGCGGCCCTGCGGGCTTGGGGATCGTCGAGGACGCCAGTGAGGCCCCCTAAGAGAATAGTGGCGGCCGACCGCCCAACCTAGCCCGATATCCGCTTCAAACCGCTCAGGCAGCATGACCGATGGGTAAGATCTACGCGTTTCTCTTGGGCGTTGCGGCCGGCTTCGGTCTGTACCACCTGGCCGGCAGCTACCACGTGCTGCGGACCGACTCGGGTTTGCACGTCGCGGCGAAGACCTCGCTGACGCTCCACGACACGTATGTCGACATCCGCGGCTACGGGCCGAGCGACTGGGCCGATCACCCCGAGGTCGCGGCCGCGGTCTTCAAGTCGGGCGACGAGGAACTTAAGAAGGCCGCCGTGTTCGAGGCGGTTGACCAGATCCTTCCTGACGCTGCAGCAGACTGACCCGAGCTGCAGCAGAGTGACCCGCCCCGCGGCCGAGTAATCGGAGCCCGGGTAACCCGCGCCCGGCGGCCCACCCGCGCAACCGCTCCCACCGCGACGGCCAGCACGGGCGTTAAGTTCCAGCTATACGCTACTCTTTATCTCGGGTTCGCGTCGGGAGCCGCCGGCGGTCGATGAACTTGAGTGGAGCGTGACCGGATCTCTCGCGTCGCGCGCCGCCCGCCGGTGTCGGCTGGGCAGTCCTCCACGGAAGACCCTCGTAAGCGAGGAAAGGCGGGCGGCGCCATGGAACTTAATCGCAATCAGTACTTCTTCGCGGGCATCCTGTTGGTGCTGATCGGCGTCCAGATGCGGATGGTGTCGTCCTTCGTGCTGACGCCCGAGGTGACGCAGATGCTGGCCAAGCCGACCGCGGTGGCGCAGGGCGACTCGCCGCC
This sequence comes from Posidoniimonas polymericola, assembly GCF_007859935.1. NCBI lineage: Bacteria > Pseudomonadati > Planctomycetota > Planctomycetia > Pirellulales > Lacipirellulaceae > Posidoniimonas > Posidoniimonas polymericola. Next base: position 324,311 of record NZ_SJPO01000005.1, on the reverse strand, counting down.
GACGCTGGCGATCGCCGGCGGGGGGGTCTTGGCGCCGGGCGCCAAGAAGACGGTCCGCCCGCCGGAGTGGCTGGGCTGGTGTCTGATGTCGGTCGGGTCGGTGCTGATCCTGCACAGCCTGGCGATGAAAAAGCCCGACTAGCAGCATGGCCTGCCGCGGCGGGTCGCTTGACACTCGCGCCCCTCCCGTTATGATCGTCCGAAAGGCATTGCGCCAGTCGGTTTACGTCATGAACGGTGGAAGTTGCAGGTCGAGATGAGCACATTTCGTCGCGTCAAGCTCAGCGAGTCGGGGTCGGTCACTGTGGTGACGTTTGCCGACTCGAAGATCATCGACGAAGAGGAAATCCAAGAGCTGGGGCAGGAGCTGTTCGACCTGGTCGAACGGGAAGAGCGCAAGAAGATCGTGCTCAATTTCTCGAATGTCGAGTTCCTTTCCAGTGCGGCCCTCGGCAAGCTGATCAGCTTCGAGAAGAAGGTGAAGAATCACCGGGCGGAGCTGATTCTGACGAATATCCGTCCGGAGATCTACGAGGTCTTCGCGATCACGAAGCTGACCAAGCTCTTCAAGATCAAGGACGACGAGGCGGACGCGCTCGCCGTCCTCTAGGCGACCGGCGCCGGGCCGTTTGGTCCGCGTCGACTGGCCGGTGCTATAATTGGAAGAGGCAGTCACGACCCGACCCTCGTTCCCGGCAAGACGCCAAGCTAATCCGCTGATCACGCGAACCGCCGCAGCTTGCTTGAGGTCTTCCCCTGTGGGTGACAACTGGGCCTGGACTACCGAAGCGACCCTTGCCAGCCAGCGGGGCGCCCACCTGCCGCTGATGGACGAGATCCTCGCGGAGCTCAAGAACCACGGCTGGGATGGCCGAGACTACTTCGGCGTGCAGATGGCGCTGGAAGAATCGCTCTCTAACGCCATCCGCCACGGCAACAAGCTGGACGAGCAGAAGACCGTCGAGGTCGAGTGCAAGCTGAGTGACCAGGCGTTCTGGATCCGCATCAAGGACGAGGGCCAAGGCTTCCAGCCGGAAAAGGTCGCGGATTGCACCACCTCCGAGGGCCTTGCCTGCCACGGCGGCCGCGGGATGATGCTGATTAATGCCTACATGACGCGGGTCGAGCACAACGAGGCGGGCAACTGCATAATCATGGAGAAAACCCGCGACACAGACTCAACTTAGGACCTCTCGGCGGGTCCTCTTGATGGAAAATCAGGGCCTGGGTAATATTAATGTTCCGCAGGCGGCCCCGCCCGCCTGCTAAGCGATCCCCTGTAGCTCAGTTGGTAGAGCGAGCGGCTGTTAACCGCTTTGTCGTAGGTTCGAGTCCTACCGGGGGAGCTTCCCTAAGCCTGCTCCAGTCTCTGGTGCGGGCTTTTTCTTTGGGCGCCTGGTCTTTTGCCCTCGGGGATTCGGGACCGCCAATTGCCACGTGGCGCTCCACAGACCCCGCGACCGACTACAGGTCGATCGTCTGGTCAAGGTTGGACTGAGTCTTCCCCGCAGTGGGCGGTTGGGGGGGCTCTTTGGATTCCGGGGGCACGCCGCGTTCCCGGCGGCCCCACCACATGTCGGCCCGGTCGACGCTCCAGTCGCCCGCGCACTCGCAGCCCGCGAGCATGTTCGCGAGGTCGCGAGCCGTTTGCGGCCGCCGGGCGCGGTCCTTCTCCAGGCACGAGAGGATGGCGTGCTCGAGGTCGGCGGGGACCGGCTTGCCGAGCCGCGTCGACAGCGGCGTGGGCGGCTCGACCGCGTGCTGGCGGCAGAGCGTCACTAGGTCGTCCGACTCGAACACCGGCTTGCCGGTCACAAGGAAGTAGCCGACCGCCCCAACCGAGTAGAGGTCGCTGCAGGCGTCGACCGCGTCGGGCGTCTGCACCGCCTCGGGCGACATGTAGAGCGGCGTGCCGGCCATGCCGCCGTTCCGCGCGCTGCGGTCGTCGCGGTCCTTCACCAGGCCGAAATCGAGCACCTTGACGACGTCACCTTCGCCGCCCCGACGGTTAAGCATCACGTTGGCGGGCTTTATGTCACGGTGCACGAGTCCCGAGGAGTGGGCCTCGAACAGCGAGCCGCAGATCTGCCGCAGGATGTACACCACCCGCCCGGAAGGCTGCGGCCCGTACTTCTCGGCCAGCGACTGCAGGTCGATGCCGTCGAGGTACTCCATGGCGTAGTAGAAAACCCCTTCGGGGGTGCGGCCGTAGTCGTAGATCGCGATTGTGTTGGGGTGGTTCAGGTTGCTGGTGATCTGGACCTCGCGTTCGAACCGCTCGATAGAAGTTTGCGTGACCTTGTCGGCGTCGATCAGCTTGATCGCGGTCGGGCGGCGGAGCATCGCGTGGCGGCCGCGGTACACCACGCCCATTGCCCCCTCGCCGAGCTTCTCCTCGAGCTTGTACTGCCCGAGCTCGCGGGCCTCGATGGCGGCCTCGCGGGCCTGGCGCTGCGCGCGGGCGACCAGCAGGGTGAAGACAAAAATCGCCACCGAACTCGCCGCCAAGAGCGCAAGCAGCCCCCAGAAGGTGCGTTTAAGGATGGTTAACGGGCGAAACGCCTCGGAGTAGTTGACCTCGGTGGCGACGCCGAAGTTGTAGCGATCCAGCCAGGTCCACGCGCCGACCACGGGGACGCCGCGGTAATCGCGGTAGCCAGACACGTTGGCGGCGGGCCGACCTGCCACCGCCTCTTCTACCATCGTTGTGAGCGGCAGCTCTGCCCGACGAACGCCAGGGCGGTACCCGCGCGTCATGTCTCCACCGGGGTCGCGGACCAGCAGCTGCAGGATCGACTCCGACCGTGGCAGGTCGGGCAGCAACCCGAGCAGGACGAGATCCTCGCCGAAGCGGCTGTTGGAAAGCATCAGGCCGTTGGCGTCGAAGGCGTAGGTCTCGCCGGAATCGCCCAGCCGGGCGATCTGCAGGATCCGCGTGAAGTCCTTCTCTGGTCGGAGCTGCAGCGCCAGCACCGCGATGGTTTGCAGGTTGTCATCTACCAAGGGCGCGAGCACGTTCATCACCGGCACGCCCAGCAGCTCGCGGCCCGACGGGTCGCGCTGCGGCAGCAGGCTGGCGTAGGGGGGCGTGACGGTGGTTTCGCCGTCGTAGACACGCTCGAAGACGCGCCGGAATTCGCTCGGAACGGGGCGGCCGATCACCTCCGATCGACCGGAGGCCAGGACCTGCTCGCGGGTCGCCACAAAGTACGCGCTGTAGTCGTGCGCGTTGAGCATCGGCTGGAGCTGCTGGGAGAGCTGCGCGGCGAGGTCGGCGGCCGCGACCGGGTCGTTGTCGTTCCTGGCGTTGAGCGCCACGATCTGACCGACGAGCTGCCGCACGTCGGTGTCGCTGGCGGTGCTCTTGGCGTTGGTTTCCTGCGAGGTCAACCAGGTGCGGAGCATCGCCACCTCGACGTCGAGCAGGGTCTGCAGCTCTGATTTTAGGTTGGCCTCCATCGTCCGCTCGATAGAACCGTGGACGCCCCAGCCGATCCCCACCAGCAGCAGCACGGCAATGATCGGCCAGACCCACAACTCACGCGACAGGAACCGCCGCGTGCGGACCACCGTCCCCGCGACCGTCCGCGACGCCCACGTCATGTGCGCGGCGGGAGATCTGGGGTGGCTGGTTGGTAGCGGAGAGAACACGAGAGAGGCTCAGGGCGGGCGACGGCGGTTCAACGCCCGATTATAGCTAGCCGGCGACCGCAAAGCTCCCGGCATTTGCCCGCCGCCGCGGCCAAGGCGGATTTGGGGTCGACCGCATTTTTGCGGAAGCTCAGCGCCGTTCGCGCGTCAGCCCAGCGAGACGTCCAGCACCATCATCACGACGAAGCCGACCATCAGGCAGACGGTCGCCAGGTCGGCGTTGCCCTTCTGCTGCGACTCGGGGATCAGCTCCTCGACTACCACAAACACCATCGCCCCGGCCGCGAAGCTCAGGGCGTACGGCAGGATCGGCCGCGCGTAGAACACCGCGGCGGCGCCGAGGACGGCGGCGGGGGGCTCGACCAGCGCCGACGCGGCGCCAAACCAGAACGACTTGATGCGGCTCATCCCCTCCGCCCGGAGCGGCATCGCCACCGCGACGCCCTCCGGGAAGTTCTGGATGCCGATGCCGACCGCCAGGGCGATGGCCGCCTCGACCGTGGCGCCCTGGATGCCCATCGCGGCGCCGCCAAACACGACGCCGATCGCCAGCCCCTCGGGGATGTTGTGCAGCGTGATTGCCGTCACCAGCAGCACCGACCGCCGCCACGAGGTCGGCAGGCCCTCGGCCTGGTCGACCGGCAGGTACAGGTGCAGGTGGGGCAGCACCTTGTCGATGGCCCACAGCACGCCGCCGCCGGCCAGGAAGCCGATCGCGGGCGGCAGCCATTTGATCCCGCCGGTCTGCTCGGCGATCTCGATCGCCGGGGCGAGCAGCGACCAGTAGCTGGCGGCCAGCATCACGCCGCCGGAGAAGCCGAGCATGGCGTCCATCAGCTTGCGGCTGACGCCGACGAAGCCGAACACCAACGCCGCGCCAATGGCGGTCACCAGCCAGGTGCCGGTACCGGCGAGCAGCGCCTGCCAGACGGGGGAGAGTTCAGAGAGCCACTCGATCATCGCGGAGTCGATTGCGTAGGGGGACAAAAAAAGCCACGCCCCGCGGTGGGGCGTGGCCGGGTAGCTTCCAGCCAGAGGCCGGCGATCAGTTCATGTGCTTGATGATGGCGTCGCCAAACTCGCTGCACTTGAGCAGGGTGGCGCCCTCCATCAGCCGCTCGAAGTCGTAGGTGACGGTCTTGGCGGCGATCGCCCCGTTCAGGCCCTTGATGATCAGGTCGGCGGCCTCGGTCCAGCCGAGGTAACGCAGCATCATTTCTCCGGAGAGCGTCACGCTGCCCGGGTTGACCTTGTCCTGGTCGGCGTACTTCGGCGCGGTGCCGTGGGTCGCCTCGAAGATGGCGTGGCCGGAGTCGTAGTTGATGTTGCCGCCCGGCGCGATGCCGATGCCGCCGACGCAGGCGGCCAGCGCGTCCGAGATGTAGTCGCCGTTGAGGTTCAGCGTGGCGATCACGTCGTACTCGGCGGGGCGGGTCAAGATCTGCTGCAGCATCGCGTCGGCGATGACGTCCTTGACGATGATCTCCTTGTCGCTCTTGGGCGACTTGAAGCTGCACCACGGTCCGCCGTCGATTTCGGTCGCGCCGAACTGTTCCTTGGCGCACTCGTAGCCCCAATCACGGAATCCACCCTCGGTGAATTTCATGATGTTGCCCTTGTGCACTAGCGTGACCGACTCCTTGTCGTTGTCGATGGCGTACTGGATGGCGGCCTTAACCAGCCGGGCGGTGCCCTCCTGGCTGACCGGCTTGATGCCCAGCCCGACCGTGTCCGGGAAGCGGACCTTCTTCCACCGGTCGGGGAAGGCCTCGGAGAGCAACGTCTTGAGCTTGTCGCAGTCGTCCGAGCCGTTCTCGAACTCGATGCCGGCGTAGATGTCCTCGCTGTTCTCGCGGAAGATCACCATGTCGGTGAGCTCCGGCTGCTTGACCGGCGAAGGGACCCCAGCGAAGTACTGGACCGGACGCAGGCAGACGTACAGGTCGAGGATCTGCCGCAACGCCACGTTCAGCGACCGGATTCCGCCACCCACCGGGGTGGTCAGCGGGCCCTTGATGCCGACCAGGTACTCGCGAAAGGCGTCGAGCGTGGCGTCCGGCAGCCATTCCCCGGTCTGGTCGAACGCCTTCTGCCCGGCCAGCACCTCGAGCCACGCAATCTGCTTCGAGCCGCCGTACGCTTTCTCAACGGCCGCGTCGAGCACGCGTTTGCTGGTCCGCCAGATATCCGGGCCGGTGCCGTCACCCTCGATGAACGGGACGACTGGGGTATCGGGGACGGTCAGGCAGCCGTCCTTCATGGTGATGGGCTGGCCGGCAACTTCGGGCATCGCAAAAGACCTCGGGTTGGCATCTTAAATTGGCTTAGGAAGCCACGATTTTGGTCGGGTCGGACGCAAGCGGTCAATGGGTCGCGTATTTGCGTGCCGCCGCCCATTCAGGCAGAATGGCGAGGCTTTGAGGACCGACTTACCTACTGATTCACAAGGGGCTGTAATGTCTATGATGAATTTGGACCGCCGTGGATTCCTGGCGACCGCGGTTGCGGGCTACGGCGCCGCGACCTGCCTGTCTGCCTCGGGGGCCGAGGCCGCCGAGCCTGCCTTCCGGATCTCCATTGCCGAGTGGTCACTCCACAAGACCCTATTCGGGGGGAAAATGGAGAACCTCGATTTCCCGGTGGTTGCGAAGCAGGAGTTCGGCATCGAGGCGGTCGAGTACGTCAACCAATTCTTCAAGGACAAGGCCGAGGACCACGACTACCTCACCGAACTCAAGACCCGCTGCGACGACCACGGGGTCCGCAGCGTGCTGATCATGTGTGACGGCGAGGGCAACCTTGGTGACCCGTCGGACGAGAAGCGGACCCAGGCGGTCGAGAACCACTACCGCTGGGTCGAAGCGGCCAAATTCCTCGGCTGCCACGCGATTCGCGTGAATGCGGCCTCTTCGGGCTCGTTCGAGGAGCAGCAGAAGCTGGCCGCCGACGGCCTGAGCCGGCTGGGCGAGTTTGCCGATGAGCGGGGAATGAACGTCCTGGTCGAGAACCACGGCGGGCTGTCGTCCAACGGCAAGTGGCTCGCGGGCGTCATGAAGCGGGTTGGGCGACCGAACGTCGGCACGCTGCCCGATTTTGGCAATTTCAACATTGGCGGCGGCGAGACCTACGACCGCTACTTGGGCGTCAAGCAGCTGATGCCCTACGCCAAAGCGGTTTCGGCGAAGACCAAGCGGTTCGACGACGAGGGCAACGAGGTCGATATCGACTACTTCCGCATGATGCAGATCGTCTTGGACGCCGGCTACCACGGCTACGTCGGCATCGAGTGGGAAGGCGACGGGGACGAGTACGAAGGAATCCGCCAGACTAAGGCTCTGCTCGAACGCGTGCGGACCAGCGTCGCCTAGGACGCCAGCCGCGACAATTAAATACGCCCCCCAGGGCCGGACGCTCCGTGCGTTCGGCCCTGTTTTCGTTTGGTGAGCCGTCGTTCTGCCGCTGGTTCCTACTTGGCGACGTTACCCGACGCTGCTTCACCATTGTGATGAGGGCTCACACGTATTGTGAAAGTCGCCGTAACTCGTTTAATTTAAAGCACTTGCGGAATCTTTTCGGCCGGCCGCATCACTGCTTTGGGGAGGCGTCCATCGGGACTCCGCTGAGGCTTACTGGAATTCTCCAGGTCGCAACTTGTTTAACCATTGGTGCTTGCGGCCGCTCCCTGCGGGGCGGCGCCACTTCTGGCACGCCTCTCGCTTTAAAGGGACCCCAGCCACGGCTGTGCTTCGTGCAGCCGCAGTATGAATCTTGGCGCGACCGCGGATGCGGTGCGCTTCATCGGTAGGTGTCTCTCAACCAAAGGAGCGAGGCAATGAGCAACGAGCAACTGTACGAGCAGGGCGGTTTTGAGTACGGCGAGGGATTCGAAGCGGGCAGCCGTCGGCGTCCGAACGGGTCGAAGACGCAGCGTCCACAACGCGGCCGCACCCGGGGCAAGGCGCCACAGTCTATCAACGGCATCCACCGTCGCCGCCGTCGGAAGGTGGCGTGGTGATCCAGCCGGATGGAGTGGCCGGCTGAAGACTGCCAGCGCTGCCGCCAAAGGGGGCGCAGCGCTCGGGGCAAAGGGGGCTCAACACGCCCCACCGTCCCCCCCGGGGCCGTCTGCCGAGTGCTTCAGCTGGCGAATTCTTGTTTACGTACGAGGTATTTCCAAATGAGTCCTTTGCAAACAGCGCACGACGCGAAGCGGACGTCCGCGGAGGGGCGTCGCAACGCACGACGGCGGACCGCGGGTTTCGCAGGGAAGTGTCTGCTTGTTAGCAGGGAGGATGCCTTCATCGAAGGCATGCAACGGGCAGCTAGCGGAGCGGGTTGGGATTGCGCGTCCAGCGACGATCCCCGCGACTCGCTCCGCCGGGCGTTCCTGCACTGCTTCGGGCTCGCGATTGTTGACATCGCCCCGACCCTACATCGGCAACTCTTGTCCGACCTGTTCCGGATCTTGAACGGTGCGTCGGGCGGGTTGGTCATCGCCTACGACCGGCGGGCCGACCCTGAGACCGAATTGTGGGCCCGGCAGAACGGCGCCTGGCTCTACGTGCCGGGCGTGGCGGACTGGGACAGCCTGTCAACCGCCTGCGCGGAAGCGCGGCGTCTGCACGAGCGTAAATCAAAACAAGACACGCTGGGGGCTTCGGTCTGATCCCGCAGGACGACCGTGACGCTCATGGCGGCGAAGTAAGAGTTAGGTACCCGGGGGAGCCAATGCATCCGATTCCGACAACTTGATTCAACACTCCGCCGGGTTTCCTCGCGTTTGGTTCGCGACCCGGTGAGCAAGGGACTGCTCCGAGGAATGTAAAGCAACTTAGGTGATACGAGGGTCTAAGCCATGGCGTCAGCTGGCTCAGAAGCATTCGACGAGTTCCGCGACCGCAAGGGCGGCGTGGAACGACCCACGCGATCGAACGCCAAGTCGACGAATGTCGACCGTAGTCGTTCGCGGGGCTCTCGGAAGGCCAACTCTTCTAACGGCATCCACCAACGACGCAACAAGCGGGTGTCGTGGTGAATAAGCCGGGGAACCTCTCCGCGAGAGTCGAAGGCCCGCCAGCGGGCCACGTTGGTGAAGAAGCTTACTTGATTGACAACGTTGGTCCGTTTGGCCGCTTGAAAGCCGCCGAGCCGGGCGACCCTGAAAGGATAAGAATTATGAAACGAACCTTTAGCTTCCTGCCTGCGGCAGCAGCTCTTACCGTCCTGGCGATTGTGTCGGGACAGGCTTCCGCCGCGTTGCTCAACGTCAACATCGCTGGTGTTGACCTCGAGTACAAAGGCAGCGAAGGCAAAATCGTCGACGACGCCGCGGACGTCCTTAACCCCAGTGGGGAGATGGACACCGGCAAGGCCGACGACGCCGACCTGGCCAGCTTTAAGGTGGCCGGCGGCCCGCTACTCGGTTCCTGGATGACCCCTCCGGACGGGATCTACGCCGACCTGCTCATCGAGAGCGCACCGGCCAGCCTCCCGGTTGGGACCACCAACCTGACCCTCAGCGGCACCAACGAGTTCGTCTGGTGGGTTGGCACTGGCGACGGAGCAGCCGGGGATGCGTACCTGCGTATCTCGTTCGACACGCTCAGCGCCACCCGGATCGTTCCGGGGCCAGGTTTCGAGATCTTCAGCGTGGTCGGCACCGGCTCGGTGATCGGTCAGTCTCTGCCGGGCATGTCGTTCCAGGACGAAGTCAGCTTCTCCTACACCGCGACAGACACGGCCTTTACCAACACCTTCGGCATGGCTCGCGACGGCGTGATCTCGATCACGGGACAGATGACGCCCGAACCGTCGACCATCTCGGTCGCCGCATTCGGCCTGCTGCTGGCCCTTGGCCGCCGCCGGCTCGTCTGAGGTGGAGCTGCGACTCGTTGCAGTAAACTAGGTTAGCTTTCAGCCCCGGCCCCGTGGAAACACTGGGTCGGGGTTTTTTCGTTGCGCCGGCGACTCTGCCGCGTCGGTGGACGCGCCGCCGGTGGCTAGTCGGCCGAGTGCGTCTGCAGGGGGGCGACCTGCTTGACCCGCAGCAGTGGGTCGCCCAACAGGTTGTACATCTGCACGTGCTCGACGACTTCTTGGTCGAGGGCGTCGGCGTTGGGCGAGAGCCCAAGTCCGATCTGCCGGACCGATTTGCGGAGCGGCAGTTTCGAGTCGTCCCGAAGTGCCCGCCGCTTGCCCTCCCGGACGCACTCGCCCAGCGACTCGGATTTGCCCGGCTCGAACAGGCAGTTCAACAGCTCGATGCCGAGCACGCTGTTGCCGTACGGCATGCACACACGCGAACTGGCGAGCACCGCCAGCGGACCCCGTGGGCACAGCAGCATCGACTCCGCCAGGCACTCGGCGGGGGCGTCAATGCGGCCGGTCTCACAGGCCAGCATCGCGGCAAAGACGGGGCCCGGCGTCGGAGCGTCGGTACGGGGCAGGTCCACGCAGTGCAGGATCCGGTGGGCGTGAGCCCGAGGTTCGACGCGGTCCAGGCCGCAGGTCGAACCGTGGCCCAGGTAGACCCAGGCGAGCGCCGGCTCGCGGAGGCCAGCCAGCAACGCGTTGCGGAACGGCGTCTTGGGGAAGTGGGGGCTCGCAGGCGAATTGTAGATCGCCTTGAGTTCGCTCCCGGTCGGGGTGAGTTGCCGCAGCGCCTGCTCAGCTGTGAATTCAATCATGGAATCGATCAGTGGCGAGAACCGCCCCGGAGACGCCACGATGTTGAGGTTGGTCGGCCGCGGCTCTAAGGCCGACTCGAAGGCGATCACGCGGTCCAGGTACCCGGCCAGTTCTGCCGGCGATGAGCAGGGTATCCTGCCGATCGCGAGCTCGGGGGCGTCGTCGCCGTCGAGATCGGCAAACGGGTTGTCGGTGGCGATGTGGGCCTCGCCGCTGTAGACACCGCTGACGACCGATGGGCGGTATGCGGTGGGCGAAGCAGCCGCTAGTCGGGTGTGGGGGGCCGCCGCGTCGCCGATCAGAACGACGCACGCTAGGCTCTCGCTCTGCTTGGCCGCTGCGGCAATCTGCCCCGCCATAGCTTCCGCTGAGTTAAGCGGGGCAGCGGTCGTGACCTCCCAGCCCTGTCCCGTGCGGAACTCGATCCACCGCTGCAGGCCCGGTTGCAATTCGACCGGCGAGAGCACCAGCACGCCGGCGGCAAGTGCCGTCGGAGAGATCAGGCTCCAGCTGCAGAGGGCAAGAAAAAACGAGCGCATCGTACCAGTCGGGGCAGAGCTGCGGGGTGAGGGGGTCTGCGGGAACTGTAGGGAGAACGCTCGAACGAGGCTAGGCGGGTATCGCGGGGGTGGCTGCCGTGCTGCCAGCATCGGGTCGCTGCCGTAGATTGCCGTCATCGCCAGTTGGACCATGCACGGTGGGCCGGCTAAGATGTGAGCTAGCGTCCCCGCCGCGCTCTCCTCGCTATCCTCAAGGCAGCCGATTGGTGACTGGTATGAAGCCGCACGCGATTGCCGCCGTACTCCTGTGGGGGGCGTTCGCCGAAGCCGCGTCCCTTGGCCAGCTCCAGTACAGCCGCGACGTCCGGCCGATCCTGGCGGACAAGTGTTTCGCGTGTCACGGCCCCGACGAGGCGAACCGTGCCGCTGACCTGCGGCTCGATGTGCGTGACGCGGCGATCGAGCAGCTACGTCAGGGCGTCCATGCCATCACGCCGGGCGACGCCGCGGCGAGCGAGCTTGTCGCCCGGATTAACACGAGCGACGCCGCCCTGCGGATGCCCCCGGTGGACAGCGGCAAGAGCCTTACCCCCGAAGAGCAGGCGACGCTCGCCCGCTGGATCGACGCGGGCGCCCCGTACCAGGACCACTGGGCCTTCGTTGCGCCGGTCCGGCCCACCCTGCCAGTGGCGCCTGCTGGTGCGGTTGTCGACACGCCCATCGATGCCTTTATCGTCGCTGGTCTCGCCGAGCTCGGCTGCGGGCAGGCCCCCGTGGCCGACCGCCGCAAGCTGATCCGCCGCGCCTACCTCGACATCATCGGTCTGCCGCCGACGCCCGACGAGGTCGCCGAGTTCCTGGCCGACAAGCGAGAGGACGCCTACGAGCGGGTAGTGGATCGCCTGCTCGACTCACCCCGTTACGGCGAGCACATGGCGCGGCAGTGGCTCGACGCCGCCCGCTACGGCGACACCCACGGCCTGCACCTCGACAACTACCGCGAAATGTGGCGCTACCGCGACTGGGTAATCGAGGCATTCAACCAGAACCTGTCGTGGGATGAGTTCGTTGTGAAACAACTGGCGGGCGACCTGCTGCCGAACCCGACGCTCGACGACATCATCGCCACCGGGTTCAACCGCTGCCACGTCTCGACCAGCGAAGGCGGGTCGATCGATGCTGAGGTCGAGGTCCGCAACGTGGTCGACCGCGTATCAACGACCGGCTCGGTGTTCCTCGGCCTGACAATGGGCTGCGCCGTCTGCCACGACCACAAGTACGACCCGATCTCGCAGCAAGACTTCTACGCCAGCTACGCGTTCTTCAACAGCATCGACGGCCCCGCCATGGACCAGAACGCCCGCGACACGGCGCCGTCGATCTTCGCCCCGACCCGTGCGCAGTCGGCAGCTATCGAGCGGCTTCGTGGGGAGATTCGCGAGCTCGAGCAGCGACTGCTCCGCGACGACGAGGTGCTGGAGCAGGAGCAACGCGACTGGGCCGAGTCGCTCCGCGAGTCAGGCGATGCGCCCCCGGTGACGGCTTCAGTCTGGAGCGAGGTCGGCCCGTTCTTCGGGCCGATGCGGTACCTGACGTCGCAAGACTTCGGCCCGGAGGGGGCGGCGGTTGATCTCTCTGCCGACTACGATGCCCGCCGCGCCAAGCGGGCCGCTTGGCGTCCCCACCCGGAGTGGATCGACGGCCGTGTTCACGAGGACCTCGCCGGCCGCGTGGCGCTGAACTACCTGCACCGCGAGGTAACCGCCGCCGAGCCGACCAAGGTTGTCGCCCGATTCCGCGTGCGGGGGGGCTTCGCAGTGCTGCTGAACGGCAAGCGGATCCACAACACGCTGAAGAAGGAGGGGGCGCTCGACTCGCCGCCAGTCGAGGTCTCGCTAGACCTTAAGGAGGGCGCCAACGAGCTGCTCGTCAAGCTTGTGACGCCCGGCGGCGATGAAGGCAGCGATCGGACCGCCGCCTTTGTACTCGAGTGGGCCGATGACGCGCGGGTCGGCGCCTTGCCGTCGGGAGTCGCCGCGGCTTTGGCGGTTACTGAGAGCGAACGCACGCCGGAACAGCGGTTGGCGGTGCGGCGGCACTACCGCTTGGCCGTCAGCCAGGACGTCGGCTTGCAGCGGACCGTCGAGCAGATGAGAGAGGTCGCCAACCAACTCGCTCAGCTCCGGTCCGACATCCCCACTACTCTCGTGATGCGTGAGACCGATCAGCCGAAGCCGGCGTACGTCCTGCTGCGGGGGCAGTACGATGCCCCTGACGAGCAGCGTGGACCGCTGAGTCGAACGGTTCCTGGGTTCTTGCCCCCGCTGCCCGCGGGGGCGCCAGCCAACCGGTTGGGGTACGCCCAGTGGCTGATCTCGCCCGAGCACCCGCTGCACGCCCGGGTGACGGTCAACCGGCTGTGGCAGCAATTCTTCGGAATCGGCATCGTCGAGACCGCCGACGACTTCGGCATTCAGGGCGCCTACCCAAGCCACCCAGAACTGCTCGACTGGCTGGCGGTCGAGTTCCGTGAGTCTGGCTGGGACCTGCGGCATATGATCCGAATGATTGTGCTGTCTCGCACGTACCGGCAGTCGTCCGACGCGCGGCCCGAAGCAGCCCAGGCCGACCCCGGCAACCGACTCCTGGCCCGCGGGCCGCGGCGGCGACTCGACGCGGAGGTGATCCGCGACCAGTCGCTCGCGATCAGCGGGCAACTGGTCCACGAGCTGGGCGGCCCTTCGGTGAAACCGCCGCAGCCCGACGGCCTGTGGAAGGCGGTCGCCTACACCGGGTCGAACACCAACCTGTTCAAGGCCGACAGTTCGCCCCGCGCTGGGCGCCGCCGCAGCCTGTACACGTTCTGGAAGCGGACCGCGCCGCCGCCGCAGATGACCATCCTCGACGCGCCCTCGCGCGAGAGCTGCACCGTACGCCGCGAGCGAACCAACACGCCGCTGCAGGCGCTGCTACTGATGAACGAAGACCAATTTGTCGAGGCCGCCCGCGCCCTGGCTGAACGCTGCCTGGCCGAGCAGCCGCGCGACGCGGCGCCGCAGACGGTGGCGGCCGAGCTGTTTGAGCTGGCGACGCTGCGGCCTCCAACCAGCGACGAGTCGGCAACCCTTGTCGGGTTGTACGAGCGGTCGCACGAGCGGTACGCGGCCGACCCCGAGGCCGCTAGCGAGCTGGTGGCAACCGGCACGACGCCCCGACGAGCAGAGGTGAACGCCGAGGTTGTCGCCGCGTGGACGCTGGTCGCCAACACGGTGCTGAACCTCGACGAAGTGCTGGTGAACGAGTAGTAGTAGCGGGCCGCGAGGCCCTCAAGCAACCTTCGTCCCCGAACGACCTATGCCCGACCCGATCCGAGAGCACCTGCTGCTGCAGAGCCGCCGCGCCTTCCTGAACCAGGGCGCGGTTGGGCTCGGCACGGCTGCGCTGGCGTCGCTGGCGGGGACGCCGTCCGCCGCGGGCTCGCCGGCGACGTCGCTCACCCACATCGCGCCGAAGGCCAAGCGGGCGATCTACCTGTTCATGGCCGGCGCGCCATCGCAGCAGGACCTGTTCGACTACAAGCCGAAGCTGCGCGAGCGGTTCAGGGCAGACCTCCGCAACGAGAAGTACGAGGACGGCTCGCCCGTGCTCCGCACCCGGGTCACGACCATGACCTCGGGTCAGTCGGCGTTCCCGATCGCGCCGTCGAAGTACAAGTTCAGGCAGCACGGCCAGGCGGGCGCGTGGGTCAGCGAGCTGCTGCCCTACACCGCCAGCATGGCCGACGAAATCGCCATTGTCCGCTCGCTCTGGACCGAGGCCATCAACCACGACCCGGCGATTACCTACATCACGTCGGGCGATCAGCTGCCCGGCAAGCCGAGCCTCGGCGCGTGGCTCAGCTACGGGCTGGGTGCCGAGAACCAGGACCTGCCGGCGTTCATGGTGATGACGCCCACCTGGACCGGCCGCCAGGAAGCCCAGGCGCTATACAATCGGCTGTGGGGTTCGGGGTACCTGCCGAGCACGCACCAGGGCGTGTCGCTCCGATCGAGCGGCGATCCGGTGCTGTTCCTCTCCAACCCCCAGGGCGTCGCGCCGGCCGACCGGCGGCGGATGCTCGACGGGCTGGCCGAGCTCAACCGACGTCACCACGAGGCCGCCGGGCACGCCGACACGCTCGACCGGGTCGCCCAGTACGAGATGGCGTTCCGGATGCAGACCTCGGTCCCCGAGCTGACCAGCATCGCCGACGAGCCGGAGTCGGTCACCTCGCTCTACGGACCGGAAGTGCACACGCCGGGAACGTTTGCGGCGAGCTGCCTGCTGGCGCGGCGGATGGCCGAGCGTGGAGTGCGGTTCGTGCAGATCTTTCACCGCGGCTGGGACCAGCACCTGGAGATCCCCAAGGACCTGCCCAATCAGTGCCGCGACGTCGACCAGCCGGCGTGGGCGCTGGTGCAGGACCTCAAGCAACGCGGGCTGCTGCACGACACGCTGGTGATCTGGGGCGGCGAGTTCGGCCGCACGTCGTACTGCCAGGGCACGCTCAGCGACACCGAGTACGGACGCGACCACCACCCCGGCTGCTTCACGATGTGGATGGCCGGCGGCGGCGTCAAACCGGGGACCGTGTACGGCCAGACCTGTGACTACGGCTGCAACATCGTCGACGCGTCGGGTCAGCCCACCACCCGCTTCGAGGACGGCGCCGTGCACATCCGCGACATGAATGCTACGATCCTCCATCAGCTAGGCATCGATCACAAGCAGCTAACCTTCAAGTTCCGCGGCCTCGACCAGCGGCTGACCGGCGTCGAAGAGGCCCACGTGATCCGCGGCGTCGTTGGGTAGCGGCCGCGTACGCCGCATTGTGCACCGACAGGCGGGTCGGAGGAGTTGTTGTTGGACCAAACCCCCGTTGCGCCCCGGCAGCCGCCGCTGAGCGTGTTTGACATGCTGAAGGTGGGCGTCGGGCCATCGAGCTCGCACACCTTGGGGCCCTGGCGGGCCGGTCAGCGGTTTGTCGAGTCGCTCGGCCCCGAAATGCAGGACGTAACCGGGGTCCAGGTTGACCTCTACGGCTCGCTCGCCAAGACCGGCAGGGGGCACGGGACCGACATCGCCGTGCAGATGGGCCTGACCGGCGCCGACCCCGAGACCTTCCCGACCGAAGACCTGCCGGCGGTGATCGCCCGTATCAAGAGCGATTGCTCGCTCGATCTCGGCGGCGAACAGGCGATCGCTTTCGACCCGGCGGCCGCTATTCATTTCCGCCGCGACGAGCAGCTGCCAGCGCACCCGAACGGCCTGCGGTTCACGGCGACCCTCAGCGATGGCTCCACGCGGTGTGAGACCTACTACTCCGTCGGCGGCGGGTTCGTCGTCTGTGATGGGGAACAAGAGTGCGCGGACGTCGCCTCGCTTCCTTATCCGATTGACACGGCGGCCGAGCTGATTGCGCACTGCGATGCGGCCTCGCTGCCGATCTCTGGCGTGGTGCTGCAGAACGAGCTCGCCTGGCGGAGCGAGGCCGACGTCGAGGCCGGACTCGACCGCATCGAAAGGACGATGGTGGAGTGCGTGCTGCGGGGCTGCCGGGCCCACGGCGTGCTGCCCGGCGGGCTGGGGGTAAAGCGGCGGGCGGCCGACACGGCCGAGCGGCTGCTGGGCGGCGCCCTCCCGGAGCACGGCGATTTCTTCGACACCATCGACACGGCGTCGGCCAACTTCCAGACCGTGCTCGATTGGGTCGGCTGCTTCGCGTTGGCGGTCAACGAGGAGAACGCCGCTTTCGGCCGGGTGGTCACCGCTCCGACCAACGGCGCGGCCGGCGTGATCCCGGCGGTGCTGCTGTATTACCGGCTGTTCTGCGGCGCCGACCAGAACGCCCGACGGCGGTTCCTGCTGACGGCCGCCGAGATCGGCTGCCTGTTCAAGAAGAACGCCACGATTTCGGCGGCGCTGGGGGGCTGCCAGGCAGAGATCGGCGTGTCGTCGGCGATGGCCGCGGCGGCGCTCGCCGAGGGCCTCGGCGGGACGCCCCGCCAGGCGGCGGCCGCGGCCGAGATCGCCATGGAGCACCACCTGGGCATGACCTGCGACCCGATCCGCGGGCTGGTGCAGATCCCGTGCATCGAACGCAATGTGTTCGGCGCCGTGAAGGCGATCACCGCCGCGCGGCTCGCCATCGGTCGCGACGCGGCCGACGCGCGGGTGCCGCTCGACGCCGTGATCCGCACGATGTGGGACACCGCCCGGGACATGAGCGACAAGTACAAGGAGACCTCCGAAGGGGGCCTCGCCGTGCAGATCCCGGTGAACGTCAGCGAGTGCTAGCCGCCTGCCCTAGCCGAGCGACGCCTTGGCCTGCTTGAACTTCTCGACCGCGCCCTCGAGGTCCTCGCGGCTGTGGGCGGCGGAGATCTGAACCCGGATCCGGGCCTTGCCCATCGGCACCACCGGGTACGAGAAGCCGATCACGTACACGCCGAGCCCGAGGAGCTTGTCGGCCAGCGCCGCGGCGAGCTTCGCGTCGCCGAGCATGATCGGCACGATCGGGTGCTCGCCCGGCAGGATATCGAACCCGGCGGAGCTCATCGCCTCGCGGAAGTAGGCGGTGTTCTCTTTGAGGTGATCGCGGAGCTCGCTCGACTCCTGCGCGAGCTTCAGCGCCGCTAGCGAGCCGCCGACGATCGGCGGCGCGATGGTGTTGGAGAAAAGGTACGGCCGCGACCGCTGCCGCAGCAGCTCGATGATCTCCTGGCGGCCGCTGGTGTAGCCGCCGCTGGCGCCGCCGAGCGCCTTGCCGAACGTGCTGGTGGTGATGTCGATCCGTCCCACGACACCGCAGTGCTCGTGCGTGCCGCGGCCGGTGGGACCCCAGAAGCCGGTGGCGTGGCAGTCGTCGAAGTGCACCAGCGCGTTGTACTCGTCGGCCAGGTCGCAGATCTGGTCGAGCCGGGCGACGCTGCCGTCCATCGAGAAGACGCCGTCGGTCGTGATCAGCTTGGTGCGGGCGCCGGCGGCGTCGGCCTCCTGCAGCCTGGTCCGCAAGTCGTCCATGTCGCAGGTCTTGTAGCGGAGCCGCTTCGCCTTGCAGAGCCGCACGCCGTCGATAATCGAGGCGTGGTTCAGCTCGTCGCTGATCACCGCGTCCTCGGGCCCGAGCAGGGTCTCGAACAGCCCGCCGTTGGCGTCGAAGCACGACGAGTAGAGGATCGTATCCTCGGTGCCGAGGAACTCACTAACCGCCTGCTCGAGCTCCTTGTGACAGGTCTGGGTGCCGCAGATAAACCGCACCGACGACAGGCCGTACCCCCAGCGGTCGAGGTAGTCGTGCGCCGCCTGGATAATGTCGGGGTGGTCGGCCAGCCCGAGGTAGTTGTTGGCGCACATGTTGAGCACCTCGTCGGCGCCCACGGTGATGTGGGCGCGCTGCGGGGACTCGATTAGCCGCTCGCTCTTGTACAGGCCGGCTTCACGGATCTCACTGAGGGTCTGCTGGACGCTGTCGGTCGGTGCGGACAAAGTCTGGTCTTCCTGAGCTAAGTTGGTTGGCGGTTGTGGCCCGTGCTACTCGGACCATTCGAGGATGATCTTGCCCGACTGCCCCGAGCACATGACGTCGAAGCCCTGCTGGAAATCGGTGAACGGCATGCGGTGGGTGATGACCGGCCCGATGTCGAGGCCGCTGTCGATCATCACGCTCATCTTGTACCAGGTCTCGTACATTTCGCGGCCGTAGATGCCCTTGATCGTGAGCATGTTGAACACGACCTCGTTCCAGTCGATGGCGATCTCCTCGTCGGGTATGCCGAGCATCGCGATCTTGCCGCCGTGGCACATGTTGGCGAGCATCGCCCGGAACGCGGCCGGGTTGCCCGACATCTCGAGCCCGACGTCGAAACCCTCGAGCATGCCGAGCTCGGCCTGGATCTCCGGGTAGGTGGTGCTGCGGACGTCGACCGCGCGGGTGACGCCGACCTGCTCGGCAATCGCCAGGCGGTGCGGGTTGACGTCGGTGATCACAACGTGCCGGGCGCCGGCGTGACGCACGACCGCGGCGGCCATAATGCCGATCGGCCCCGCGCCGGTGATCAGCACGTCCTCGCCCAGCACCGGGAACGAGAGGGCCGTGTGCACCGCGTTGCCGAGCGGGTCGAACAGCGCCGCCACATCGTGGTCGACGCCGTCGTGGTGGCGCCAGACGTTGGTCATCGGCAGCGAGAGGTACTCGGCGAACGCCCCGGGCCGGTTGACCCCAACGCCCTTGGTGACCCGGCACAGGTGCCGGCGGCCCGCCATGCAGTTGCGGCAGCGGCCGCACACGACGTGCCCCTCGCCGCTGACGAGGTCGCCGATCTTGAAGTCGTTGACGTTCGAGCCGATCTCGACGATCTCGCCCACAAACTCGTGGCCGACCACCATCGGCACGGGGATGGTCTTTTGCGCCCAGCGGTCCCACTTGTAGATGTGGACGTCCGTGCCGCAGATGCCGGTCTTGAGGACCCGGATCAGCACGTCGTTGATGCCGATGGTTGGTTCGGGGACGTCCTCGAGCCACAGGCCGGGCTCGGCGTGCTTCTTGACGAGGGCTTTCACTTGATCTGGGGGGCCGGCAGGGGGAAGTGGAAGGAACGCGAGAGGGCACTTACCAATACCGCCAAACGGTAAGGCGTTTCAGATGTTTTGGCAGCGAGGACTTTGAAACAGTGAAAAAATCGGCGCCAGCAATTGGTGCACGCCCGTAGAGTTTATCAACGACTCAGACGGCAGTTGGCCGTCACGCCCCAGTCGCGCTGACCCGCGTGTCCGGTCGCCACAAACCCGCGACAAATCGCGGGGAGCGGTGGCAGGTGCTTTTCTACCAGGCCCGGCGGAAGTACAATTTGGGGACTCAGCGGGTGTAGTTCAATGGTAGAACGAAAGCTTCCCAAGCTTTAGGCGAGGGTTCGATTCCCTTCACCCGCTCTGCTTTTTCTCAGGCCTCTTTCTCGGCTTTCCCGCCCGCCCTCGTCTGGGTTACTAGGGCTTCTGGGTTACTTAGGCTGCTGGACCACTGTGTTGCTGGACCACTGTGTTGCTGGACCACTGTGTTGCTGGACCACTGTGTTGCTGGACCACTGTGTTGCTGGACCATTTGGGTTTTGTCCGAGAACTCTCGCGGAGGGGACAAAACCCCGCCCGGGCTTTTCCCCGCTGCTCGTTTCACGCTTCTGTAGCAGTCTGTCCTGGCACGGCATCAAAACGCCCTGGAGGGTTTTGTCCACCGGCGCCCCTCACTGGAACGCCTCTGGGGCGATCGACCGGACAAGACCCAGCGGCGACAACGAAGCCGGTTTCCCTACCGCGCAGCAGCCAGGGACGGCCCGCGATTCGGACACCGCCGCCGCGCCAAACAACCGCCGGTTGATACCGGCTATTTGACCACAGCCGGCGGCGCGTCTCTACAAGAAAGCCGCGAGAACCAACCAACAGCGCCAGCCACACAAAACGCCTCGTCGGCCCAGACGGCCATCACCGCCCCAGCCGGCGTCGTAATTCGCCCGACGACGGAGCAGGGGTCAGTCGGCGAAGCCGTCGGGGTGGGACGAGTGCCACGCCCAGGCCGACTCAATGGTTTCACGCATCGACCGCTTCGCCTTCCAGCCGATCGCGTCCTCGGCCGTCTGCGGGTTGGCGACCAACTCGGGCGGGTCGCCCTCGCGGCGTTCGCCGAGCACCGTGGCGATCCTCTTGCCGGTCACGTCTTCGCAGATCCCGATCACTTCCTTGACGCTCATGCCGCGGCCGGTGCCGAGGTTCAGCTTGAGCGACTTGCCGGGCTCGAGCTGCTTGAGCGCCGCCAGGTGGGCGTCGGCCAGGTCGTCGACGTGGATGTAGTCGCGAATGCACGACCCGTCGGGCGTGGGGTAGTCCGTGCCGAATACCGTGATCGACTCCCGCTTGCCGAGCGCTACGTCGAGCACTAGCGGGATGAGGTGGGTTTCCGGCGTGTGGTCCTCGCCGATCGATCCGTCCGCCGACGCGCCCGAGGCGTTGAAGTACCGCAGGGCCGCGTAGCCGAGGTCGTACGCGTGGCGGTAGTCCTCCATCGCCCGCTCGATCACCAGCTTCGTGTAGCCGTAGGGGTTGATCGGCGACTGCGGGTGGTCCTCGGGGATAGGCACCTGCTGGGGAACGCCGTAGGTGGCGCAGGTGCTGGAGAAGACGATCTTCTTGACGCCGCACTCCCGCATCGCGTCGAGCAGCGAGAGCGTGCCCACCACGTTGTTCTGGTAGTACTTGGCGGGGTCGGTAACCGACTCGCCGACAAACGCGTAGGCGGCGAAGTGCATCACCGCCTCGATGTCGTGCTCCTTGAAGAGCTTGACGAGCTTTTCCGACTCGTGCAGGTCACCCACGACCAGGCGGTCGGCGGGCGCGGCGGCCTTGTGGCCGTAGACCAGGTTGTCGTAGACCCAGACATTGTGGCCGTTGGCGGTTAGGCACTTAACGGCGTGGGAACCAACGTAGCCGGCTCCGCCGGTGACAAGGATGTTCATTTTCGCTAGGGCGCAGGGAGGGTGGTGGGGGAGGGCCCAGGAGCGGCGCGAAGGACGTGTGCCGGCCACTTCCCCGTGAGCCCTCAGCATAGTCGATCGGCGTCCCGACGCCTGCCCCCATCGTTGCTCTCGTCGGGGCCGGTGGGGCGAGCCTTCCGCCCCGGGCTGCGCCCCTTACAATGGCAGGAAACTTTATGAATCCGCGGAACGCGACACGCATGCGACTCTACGACGACCTCAAGTGGCGGGGCCTCATCCACCAGACCACCGACGACGGCCTGGCCGACTGGCTCGAGGCCAAGCCCCGCACCGTCTACGCCGGATTCGACCCGACCGCCGACAGCCTGCACGTGGGCAGCCTGCTGGGGCTGTTGGTCCTGCGTCGGTTCCAGCAGGCGGGGCACCAGCCGATTGCGGTGGTCGGCGGAGCCACCGGCATGATTGGCGACCCCAGCGGCAAGAGCGCCGAACGCAACCTGCTGGACCGCGAGCAGTTGGCGGCCAACGTCGAAGGGATGGGCGCCCAGATGCGGCGGTTCCTCGACTTCGACTGCGGCGACTCCTCGGCGTCCCTGCTGAACAACCACGACTGGACCGCCGGCTGGAGCTACCTCGAGTTCCTCCGCGACATCGGCAAGAACTTTCCGGTCAACGTAATGCTGGGCAAGGACTCGGTGAAGAGCCGCCTGGGGGGCGACGCCGGGCTCAGCTACACCGAGTTCAGCTACATGCTGCTGCAGGCCTACGACTTCGTGTGGCTCAACCAGAACCACGGCTGCGAGCTCCAGGCGGGTGGCAGCGACCAGTGGGGCAACATCACCGCCGGCATCGACCTCGCCCGGCGCATGCACGGCCAGCAGCTGTACGGCGTCACGTGGCCGCTGCTGACCAAGTCCGACGGGACCAAGATGGGCAAGACCGAGGGCGGGGCCATCTGGCTCTCTGCCGATCGGACCAGCCCGTACGAGTTCTTCCAGTACTGGCGCAACGTCGACGACGCCGACGTTGGCGGCTGTCTGCGGATGCTCACGGAATTGTCGCACGAGGAGATCGAATCCCTCGATAAATCTCGCGAGGCCGACGCCGCCAAGCGGGAGAGTCAGGTGCGGCTTGCCGAGGAACTCACCCGATTGGTCCACGGCGACGAGGGCCTAGCGGTTGCCCGGCGGGCGACCGAGATCTTCTTCGGGGCCGAGATCGCCGAGCTGGACGACAAGCAGCTCGGCTCGATCTTTGCCGACGTGCCGAGCAGTGAGGTGCCCAAGGCCCGGCTGGCGGGCGAGGGGCTCGGCGTGCTCGAGGCGTTCTCACTGGCCGGCCTGGCCAAGAGCAACGGCGAGGCCCGCCGCACGGTCTCGGCCGGGGGGGCCTACGTCAACAACCGCCGGGTCGAGGACCCGACGCAGCAGCTCACCGCCACCGACCTCGCCAGCGAGACCGTCATGGTCCTCCGGTCGGGCAAAAAGCGGTACGCCCTGTTAAGATTTGTCGAATAGCCCACGTGTGCCGATCGATCTGCCGAAGCGGGGCGCCGGACCACGCGCGGCGGACGCCTCGCCGCTTGCGACCCTTCTGGGGGCTCTTTATAGTAGCCAGTCTGGCGTTCTAGTGTCCGGGCGGCACCTGGTGAACCATCTCATCGGCTCTCCCGTAGGCGACTAGAGCGAGGCGCCCACCGGACCCGTCCGGCCCGCCGCGCAGCTTTTCCTGCCGCCCAGGGATCCTATTTTCGTGCACTGACGATCGAGGCTGGCTCCGCGCTGAAGCCCGCCTGGAGTGAGGACGCGGGGCTGCCCACAGCGGCTGTTCGGTTGGGACGCCCCACCGAGCCGCCGATTAGGCCCTATCAACCGAGAGAACGCGATGGCCGAAGAGACCGTTATCGAGACCCGCGCCCTGAGCAAGGTCTACCGCGATTTCTGGGGGCGACAGAAGGTCCGGGCGCTCAAGTCGCTAGACCTGAAGATTGAGAAGGGCGAGGTGTTCGGCCTCCTGGGCCCGAACGGCTCGGGCAAGACCACCACCATCAAGCTGCTCTTGGGCCTGCTGTTCCCGACCGAGGGGCAGGCCCTGATCTTCGGAAAGGATGCGACCGACGTCTCGAAGAACGAGCGGATCGGCTACCTCCCGGAAGAGTCGTACCTGTACAAGTTCCTCAACGCCGACGAGACCCTCGACTTCTACGGCCGGCTGTTCGACATCCCGGCCGACGTCCGCAAGGAGCGGATCGAGAAGCTGCTGAAGCTGGTCAAGATCGAGCGGGCCCGCAAGCGGCAGCTCCGCGAGTACTCCAAGGGCATGACCCGCCGCATCGGACTGGCCCAGGCCCTGATCAACGACCCGGACCTGATTCTGCTCGACGAGCCGACCAGCGGCCTGGACCCGATCGGCACCCGCGAGATGAAGGACATGATCCTGGAGCTCAAGGCCGCCGGCAAAACGATTGTTATGTGCAGCCACCTGCTGGCCGACGTGCAGGACGTCTGCGACCGGATCGCGATCCTGCACCAGGGCGAGCTCAAGGAGCTGGGCCGGGTCGACTCGCTGCTAAAGGTGGCCGACACCACCCAGATCCGCGCCAAGGGCCTGAGCGAAGACTGCAAGAACGAGGTGCGGTCGGTGATCGAACGGCACCACGGCGAGCTGCTCTCGATGGACAACCCGACCACCACGCTCGAGGACCTGTTCCTCTCGATCGTGCGGGACAGCGAGGCGCGTCCCGGCCGGCGGGTAGTCGCCGAATCGGGCGACGACAGCAACTAGCGGCCGCCGCCCCCCGCTCCCCTCCCCACGCAGAAGAGTTGGTCACGCAGAAGCGATGGTTGTCGAAAACGAAATCACGTCCTTCCTCGGTTGGCTGATCCCGACGGGCAGCAACTGGTACGAGGGCGCGCTGTTCCAGTTCCTGGTGACCGGGCTGGTGTTCGCT
>NZ_SJPO01000004.1:300000-487999 GCF_007859935.1 Posidoniimonas polymericola | reverse complement strand
ACGCGACCCTCCTCCTCTAGACCCACGCCACAAACGCTACATATCTTGGGCCGAACAGTATTGGGACAGGTCCAGTTACGGGTGGGGCTCTTAAGAATTGCGTTTATTGAAACTGGACCTGTCCCCGTTGCCCCTCCTAGAGGCTCTTGATGAATTTGTCATCGACCCCACCGTACAGGCTCCAGATGCCAAGCTCGACCCAATCCAGGTCGCGGGCGTAGTGGTCGCGACAGGGCTGCTTGACGCGGTTTTGGATCGGGTTGTGCAAGAAAGTGATCACGTCAAGCACAAAGAGCGAGTTCACGCCGTTCTGGCCGAACATGTCATTTCCTTGGGCGCCCAAGAATCCTGGCCTCCAGGCTGCTCCCTGGGTGCTGTTGGCTTGGGCTCGGTAGGCTTCGGGGCTGTAGCGTTGCCAACGCGTCGAGTCACCCCATGCATCAAACCAATCATTGTGCGAGGAGGGTCCACGCTTAATGCGATCACGGCACCCGCGGTGGAACGTAGACATCCCAAGAATCAGGTTCGCCAAAGTGCTTTACTAAGTCCGCTTTCGAAATCGGCAGAGCAAGATAGGGGCCTTCTTCTTTGGCGGCAATCTTCCAGGTGGCTAAGCCTGCCTCAATTTTGAGGCGTTGAAGCTTTCCGTCCTTAAACACAAAGCGACTCAGACCATCGCGATATGTCGTATCTGGGGTGTTCGGGTCTACAGATATCATTTTCTCCAGATTCTTAGCAACGACATCTTCAGTCACGTCTGGCAAGAAATGTCGACTACCATCTGGGAACTCTACATAGACTTCTGCAAGACCCGCAGGCTTAGACGTATTGAACTCAACAAAGCCAACTTCACTACTGTTTTCCCAGAATACCATTTTAGGATAATTAGCTTCGGGAAACCCCATTTTTCTCTCCTTTTTCTCTCGCATCTTGTCGCATCCCAGAAAAGGCAACATCGTGAATCCATAGGCACCCAGCACTAGGAGAGCAAAACACTTACCGCCGGAAATTCTTGGCCGAGTCATACTTGTCAACCTTTTACTCAGGCGTGTCATCGATCGGGTCAGGCAATACCAATGGATCTGGCAGGTCGAAGTCCCAACTGGTCCGCCAGCCGCCCCGTGGGTTCAAAATGCGGTCATAGAGGCTCTTGATGAATTCGTCGTCAATCCCATTATACAGGCTCCAGATGCCGAGCTCGACCCAATCCAGATCCCGGGCGTAATGGTCGCGATAGGGCAATAAAGGTGTCAGGAACCGTTTTCTGCTTCCGCCGGGAGGCCAGCGCTCACGCGGCGGCAGGTGGCGCGCGGCGTCGGCGGCTCCGAGGCAGGGGCACGACTCACGCCCCAGCTCCTACGTAGACAACGCCGCTTCGCCATCGAGTGTAGCCGAGGTTGCCGCCGTCGTGCTACTCGCGTCGTGACGCCTGCGCGCCGCGGGAACAAACGGGGACAGGTCCAGTTACGGGTGGGGCTCTTAAGAATTGCGTTATTAAAACTGGACCTGTCCCCGTTGCCCCCCTTATTAAAACTGGACCTGTCCCCGTTGCCCCCCTTATTAAAACTGGACCTGTCCCCGTTGCCCCTCCCAAATAGGGGCCGGCGAATCACCAGGCAGAGAACGGGCGGCTAAGAACTGAACCTGTCACCGTATCCGCCCGCGTTCTATCCCCCGAGCCGCGGCCGGTCCTCCAATGGATCTGGTCCAGGCGCCCATCTCCCCAGGAACCCGTAGGGCGTCTCCGCTACAATCGCTGAAGCGTGCCTGAGGATTGCTCAGAGCTTGTAGCGGAGGTAATAAGGCGGCTCAGTTCGGCCTCCCGCTGATCGTGTTGAACCCTGAAATGCGTCTTAACCACGGAGGTCCGACTCGCCATGCCTGCCTCTTCCGAAGTACCTTTGCTTCCCACCAATCGACGCGGCTTCCTGAAGGCCGCCGGCGCCGCCGTGGTCGCCGCCGGCTCGCCCTATGTCGCGCCGAGCTCCGTGTTTGGCAAAGCCGCCCCCAGCAACCGCATCAATGTCGGCGTGATCGGACTGGGCACGCGCGGCATCCCTGACATGAAGGTATTCATGAACAACGAGGATGTCCAGATCCGCGCGATCTGCGACGTCAACACGGCCAGCGATGGCTACCGCGACGAGGTGACCGTCATGGGGCGGGAACCGGCCCTGCAGATGGCGAACGAGTACTACGGCGCCAAACGGAAAACAGGCGCCTACGAAGGTGTTGTCGCGACCAGCGATTTCCGTGAAGTCCTCTCTCGTGACGACATCGACGCCGTGGCGATCGTCGTGCCGGACCATTGGCATGCCCCGATGACCATCCTGGCGGCGAACGCCGGCAAAGACATCTTCTGCCAGAAGCCGCTCACGCTCACCCTCGGCGAAGGCCGGGACATGATCAACGCGGTCCGATCAAACCAGCGCATCCTGCAGACCGCCAGCCAGTACCGCTCGCACTGCAGGGCTCGGCACGCGTGCGAGCTGGTCCGCAACGGGCGCATCGGCGAATTGAAGTCGATGCGGGTCCGCATCGGCTACAACAACAAGGTTGGCCCCGGCCCGGGCTGGGAGCCGATGCCCGTGCCCGACGGCTTCCTCTACGACCGGTGGCTGGGCCCTGCGCCCGCCGCGCCGTACCACGAGAAACGGTGCATCTACAAGTTCCGCTTCAACACCGACTACTCGGGCGGGCAGGCCACGAACCTGGGCGCGCACGCGATCGACCTTGCCCAGTGGGGGAACGACTCGAGCCTCACTGGCCCGGTCGAGGTCGAGGGGATCGGCGCCAAATGGCCGCCTGAAGGCAGCCTGTTCAACACGGCGCTGGAATCAAGCTTCCGCGCCCGCTACGCCAACGGCGTGGAGCTGCTGTGTGAGAGTTCCCCCGAGGACATGGGCGTGCGATTCGAGGGGACCGAGGGCTGGATCGAGTTTGTCCTCAACGGGGGCGTGTTCAGGTCATCGTCTCAGACGCTGCAGACCGCCGTGCTGAGCGCCGACGAGGTCCGCTTGCCGGTCTCGAACCCGGCGCGTTCCTTTCAAGAGCCGGGCGACTTTTACGCCGATCACGTCCGCAATTTCCTGGACTGCGTCAGGACTCGCGAGGAGCCTTTGGAGCCCGTCGAAGTGGGGCACCGAACGGCCAGCGTTTGCCACTTGTGGAACATCGCCATCCAGCGGCTGGGCAAGAAGCTTGCCTGGGACCCCGACCAAGAAGCCTTCACCAACGACGAACAAGCCAACCGCATGCGCACGCGACCAGCCCGAGATTGGACCTGAGGAGGAAGAAACGGGGACAGGTCCAATAAGTGCATCTACCCCGTCTTCTTCGGCCGCCCCGGCGAACGCAGCGTCGACTCGAGGCCCAGCTTCTTGGCGGTCTGACCGACCCACGGCGCCGGCCCGTAGGGCGAGCCCCGCTGGCTGCTGCGGCGGATCGCGGCGAGCTCGGCGTCGCTGGCGGGTTGGTTGACGTAGTCGACCCACCTGCGGGGACGCGGCAGCGGCCAGTCTGACAACAGCGCCCGGTGCTCGGCCGAGCCGTGCTTGCGGATCCACAGGCTGCCCCACGGCCACTCCTCGGCCCGCTTGACCAGGTTCGCCCGCAGGGCGTTGCGTTCGACGTACCGCATGAGCTGGTAGAAGTACTCGTCGGTCGCGACCGGGAACGACTTGAAGCGGCCCTGGTAGACGTGCCCCTGGCCGACCAGCCGGTGATGACGCTGCCACCGCGTCACGTGCCTGACCGTCAGCCGCTGCATGAAGGCGCCGAGGTCGCCGTCGGCCTCGGGCCACAGCACCATGTGCCAGTGGTTGGGCATCAGGCAGTAGCCGAGGACCCGCAGCGGGCGTTTCTCGAGCGTCTCGCCGAGCACGCGTTCGAACGCCAGGTAGTCGTCGTCGGTGAAGAACAGCTGCTGCCTGCCAACGCCCCGGTTCAAGACGTGGTAGACGTATCCGCCGGGCGCGTAGCGGGCGTTGCGAGGCATACCGCGAGGCTAGTCCGCCAGCGTTGTGGTGTCAAGAACTGGACCTGTCCCCGTTCTCGTCCCCGTTTGTAACTGGTACCATCCGAGGTACTCCGCAACAGCGATTCAGGAGTCCCGTCTACGCGGACCTCGGAATCTGGGAACCCAAGCATCCGTGATTCCAACCGGTGCCATCGCAAGAGGCCGACGAATCCAACCAGTTGCCCACAGTGCCTAGGTTCGATTCCAACGCCTTAACGTTGCTGCGTCTACTCGTTGCCCATGGTGCGAGTGTTCGTCTAAACGGTGCCCACGGTGCCAAGGTTCGTTCTGACCGAGTATTCGTCTAAACGTTGCCCACGGTGCCTAGGTTCGGTTGGGACTTCGGTGGGTTTGGATTACGGGAGCATGTGCATTAGGGTAAAGCAATGAATTCAGCTATTGCTAACGCACAACCCAGTATCATAGCAAGCACTCCTGATGCCTTCAGTAATTTTCTATTGGTGACTGCAGCTATGTAGCTATCTGACAGCCCAAAGGTCTTCAAGAACTTCGACGTAAATTGTGCTGTCTGGTCAGGAAAGAAAAAATTTACGCCCCCCCCAACAATCCCTGCAGCGGCCATGAACAGAACTACTTCCATATCACCTCTCGCAAACACTATTTCAGAAGCGCGGTGCGTCCGAAGGCCACGACGGTAGACTTCCATCTGGATAAGGCGTGACAAACCCTCCGTCAGGATGTGGAACCCAGCCTGGAGGAGGGGTCGGCGGCTTTGGCTTCATTACGGTGTAGCAATTCTGTACACACCCCGTCGCACCTCCCCCTGCACCCAAACCCAACTCCCCACCCAGAATTTCACCGTTTCCAGTCACAGTCACTCCCCCTGTCACAACTCCCACAGTTCCATTCCCTGAGAACTGATCGCTCCATCCCTCTTTTAGACAGCCTTTGTAGACACCGCCAGTAATACCGCCACCAACTCCAGCTCCGCCGCCCGCACCAAAGCAAAAGACCGTTGCCTCATTGCCACAGTCATCTTTACAAACCGAAATGGTAATGCTCCCCACGATACCGCCGCCAGCAGAGCCACCGACGTTCGCGCAATTAATTCTCAACCCGGATGGATCAACATAGTACGTTGGCATCCCCCCAACATACTCATAAAGATTGTTGCTCCCAGCATCATACCCAATCGGGTCCCTCGTCACCCACCTCCCCAACTGCTGGTGATAGAACCGATACCGATTCAACTGCAACCCGGTCTCTGGGTCGGTGCGTCTTCCGGTGTAGAGATGCTCGTTTACGATATCACCAGCGGAGTTGACAAAAAACGCCCCGCTTGGCGGGGCCAAGCGGGGCGGTGCGTTGTTCTCGTTGGTGCGCCGGGTGGCGGGCGGCGGGCGGCTAACGCGCGGCCATGTCGCTCGACAGGCCGCCGGCGGCCGGCACGTAGCTGTGACGCACGTAGTCGATCACCATCCGGTGCGCGCTGAACCGCGCGGCGAGCGTCACGATCGAGTCGATCATGAACTCGATCCACTTGTGGGGCAGGCCGTCGGTGTCGCGGTCGTAGTACAGCGGGATCACCTCGTCGCGGAGGACGTTGAACAGGTCCTCGGCGTCGCGGGCGTCGGTGATGTTGTCGTCGACGTGCTGCGTGCCGTTGCCGATGGCGAAGCCGTTCTGGCCGTTGTAGGCCTCGGCCCACCAGCCGTCGAGGATCGAGCAGTTGAGCCCGCCGTTCAGCACCGCCTTCATGCCGCTGGTGCCGGAGGCCTCCAGCGGGCGACGCGGGTTGTTGAGCCAGACGTCGACGCCCTGCACCAGGTGCCGGGCGACGTTGATGTCGTAGTCCTCGAGGAACACGATGCGGCCGGCGAACTTGGGGTCGTTCCGCAGGTTGGCGATCCGCTTGATGAAGCTCTTGCCCCCCTCGTCGGCCGGGTGGGCCTTGCCGGAGAAGATGAACTGCACCGGGCGGTTGACGTCGTTGATCAGCTCGGCGATCGCGTCGAGCTGGCGGAGGAACAGGTCGGCCCGCTTGTAGGTGGCGAACCGGCGGGCGAAGCCGATCGTCAGGGCGCTCGGGTCCAGCACGTTGCGGGCGGCCTCGATGCGCGACTCGTCCTCGTTGCGGCGGCGGCACTGGCGGCTCATGCGGCGGCGGACGAACTCCAGCAGCCGGCTCTTGAGCGCGTTGTGGGTTTCCCACAGCTCGCCCGGGTCGACGTTGTAGATGTTCTGCCAGGCCTCGTCCTCGCCCTGCCGGTAGCCCCAGTCGGCGGGCAGGATCTTGTCGTACAGCTGCCGCATCGGCTGGGCGAGCCAGCTCGCCACGTGCACGCCGTTGGTGATGTGGCCGATCGGCACCTCTTCCTCGACCCGCCAGGGCCAGAGGTGGGCCCACATGCGGCGCGAGACCTGCCCGTGCAGCGAGCTCACGGCGTTCGCTTTGCGTGACAGCTTGAGGCCGATGACGGTCATGCAGAAGGTCTCTTGCTCGTTCTGCGGCTCGACCCGGCCGAGGCCCATCAGCTGGTCGTGCGAGATGCCGAGCGAGTCGCGGAGTGGTCCGAGGTGCTCTTCGATCAGGTCGGCCTCGAAGCGGTCGTGGCCGGCGGGCACGGGGGTGTGGGTGGTGAAGGTGGTCTTCTGGGCGACTTCGCGGAGGGCGTCGTCGAAGGACAGGCCGTCGTGCTCCATGACCTCGCGGATCACCTCGAGCGGGGCGAACGCGCTGTGGCCCTCGTTCAGGTGGTACACGCCGGCGTCGATGGCGAGCGCCTTGAGCGCCTTCACACCGCCGACCCCCAGCACCATCTCCTGGCGGATGCGGGTGCGGCGGTCGCCGCCGTACAGACGCGAGGTGAGCTGGCGGTCCTGCGGGCTGTTGCCCTCGACGTCGCAGTCGAGCAGGTACAGGTTGATGCGGCCGACCCGCATCAGCCACACCTTGGCGAGCAGCTTGCCGTCGCGGGTGTCGATCGTGACGGTGATCGGCTCGCCGTCCTTGCCGACCGCCGGCTCCATCGGCAGGTTCTCAACGCGGGTGTCGACGTACTCTTCCTGCTGGTAGCCGTCGCCGTCGAGGTGCTGGCGGAAGTAGCCCTGGTCGTAGAACAGGCCGATCGCGACCAGCGGCACGCCGAGCGCGCTGGCGCTCTTGATGTGGTCGCCCGACAGCACGCCGAGGCCGCCGGAGTAGATCGGCACGCACTCGTGGATGCCGAACTCGGCGGAGAAGTACGCCACCGGCTTGGCGCCGAGGACGCCGGCGTGGCGGGCGCCCCAGGTGTGGGTCGTGTTGGAAAGGTAGTCCTTGAGCCGGCGGTGCGCCTGGTTGATGCGGGTGTAGAGCACCATCTCGTTGGCGCGGTCGGCGACCTGCTGCGGCGTCATCTCCGACAGCAGGGCGATCGGGTTGTGGTCGAGCTGCCGCCAGCGGACCGGGTCGAGGTCGCGGAACAGCGAGACTACCTCGGGGTGCCAACTCCACCACAGGTTGCGGGCGACGGTCGTCAGCTTTGCGTAGAGGGTCTCGGGGGTGACCTCCGTCCAGTTTGCACGTTCCACACTCGGCGCTGCGGCTTCGGCACGACTCATAACGATCCCTCTCACTTATTCGAAGTTGATAGCCGCCTTGGCTAAGGACCTTCCCCGGGGGGAAGCAACGGACTGCGATCCAACTATTCGCAGGCAAGGCGGCTGTAGGTAGTTGCGATAACCAGCATCAGCCGCGGATGCGACTATAAGGGTAATCAATTCGGAAGCAATGGGAAGGACCCAACGGCTCAGGGTCCGACGCCCACCGAATCCGGGTTGAGCAGGCTCCCCAGCCGGTCGGTGAGGGCCGAGCACGCGTCCTTTAGGTCGGCGTTTAGCTCGGGCGGCGTTACCGCGGCCTGCGGTTCGCTATCCGGGGGGGATAGGGGGGCCGTGACGGCCCCGTCGTGCAGCCAGGCCTGATTGCGGCCCGCCTGCTTGGCGGCGTACAGCGCCTGGTCGGCGCGGGACATCAGCGACTCAATCCGTTCGCCGGCCGCAATGCTAGCGAGCCCCGCGCTGGCGGTGACCGGGATGGACTGCCCGCCTACCTTAACCGTGGTGGCCCGCACGGACTGGATCGCCTTGTGCACCGCGGACTGCCCGGTCTGGAGCGAGGTGTGCGGCAGGATCAGGGCGAACTCCTCACCCCCGTAGCGGGCCACGACGTCGTGCTGACGCAGCGCCTCGCGGAGGGCGGAGGCGATCGTCTTGAGCGCCTCGTCGCCGGCGGCGTGGCCGTGGGTGTCGTTGAACTGCTTGAAGTGGTCGACGTCCAGCATCACCACCGAGTAGGGCGTCTTGTGCTTGCGCCAGGCGTCCGCCCGCATGCTGAGGTGGTCGTCCATCGCGCGGCGGTTCGGCAGCTCGGTGAGCGGGTCGGTCATGGCGGTGTGCAGGTGCTCGGCGATCTCGGCGGCCTGCGATTCGACCTCCAGTTCCGCGGTCATCAGCCGCTGCTGCAGCTGCTGGTTCGCTTGCAGCATCTCGCGGATCACGCCGCTGACCAGCGCGGTCAGTGGGTTGTCTTCCGGCGAGATCGACAGCGCCCGCGACTCCGACTGCAGCCGATCGTCGACGCGTTCGAGCTGCTCGCCCTGGCGCCTGGCCTCGGCCGACAGGTCGGCCGTGAGGGTGCGGAGCTCGCCCGCCAGCCGCTGGGCCCGGCGCCGGTCGTCCTCGGTGGTCGACGCCGACTTCTTCGACCCGGCGATCCAGTAACCGACAGCAATCCCGACAGCAAGCTGCAGGACGCCGAGCAGCATTCCGGTGATTAGGACAGTAGGCGACACGGTCTTCCAGTGGGTGGCGGGGGTGGGATGCGGATGGGGCCACTAACACAGGCTAGGACGCAGGAGCCGGGGCGCCCGGCCTGCTTCCCCCCGGTTGCGGCAGCCCTGGCGCCGGCGGGACCGGATATTCCGTCTGGGCCGGCTCCACTGCCTGAGGGCCGACACGACTGATATAATCTGTCCGCTGATAAAATCTGTCCGCCGTGGACCCCGCCGCCCCTTTACCCCGCCGACTCCCCAGAGGATGCAGACACGACAATGACCATCGCCGCGGCCTACGGACCCGACAAGCTGGGGCTCTCCTTCGAGCTCTTCCCCCCTAAAACCGACAAGGGCGAGCAGACGCTGCTCGAGCATGTCGAGCGGCTGATGGCCTTCAGGCCGAGCTACGTGACCTGCACCTACGGGGCCGGCGGCTCGACCCAGTCGAAGACCCTCGAGATCGTTTCCCGGGTGCGCCGCGACTTCGGCGTCGCGGTCGCGACCCACCTGACCTGCGTCGGAGCCACGGCCGATGAGCTCCGCGGCTACCTCGGCGAGGCCCAGGCTGCCGGCGTTCAGAATGTCGTCGCCCTGCGCGGGGACCCACCGCAGGGCGCCGAGCGGTTCGAGCAGACCGCCGGCGGGTTCGCCTACGCCAACGAGCTGGTCGCCATGATCCGCAGCGACTTCCCCGACCTCGGCGTCGCGGTGGCGGGCTACCCTGAGGTGCACCAGGAAGCGCCCAGCCGCGAGGCCGACCTCGAGAACCTTAAGCGGAAGGTCGACGCCGGGGCCGACGCGGTCATCACGCAGCTGTTCTACGACAACCAGGACTTCTTCCGCTTCCGCGACGACTGCCAGCGGTTGGGCGTCGATGTGCCGATCGTGCCGGGGCTGCTGCCGATCACCAACACGGCCCAGATCAAGCGGATCACCTCGCTCTGCGGCGCCCGGCTCCCCGCAGATTTGGTCGCCAAGCTCGAGGCCGCCGGCGACGACGACCAGGCCCAGTTCGAGGCCGGCGTAGAAATCGCGACCGCCCAGACGGTTGAACTGATTGAGCAGGGCGTGCCCGGCATCCATTATTACGTGCTCAACAAGTCCGAGGCCGCCTCGCGGGTGCTGCAAAGCGTGAACCTGCCGGGGTGACGCCCCGTAGGCAAGGTCGTGGGCGCCCGCGCATCCTCTAACCGTTCAGCTTCTTGCAAGACTACACCGGCCAGCAGATTGGCGACTATCAGGTGCTGCGGCGGTTGGGCCGCGGCGCCATGGCCGACGTGTACCTGGCCGAGCAGCTCTCGCTGAGCCGGCAGGTGGCGCTGAAGATCCTCAAGTCCGACCTCGCCAGCGACGCCACCTACGTCAGCCGCTTCCAGCACGAGGCCAAGAGCGCCGCCCAGCTGGTGCACGCCAACATCGTGCAGGTCTACGAGGTCGGCCGCGACGCCGACGCCCACTTTATTGCGCAGGAGTACGTCGCGGGCAAGAACCTCGGCGAGCTGGCCCAGCAGCAGGGGCGGCTGCAGCCCGGCTTGGTGCTGGACATCCTCCGCCAGAGCGCCGCGGCTCTGCACAAGGCGCTCGAGGGCGGGGTCGTGCACCGCGACATCAAGCCCGAGAACCTGATGCTGACCCAGAGCGGCGAGCTGAAGGTGGCCGACTTCGGGCTGGCCCGCCTGGCGGTCCCGTCGCAGCAGCAGCTGACCCAGGTTGGCGTGACGATGGGCACGCCGCTGTACATGAGCCCCGAGCAGATCGAGGGCCGCCCGGTCGACGTGCGGAGCGACCTCTACTCGCTCGGCGTCACCGCCTACCACCTGCTGGCGGGCGAGCCGCCGTTCCGCGGCGACACGCCGCTAGCCGTCGCGGTGCAGCACCTCAACAACCGCGCCGCCCCGCTTGCGGACAACGACCCGCTCATGCCGGTCAGGTTGTCGCAGGTGGTCGAGAAGCTGATGGCCAAGGCGCCCGGCGACCGCTACCAGACGCCCGGCGAACTGGTGGCCGACCTCCGCGACCTCGCCCGCGTCGCGGCCGACGAGGGCTGGGCCGACGGCCCCGAGCACTGGACCTCCATCGACCTCAACGCGCTCCGCGGCGGCGGGCACGCCGCCACCGAGCAGCTCGACACGCTGATGAAGCAGGCCGCCAGGCTCTCGCCCGCCCGCTCAGGCTGGGGACGCGGGGCCGCGATCGTGGTGTTGATGCTGCTGGCGGGGGGGCTCATCGCCATGGCGACCCAGCCCGCTCCGCTGCTCCCGAAGCAGCGCGCGCCGGTCGCCGTTAAGGACGACGTCCTCAGCCAGCTGTTCCACGCCAAGCAGGTCGACACCGAGGCGGCCTGGCTGGCCGTCAAACAGAACTTCTCAGACCTCGACATCCTGCACGAGATGATGGCCGATCAAGGGCTCGCGCGGTGGAGCCTGAAAGAAGGACGCTACGAGTCGGCCCGCGACGTCTGCCTGCGGCTGTACGACATGGCCGGCGCGTCGGACGTCGCGGTGCGAAACTTCGCCGCCGCCGGGCTCACCATCGCGTTTGTCGGCATGGACTACTGGGACCAGGCCCGCGAGACGGTCGGTTGGTTCGACCCCGACTACCGCGCCGAGTTCGAATCCCTCGAGCCGCAACTCTCTCAGATGTACGACGAGGCCCTCAATCGGCTTGACGCCCGGCAGTTTGCCGAGCAGCCGTCGCCCTAGCCGCCACGCTACACCCCAGCGACCGCCTCGTCGCTCTTGGAGCGCTGCCGACGCCGCTTCCGCTCGCTCCGCCGGTGCGGGCCGCTCGGGAGGTTCGGCGAGTGCCGATCCGGCAGACGGCGTGCCCGGGCCTCGCTGAGCTTGTCGCGCAGCATCGTTGCGGCGATGAACGCCCATACGGCGAAGAACGCGGCGCCTAGGATCGATTGCAGCAGGCTGTACGGCAAGGAAGGGCTCTTGGGCTGGGGGTTCGCAGCCTCCGTGTGCGACGCGGGTTAGAAGTCGACACTGTTGCTTCTCATCGTCTCGCCCGAAGCGCTGAATCGAGGGGGGCGGGGCCCGCCGGCAGGGTCGTCGCAACCGTCACGGACGGCCCCGCGGGGCGCTTGGCAGGGGATCGTCTCATGGCCCAGGGATCGCACAGAGGTGGCATAAATAGCCCGCTCGTTTTGGCGATTAGTGCTGGAAGACGGCGGTAGAAAATGCTAGTATGACGCGAAGTGGTGTTCGGGTGTACACTATTCGTCCAAGGCAAGCGCCGCTGGGCGGCACCGATTCCCCTGTTCCCCCCCTATTTTCCCAGGATCTAGCAATGCTGCGTCCTTACGTTGTGGGTGAAATCGAACGGCTCTTGGGAGAAGGCGTCCTCTCGCGGCGCGAGATCGCCCGGCAGGTGGGCGCCAGCCGGGCGATCGTGGATCGCATCGCCAACGGCAGCCGGGCGGGCGTCGGGGTCGCCCCGGAGGCCCACTCGGGCAGCGACTCGGCAGAGCTGCTGCCGAACTACTCGCGGTGCCCTGGGTGTGGGATGCGGGTGGTGCTGCCGTGCGTCTATTGCCGGGCGGTGGCCTACGTGGGCCGCTGTCGACCGGGCCTGGCAGTCGGCAGCGAGCGTCGGGCGGCCTAACCAGCGGCTCTATCCGCTGCAACCGGAGCGACCGCCAGAGGATTCTTGATAAATCTGGCCGCAATCGACGGCCGGCCGGAACGGCGCAAGCGATGTTTGGTCGGCTTTGCCACTTGGCCACGAGACGGCGCGTCCGCCGGGCATAAACACCCCGGACGCGCCGTTGAGGCCGGGGCCTCTTGGCGGTGCTGCCCGCCGCGTTTGCTCGTCCCCGCCGTCGGCCCAATCGGCAGCGCCGCCCCCGCAAAACCGCGCCGCCACTCGGGCGAGATCTTGCAGGATCGCGGGGCAGGCGATTGCTGACCCGCACGCGAACCGGTTACACTACCGGCTCAGCGCGGGGCGCTCAGCAGACGGGCCCCCGCGACCTTAGTTCAACGTGCGGCACGAATTTCTAGCGACATAAACGAAGGAGTCCTCGATGGGTGAGGTAGGTCGGCTGACCGTCAGCGATAAACAAATAGACCTGCCCCTAGTCCGTGGATCCGAGGGCGAAGAAGCCTTCGATATCTCGTCGCTCCGCAAGGAGACCGGGCTCGTCACCCTCGACGAGGGCTTCGTCAACACCGGCTCGACCACCAGCGACATCACCTTCCTCGACGGCGAGCAGGGGATCCTCCGCTACCGCGGCTACCCGATCGAGGACCTGGCCGCCAAGTGCGACTTTGTCGAGGTCGCCTACCTGCTGATCTACGGCGAGCTGCCGACGAACGCTCAGATTGAAGACTTCCGCAACTCGCTGCGGCGGCACTCGCTGCTGCACGAGGACCTGCGGATCTTCTACGACGGCTTCCCCCGCGACGCCCACCCGATGGCCATCCTCAGCTCGGTGGTCGGCGCGCTCTCCACCTTCTACCAGGACCTGGTCAGCCTGACCGACCCGCAGGTCGTCGACACGACGATCCACCGCCTGCTGGCCAAGCTGCCGACCATCGCCGCTTACTCGCACAAGAAGTCGGTCGGCCAGCCGTTTGTTTACCCGGACAACTCGCTGTCGTACTGCGAGAACTTCCTGCAGATGATGTTCTCGGTCCCCAGCGAGCCGTACGAGATCGACCCCGATTTTGTCGAGGCGCTCAACCTGCTGCTGATCGTCCACGCGGACCACGAGCAGAACTGCAGCACCAGCACCGTGCGGATGGTCGGCTCGTCGGACGCCAACCTGTTCGCCAGCATCTCGGCCGGCATCTGCGCCCTGTGGGGCCCGCTGCACGGCGGCGCCAACGAGGCCTGTGTCGCGATGCTCGAACGGATTGTCCGCGACGGCGGAGACGTCAAGAAGTACGTCGACATGGCCAAGGACAAGAGCAACAACTTCCGCCTGATGGGCTTCGGCCACCGCGTCTACAAGAACTTCGACCCCCGCGCCCGCATCATCAAGGCGAGCTGCGAGAAGCTGCTCGCCAAACGCGGCATCGACGACCCGATGTTCGACGTCGCCAAGCAGCTGGCCGACACCGCGTTGTCCGACGAGTACTTCATCGAGCGGAAGCTCTACCCGAACGTCGACTTCTACTCCGGCGTCATTTACCGCGCCATCGGCATCCCGGTCGAGATGTTCACCGTGATGTTCGCCATCGGCCGCCTGCCGGGCTGGATCGCCCACTGGCTCGAGATGCGGCGCAGCCCCGGCAAGAAGATCTGCCGCCCCCGTCAGATCTACACCGGCCCGCAGGAGCGGGCCGTGGTGCCGATCGAGCAGCGCTAGGCCGCTGCCCTGCGCCCGCCTGCCTGGCGGCACGTCGACCAGGTCCTTGCGGGACGGACGCGCCAGCAGCGCTGCGCCTGCGGCCTGTTCAGCCTGTGCGGCCGACGCAAACGGGTGCAGGTTCCCACACGCCCGGCGAGTCCGGGGATGCGTACGCTATGCTTGCGGTGTGCAATTGGCGGACGTTCTCCCCGGGGGCTGTATGCGACAATTCTGGCTGTGCTGCTTCGGCGTCATGCTCCTCGCACCCGAAGCGGTCGCCGCGCCCGAGGGCTACGAGGTCATCCCGTCGGAGATCGAGTTGACGATCGGCCGCAGCAAGCACCTGGTGGCCGAAGGGGTCACCAGCACCGTGCGGATCAACGGGCGCGACGTCCCCGTGAAGGTCGTCCGCCGCCCGGCGAAGAAGCTCAGTGTCGACAGCTTCTCGTTCAGCTACCCGTCGAGTTTCACGCTGCTGAGCAGCGCGAGCGCGGGCGACCCCGAGTCGGCGTCGTGGATGCTCAAGGGCAAGACCTGCCAGATCACCGTGCACCGCAAGGCGAAGAGCACCACCCTCAGCTTCCTCACCGACCACATGGCGGAGTTCTACGAGGGGCTGTCGGACGTGTCCGACCTGAGCCGCGGCTCGGCGACCCTGACCGTCCGCGGGAAACGCCAGCCGGGCGTGCGTTTTACGATGAAGACCTCGCGCGAGGGCCTGACGTTCCACGACTACTTCCAGCTGCCGGTGTCGTCCTCGCGGTACAGCTACTTTCTCGTCATCCACTCCGCGCTGGGCGACTCCTCCGAAGAGCAGGCCCGCAGCATGATCGGCACGACCCTCCGGTAGCGGGCAGGCTGCGTCAATGCGGCGGGTGGGCGGTCTGTTCCACCGCGCCTAGGATCCCGGTAGAATGCGAGAGCGTCCGCAATTGCGGGCCGCCCGCCTCTATTCTCCTGCCCCCTACCGGATCCAGATGATTGAGCTGCCAGCAATTCGTTGGGGCGAGCCCTACGAATCCCTCGAGGTTGACGAGGTCTCGCACTTCTACACCGGCGAGCCCATCGCCCGCGTGCACACGGTGGGCGCCGGCATCATCCGCCGCGACGCCAAAAAGGCCAAGAACGCCCGCCGGGCGCTGCAGGCGATGTCGCCGGCCGAGCTGATCGCCAAGTGCCGCCAGGCGGGCGAGCTGTTCGAGTCGGGCACGCTGACGGTCGGCGACTCGCAGCAGAGCCCGGCCGACTTCATCCAGCAGCAGTCGGCCACCACCGGCATGCCGGTCAGCATGTGCGAGGCGAACGTCTCGAAGAACGCCTTCATGCTGAAGAACCTGGAGAAGGTGCTCGAGTGCCTGACCCGCGGCCTGGACCTGAACATCCTGGCCCGCGGTTACGGCGAGGAGGGCCGCGGGGTCACGGTGAGCTACGCCGCGCAGTGCGACGCGCTCGGCGCCGTGCTCCCCAGCAACTCGCCCGGCGTGCACACGCTGTGGCTGCCGGTCGTCGCCCTGCAGATGGGCCTGGTGCTCAAGCCGGGCTCATCGGAACCGTGGACCCCCTACCGGGTTTACTCTGCTATGGTCGAGGCCGGCATCCCCGCCGAGGCGTTCTGCTTGTACCCGGGCGCGGGAGCCGAGATAGGCGGCGCGATCCTGGCGAGCTGCCGCCGCAGCATGATCTTCGGCGGGCCCCAGACGATCCAGCAGTACGAGGGCAACCCCCGGGTGCAGCCGCACGGCCCCGGCTACAGCAAGATCCTCCTTGGCGACGACTGCGTCGACCAGTGGGAGGACCACCTCGACATGATGGCCGAAAGCGTGCTCAAGAACGGCGGTCGCAGCTGCATCAACTGCAGCAGCATCTACGCCTCGCGGCACACCAAGGAGATCGCCGCGGCGCTCGCCGAGCGGCTCGGGCCGATCGAGGTCCTCCCGCCCGAGGACCCCAAGGCAGAGCTGGCGGCGTTCACGATCCCCGGCGCCGGCCCGGCCATCTGGGCCGCGCTCGAGGCCGACATCAAGGACCCCCAAACCACGCACATGACCGAGAAGTACGGCGAGCGGCTGGTCGAGAAGTCGCCGGTCGCCTACCTGCGGCCGGTCGTGCTGCACTGCGCCAGCCCCGAGGCGCCGGCCGCCAACAAGGAGTACATGTTCCCGGCGGTCAGCGTGGTCGAGTGCCCGCAGAACAAGATGCTGTCGGCAATCGGCACGACCCTGATCGGCACCGCGGTGACCAACGACGAGTCGTTCCGCGCCGACCTGATCGACTCCACCGACATCGACCGCCTGAACCTCGGCCCGATCCCGACCCCGCAGGTCGACTGGCTGCAGCCGCACGAGGGCAACCTGATTGAGTTCCTGTACCGCAACCGCGCGGTGCAGGTAGCGTAGCGGGTGGCTGGCGATCGCGATGCCCCCGCGCAGCGGGGGTGAGCCGACAGTCCCCCTCCCCTTGATGGGGAGGGGCTAGGGGAGGGGTGAAGATGTACCGCGACCGCAACCAGCGCGATTTCGCCCGCAAGCTGCGTTGTGAGATGACCGAGGAAGAACGCCTGCTGTGGCGAGGCTTGCAGCGTCGGCAACTGGGTGGCCTGAAGTTCCGCCGCCAGGCGGCGATCGGCGCCTACATCGTTGACTTTGCTTGCTTCGACCGAAGAATTATTGTCAAGCTCGATGGAGGTCAGCACAACGATCCTGCCAAGCGGCAGTACGGTGAGCAACGGTCAGCGTGGCTACGAACGTAGGGCTACCGTGTGCTCCGGTATTGGAACTTCGACGTGAGTGACGATGTGGACGCTGTTATCGAGGCCATTTGGATAGCGGCGCAAGAGCAACCAGTGGGGCAGCCCCCCACCCCTAGCCCCTCCCCACCAGGGGGAGGGGGATGATCGCCTCGCTCCCGCTTCGCCGGAGCATCGCCCCACCGCCCGCCTAAAATCCACATCTGCGACTCCCCCACAAATGCTCCCCTTCGACTTCCACTGCCCCACCCGCACGCTCTTCGGCCCCGGACGGATCCAAGAGTTGGGTGATCTCGTCGCCCGGCTTGGCGCGCGGCGGGCGATGGTGGTCTCCGATCCCGGCATCATCCAGGCGGGGCACACCCAGCGGGGCGTCGACCACCTGCAGGCCGCCGGGTTCGAGACGCTCGTCTTTGACGGCGTGCAGGAGAACCCCACCACCGACAACGTCGACGCCGGTGTAGCGGTCGCCAAGGACTACCGGCCCGACGTGATTGTCGCGATCGGCGGCGGCAGCAGCATGGACTGCGCGAAGGGGATCAACTTCGTTTACTCGTGTGGCGGCCGGATGCAGGACTACTGGGGGGTCGGCAAGGCGACCGCCGAAATGCTGCCGATGGCGGCCGTGCCGACCACCTCCGGCACCGGCAGCGAGGCCCAATCGTTCGCCCTGATCTCCGACGTCGAGACCCACGCCAAGATGGCCTGCGGCGACAAGCGGGCCGCCTTCCGCCTGGCGATCCTCGACCCGG
Organism: Posidoniimonas polymericola; assembly: GCF_007859935.1. NCBI lineage: Bacteria > Pseudomonadati > Planctomycetota > Planctomycetia > Pirellulales > Lacipirellulaceae > Posidoniimonas > Posidoniimonas polymericola. The sequence continues at coordinate 470,406 of NZ_SJPO01000004.1, read as the reverse complement.
AGCTGACGCTCACGCAGCCGCCGATGGTCACCGCCCTAACGGGCATCGACGCCATCGCCCACACGCTCGAGACGCTCGTCACCAAGAAACGCAACCAGGTGTCGCACGCGTTCAGCCGCGAGGCGTGGCGGCTCCTCTCGCAGGGATTCCCGCGGGTGATCTCCGACCCGACCGATCTTCAGGCCCGTGGCCTGATGCAGCAGGGCGCGAGCTTCGCCGGGTTCGCGATCGAGAACTCGATGCTCGGCGCCGCGCACGCGCTGGCGAACCCGCTCACGGCGACCTACGGAATCGTCCACGGCCAGGCGGTCGGCATGATGCTGCCGCATGTTGTTTCGCACAACGCGGCCCACTGCGACGACGCCCGGTCGGCGTACGACGTGATTGACGCCGGCGACGCGGCGGGTCTGGCGACATTGCTCGGTCGTCTTCTTTCCGAGGCCGGCTTGGCGTCGACGCTGTCAGAGCTCGGCGTCGACCGCGCCAAGCTCCCCGAGCTCGCCACGCAGGCCGCCACGCAGTGGACCGGCAATTTTAATCCTGTCCAGATGACCGCTGACGACTACCGGGCGCTGTACGAGGCGGCGTTCTGATTCTTCCTTCCCCAGGCGACGAGCATCCATGAACCACGCATTCCGCGCACCGGCTAGTCGAAAAATGGGGACTGGCTCGAAACGCGATATCGGATGGAAGCATCCTTCGGCCCGTGGGCTTCGTGCCGGTCCCCTTTTTTCGACGGACCATTCGAGTGGCCCGCATGAAACGGGGACAGGCACGCGACCGCAGTCACGCCTCAACCGCGAGCGTCGATTTCTTTGCGGTCGAGAGCCAGTCCCCAATTCAAGCTTGCGTAACAGGTTGGCGTCACGGCTCCGAGAGCCGTGCTACAGAGGGGCGTTCGCGCTAGCGCTCGTTGGTTTCGTATTCGCTCACTCAGCGTCGGCCGCGGAATGGCCGTTCGAGCGCGGTGACTTGGCCGGCACGGGCGCGTCGAGTGCCAAGCTGCCGGCCGAGCCGGAGCTGCTGTGGGAGTACAAGGCCGACGACGCGTTCGAGGCGACGCCGGTCTCGGTGGGCGGGGTCGCCTACATCGCCGACGCCGGCGGCGCCGTGCACGCGATCCGTGTCGCCGACGGCCAGCAGGTGTGGACCAAGGCCTTCGACGACGCCATCTTTATCTCCTCGGCGGCGGTCGAAGGGGACAAGCTGATCGTCGCCGACATCGACGGCCTGGTCCGCTGCCTGTCGACCAAGGACGGCGCGGAGCTCTGGCAGGCCGACGCCGACGCCGAGGTCAACGCCGGGCCGACGATCTACCAGGGCGCCGCGCTGGTCACTACCGAGGCCGGCGCACTGCTCGCCTTCCACTTGGCGAGCGGCGAGAAGCAGTGGGAGTTCTCGATCGACGCGCCGCTGCGGTGCTCGCCGACCGTCGCCGAGGGCCGCATCCTGCTGGCCGGCTGCGACGCCAAGCTGCACGCGATCGACGCGTCGACCCACAAAGAAACGGGCAGCGTCGACATCGGCTCGCAGACCGGCAACAGCGCCGCCTCGCTCGGCGGCCGCGCGTACTTCGGCACCGAGGGGGGCGCGTTCTACGCGATGGACGCCAAGGATCAGCTCGCCGAGGCGTGGCAGTTCAACAACCCCAGCCGGGCGTCCGGCATCCGCACCGCGGCCGCGGTCGCAGAGAACGCGGTCGTCTACGCGACGCAGGCCAAGGAGGTGTTCGCGCTCAACCCGGCCGACGGCCAGCCGCTGTGGGACGTCCCCACGCGGAGCCGCGTCGAGGCCTCGCCGGTGATTGTCGGCGACCGCGTCGTGGTGGCCACCAGCCGCGGCCGCCTGCTGCTGCTCGACCTCGCCACCGGCGACGAGTCGTGGCAGTACAACGCCGGCGGCTCGTTCATCGCCCCGGCGGCGGTGGTCGGCAACAAGTTGCTGATCGCCAACGACGACGGCGTGGTGTACTGCTTCGGGGCGAAGAGTCCCTAGCGCCCCGTTGGCCGGTTCGCACAACAGAATCCCCCTCCACCGCTCGCGGGGGAGGGGCTAGGGGAGGGGGCGGCGCTGGGGACAGGGGGCGCCGAACGATTGCATCGAATGCGAAACCACAGCAGGGGACGTGAAGCGTCAATGGTCGTCCACCCCCTCCCCTAACCCCTCCCCCTGCCGGGGAGGGGGACATCTTGTGCCGCGACTGACGCTGCGGCAACCTCGCCAAATTCGCCTGAAAAGCGAGTGCTGATACGGCTCTGTTGCGTCTTGCGCGATTAGCCGATCGTGGCCCCAGCGGTTAGAATGCCCCTATGGCAGAATCCACCAAAACCGACGTCGGCAGCTACTTCATCAGCAACTACCCGCCGTTCTCACAGTGGTCGACCGACCACGTGCCCGAGATCGAGGCGGCCATGGCCAGCCCGCCCGCGGACGTGCCGCTGGGGCTGTACCTGCACATCCCGTTCTGCCGCAAGCGGTGCAAGTTCTGCTACTTCAAGGTGTTCACCGACAAGAACGCGGAGAACATCGAGCGGTACCTCGCCGCCCTGTCCCGCGAGATCGAGCTCGTCAGCCAGCAGCCGGTGATGGGCGAGCGGCCGTTCCGCTTCGTCTACTTCGGCGGCGGCACGCCGTCGTACCTGTCGAGCCGCCAGCTCAACCGGCTGGTCGACCGGCTGCGGGCGAACATCGACTGGTCGCTGGCCGAGGAGGTCACGTTCGAGTGCGAGCCCGGCACCCTCAGCGAGGCCAAGGTCAACACGCTCCGCGAGATCGGCGTCACGCGGCTGAGCCTCGGCGTCGAGCACTTCACCGACGCCATCCTCGAGGCCAACGGCCGCGCGCACCTGTCGGCCGAGGTGTACAAGGTCTACCCGTGGATCCAGGCCGCCGGCTTCGACAGCGTCAACATCGACCTGATCGCCGGCATGGTCGGCGAGACCTGGGAGACCTGGCGCGACGCCGTGAAGAAGGCGCTCGACATGGCGCCCGACAGCGTCACGATCTACCAGATGGAGCTGCCGTTCAACACCGTCTACTCGAAGGACATCCTCGGCGGCCAGATCGAGACCCCGGTCGCCGACTGGCCGCTCAAGCGTGAGTGGGTCGACTGGGCGTTCGACCAGTTTACCGAGCAGGGCTACTCGGTCAGCAGCGCCTACACCATGGTCAAGACGCCCGACGTGAAGTTCAGCTACCGCGACAACCTGTGGCGCGGCTCCGACCTGCTGGCCACCGGCATCGCCAGCTTCGGCCACGTCGGCGGGGTGCACTACCAGAACCACCCCGAGTGGGAAGAGTACTGCGGCAACCTCGAAGAGGGCAAGCTGCCGCTCGCTCGGGCGCTGACGATCACCGACCACCAGGCCCTCGTGCGGGAGATGATCCTGCAGCTCAAGAAGGGCTGGCTCGACGCCGGCTACTTCCGCGACAAGTTCGGCGTGGAGATCACGTCGCTGTGGGAGGGCGCCTGGAAGGAATTCACCGACCACGGCTGGCTGACGGTCAACGGCGACCGCATCGAGCTGACCCGCGCCGGCCTGCTGCGTGTCGACGGCCTGCTGCCGGCGTTCTTTGAGGCCGAGCACCAGGGCGTGCGGTACACGTAGGGCGGCGCCGCAACTGCGGCGCGTCATCCGGACCGCTCGTAGCCCCCGGCTCTGCCGGGGGATAGCTTGGCGAGCGATAGCGCCACGCCATCTCGATCGGGCTTGCAGCGTCTCCCCTCCCCCTCGTGGGGAGGGTTAGGGAGGGGAGCACCGGTCGCTGACGCTCCCTTGTGGTTGCGCCTATGGGCGCCAGTGGCGCCCCAGCCGCGGCCGTTGTGCTCTAATGAACCCGGCCTCGCCACCGCACCCCCGACATCACGGATCGAACCATGTCAGCAGAAACCTTCACTCTGGCCAGCGGCGGGCAGCTCCCGGCGATTGGCCTCGGACTCTGGAAACTTGAAGACGAGAAGCTCGGCCCGATCGTACGCCGGGCAATCGAGCTCGGCTACCGGCACTTCGACAGCGCGTGCGACTACGGCAACGAGCCCGCCTTCGGCGCGGCGCTCGAGCAGTCGCTGGCCGACGGGCTGTGTAAGCGGGAGGACCTCTGGATCACCTCCAAGCTGTGGAACACCTACCACGCGCCGGAGCACGTCCGGCCCGCCATCGAGCGGACGCTGTCCGACCTGAAACTCGACTCGCTCGACCTGTACCTGATCCACTTCCCGATCGCGCAGCAGTTTGTGCCGTTCGACAAGCGGTACCCGCCCGGCTGGTTCTTCGACCCGGAAGCCGACGAGCCCGCCATGGAGTTCGACGCGACCCCCCTGCACGAGACCTGGGCCGCCATGGAGTCGCTCGTCGACGCCGGGCTGACCCGGCACATCGGCGTCTGCAACTACAACACGGCCCTGCTGCACGACCTGATGAACTACGCCCGCATCCGGCCCGACGTGCTGCAGGTGGAGCTGCACCCGCTGCTGACGCAGGAGCGGCTGGTCCGCTTCGCCCGCGAACGCGACATCACGGTCACCGCGTTCAGCCCGCTCGGCTCGCCGTCGTACGTGCCGCTGGGGATGGCGGGCGAGGGGGAGTCGCTGCTGGACCACAGCACGGTCAAGGAGATCGCCGCCCGGCACAGCAAGTCGCCGGCCCAGGTGCTGCTGCGGTGGGGCGTGCAGCGCGGCACGGCCGTGATCCCCAAGACGTCCAACCCGGAGCGGCTGGAGGAGGACTTCGCGATCTTCGACTTCGAGCTCACCGCCGACCAGATGCAGCGGATCGCCGAGCTCAACCAGAACCGCCGCTTCAACGACCCCGGGACGTTCTGCGAGGACGCGTTCAACACGTTCTGCCCGATCTACGATTGAGATCACGTTTGGAAGCAGCGGTGAGCTTGAAAAGGGGACTGGCTCGCAACCGCGCGGCGCGTGATCGCGATTAAGTCGGACGTAGCCGCGGCTGCGTGCCTGTCCCTTTTTCAAGCGTGGCGCAACGGTGGTCCGTCGAAAACGGGGACAGGCACGACGCCGGCGAGGATCCCTGGCGGGTTCCGACCGCTGTTGGGCGTCGAGCCAGTCCCCCTTTCCGACTCGTGTGTTCGTGCTGCATCCGTGACCGTGCTTGCGGTACGATAGGCTCAGTAGCCGACGGATTACATCCGTCGGACGCCCCGCGGACCGCCGCCGCCGCCTCGTTCTCCGCTGGAGGTAATCCATCGGCAGCCGGAGAAGCACTGCCGGCTAAAGGCAGACGACCCAACCCCGCAAGTCGACTGCCATGGCTCGCTTCACGCTGTTCGACCTGATGTTCCTGACGGCAGCGACCGCCGTAGTGTGCGACGGCTTCGCCTACCACGAGGGCTGGGGCACGGTGGTGATGATGCTAGTGGTTCCGGTCGCCGGTCGTACGCTGCTGGCCCTGCAGCGGCGGGCAGAAAGAAGCCTGCCGACCAGTGTCCAACGGAAGTCGTCGCTGCTGCTCACGTCACTCGGCGTGGTGCTGCTCGTGTACCTTGGTGTTGTCGTCTGGGTTGGGGCGATGGTGTCGGTGGGGAATCTCGCTAAGAGCCCGGTCAGCGCCGCCGAGCGGCTGCGGCTCGTCGGCCTGGCATTGTTTCCGTTGATGGGGCTGCTGGGCGTCACGGATCTGACAAGCCGCTGGGTAGGCCGCCGCTGGGAACGTGATACAACCTGCGAGTAGAAAATGGCGTCCCCAACCATGGCAGATGATCGGGTCGAATGAGCGAAGCCACACCGCCGCCCCACGACGACGAGCCGAACCCGTACCAGTCGCCGCAGGCGGACGACTCGCCCGCTGCGGGCGAGGCCCCCTCGGGGGCGTTTGAATCGCTGTATATGGCCGTCGCGCTCGGCGCGACACTGGTCGGGGTCGCGATCTCGCCGGGCGTCGGGATCCTGATCGGGCTGGTGGCGATCCCGGTGATGATCCGCTCGCTGATGCTGTTTCGCGGTCGGGAGCGGCGGGGGCTCGCGACCTCCCGTGGCAAGAAGGTTGGGTTCATCGCCAGCTCGACGATGGCGGCGATCGGGATCTACCTCATGCTGACGGCGTTCTTTGCCGCGTGGCTGTTCTTTGGGTTCTACTCGGGGATTGTGGCGGTTTGTGGCAGCGGTCCGCGGGAAACGCCGCTGAACGTGACGCTGTTCTTGCTGCTCGGCCTGGGCGCGTTGTTGACCGGCGGCTGGCTGAGCTTGAAGGTCATCCGAACGCGTTGGCAGGAAGACGTAGAGGCAGAGGACAAGGCGGCGAATCGCCCGCCAGACTAGCCGGCGACGGCCACTGAGCTAGACCGCGGCGCTGCCACGGGGTCCAATTGTGGCGTGCGGCCTTCTCCTCTTCGCTAGCGACATGACCGAGACGCAAGACAATCCGTACGAGTCGCCAGGATCGGACGCAGCGCCGATCGACCGCGTCACCCGTCGGTTCCGCCTGCCGGCGGCGATCGCGTTGACGCTGCTCGCTTCCTCGATTTCGTTTTGCTGTGTCTGTTTCCCTCTGGGCGCCGAAGCAGCCATTGCTGACCTAAACCGCTATCATGCTCAGAACGCTGGCGAAGATCCTAATCGCTGGGCTGCGCGGGCCGAGTACTGGCGTTGGTGGTGTTGGGTTGGCGGCGGCGCGGCAGCTGCGGTGGTCGGTTTCGTGGTATGGTCATGGTTGCGAAGACCCAAGCGGTCGCCGCTACCGCCTGCGGCGTAGGTCTCACTCTTGCGAGGCGAGAACATGAGCCAAGACGACGATTCAACGCCCGAAGCACCCCGCAACCCGTACGAGTCGCCGGCGGCGTCGCCGGAAGCCAAGTTCTCTCGCTTCTCGATCCTCGACCTGCTCGGCCTAACCGCGCTGGTGGCGCTCAACTTCGGCGCCTGGGCGTACGAGCCGGGCGCCGGGGTGCTGGTGACCATCGTGTCGGTCCCGGTGGCGGTCCGCTCGCTGTTGGTGTTCAAACGCCGGGCGAAGCTCGGGCTGCCGACCAGCAGTGCGCAGAAGGCGGCGTACATTGGCGGCTCACTGCTGACGGCGGTTGGGGTCTACCTGTTGCTGGCGATTGGGCTGTTCGGCACGCTGTTCGTTGGCTGCTTCGCGCTGATCGCCGCCAACGGCCCGCAGGGCGGAAGCACCGCGCTGTGGCTGACAGCCCTGGCGATCGGCATGCCCATCGGGGCCCTGTGGATAGCCATCGGTGTGGTTCGCCGCCGTTGGCGACGCGACACCGACCCCGGTGATTGATTCGCGACAGCGGTCCCGGCGATAATCGTGCAGGGCCGCGCGGAGTCTCGCGGCTGCTCCTCACTGGCTATCCGCCATGGCGAACCAAGACGACGCGCCGCCGCCCGCGGACCAGAACCCGTTTGGGGTCCCGACCTCCGAGCCGAGCCAACTGCCGGACGCGTCGCTGTTGCGATTCTCGATCCTCGACATGCTGGTGCTCACCGCGCTGGTGGCGGTCAACGCCGGCGGCTGGGCGTACGAGCCCGGCATCGGCCTGCTGGTGACGCTCGTCACCCTGCCCGTGGCGGTCCGGTCGCTGATTGTCTTCAAGCAGCGCGCCGCGGCCGGGCTGCCGACCTCGCCGTTTACCCGGGGCGTGATGCTTGTCGGTTCGCTGGTCGCCGTCGCGGTTGTTTACGCGATGATTGGCTTTTCGCTGTTCGGCGCTCTGTGGGCAACCTGCATGGCTGGCTTGGCCTTTGACCAGGCCAGCAAGCCGCTGTTCGGCATCGGCTTTGTGGCGTTGGCCTTGCTGCTGCCGGTCGCGGGGCTGTGGCTGACGTTCCGGTGGGTCCGCTGGCGGTGGCGGCGGGACACCGACCCCGACCGCCCCCAGGTCGAGTGGGAGCCGCTCGACTGGCGCCGCAACCTGAGGCGATTCTTCGCGAGCATCCTGCGGGGGCAACTCCCCGCCGGCGGCGGGGGCATGCTGCTGGTCACGGCCGCCGCGGGCTTGATCCCGGTCGCGGTGGTCGGGCTGCTGGTGTTCGCCGGCGACCGTTTCGCCAGGCTCGCGACGCAGGGAGACCCGTCGCCGTGGATGGCGGCCCGGGTGACGGTCTTGCTGGCGGTGGCGAGCGGCGTGCTGGTTTGGGTCGCCTGGCGCGGCTGGCAGTGGTGGCGGCTGAGACGCAAGCGGCGTTGAAACGCCATGTCGACTCGCCGGCAGACGCGGTAGGATGGCGCACGCGTACTGCTCACAACAACCGAATGAACTCACAGCGGACCCGTGGCCCAACCCGACCCCAACCCGTACGAGTCGCCCCAGGCCGAATTGTCGCGAGCCCAGCGGGTCGCGCGACGCGTAAGCCTGTGGATCGCGCTCCCGGTGACGGCGGTCGCGATGGTCGTCACGTTCTGCGTTAGCTGCTTTCCAACGGCGGTGTACGTCTGGGACCGCGAGTGGTTTGGCGTCGGCTACGGTCCCGCCGAACCCTTTAGCCTGATTGCGGTGGTCGTCGGCGTCTTCCCGTGGGCGGTCGGGGGGGCTGCGGCGGCGTTTGTTGGGTGGGTGCTGTGGAAATTGATGCGCGGACCAAAGAGAGCGCCAAGATCAACCAGCGAGTCGGGAACGAATGTATGACCGAGACCCCAACCCGTACGAGTCGCCCCAGGCGCCGTCGCCGCCGTACCAGAAGCTGGGCGCCGTCGGCCGGTTCTTCGCTGGGCTGTTGATAGTGGTCGCCACGCTGGCGTCGTTCGCGGTTTGTGGCTTCTCGGTTTGCTTGGCGGGCGTCTCCGCAACGGGGCAGGGGGCCTATCGGGTTCCTTCCGCTGGAGCGTGGTGGGTCATTGGGTTCCTGTCGGTCGGGGCGGGGATCGGCGCAGGGGTAGTGGTGGCGAAGGTGCTGATAAGATTGCTCTTCCATCGGAGCCATGATGGCTGATCAACCCCCGTCGAACCCGTACGAGTCACCCCAGTCGCCGTCGACCCCGCCGCCGCCCATCAAGCGTTTGGGCCTGATAGGGCGTTACTTCGCGGCGCTAGCGGTGCTGGCCGGCGCGCTGATTTCATTTGCCGTCTGCTTCTTTACCGTTTGCTACACTGGACTAGCTATCGGAGGGAGCGGGCCGTATGGCCTGTTGCCTGAGGCCCAGATGCAGGCCCTAGCGGCCGTTTCCTCTCTGCTAGGCCTTGTCGCCGCCGTTGCTGTCGCGCGAGTGCTGACCCACCGGCTGCTGAGAGGTGAGAAAGATCAATGACGCTCCCCTTCCGCGAATACACTTATCTCGGAAACACCCAGTCGCTCTGCCCGGAGTGCCTACAGGTGGTGCCGGCGAAGATCCTCGACCGCCGCGGCCGGGTCTACTTCCGCAAGCGGTGCCCCGAGCACGGCGTGCGGGAAGACTTTGTCTGCAGCGACTCCCGCTGGTTCGACAAGCCGGGCTACCACACGCCGGCGCGGCAGCCGCTGCAGATGGCGGTCGAGCCCAGCCGCGGCTGCCCCTACGACTGCGGGCTGTGCACCGAGCACGAGCAGCACACCTGCATCGGCCTGTTGGAGATTACCTCGGCGTGCAACCTCGAGTGCCCGATCTGCTTCGCGTCGAGCGGCCCCGGTGGCCATCACCTGACGGTCGAGCAGTGCCGCGCGGCGATTGACCATCTGGTCGCGGCCGAGGGCCAGGCCGAGATCCTGCAGCTGTCGGGCGGAGAGCCGACTATCCACCCGCAGTTCTTCGACATCTGCGACTACGCGTGCAGCCAGCCGATCGACTACGTGATGGTCAACACCAACGGCTTGCGGCTCGCCCGCGACCGGGCGTTCGCCGAGCGGCTCGCCGCGCAGCGGCACAAGGTTGAGATCTACCTGCAGTTCGACGGCCTCGAAGACTCGAACTACGACGCCCTGCGTGACGCCTCGCTGCTAGAAGTCAAGCAGCAGGCGGTCGAGGTGTGCGGCGAGGTCGGGCTGAACGTGATCCTGGTCGCCACGCTGCAGGCCGGCGTCAACGCCGACCAGATCGGCCCGATCGTCCGCTACGGGATGCAGCGCCCCAGCGTCACCGGCGTCAGCTTCCAGCCCGCCTGCTACACCGGGCGGCACTTCCTGCCGGCCGACCTCGAGGACCGCATCACCTTCCCCGATGTCTTGCACAGCCTGGAAGAGCAGTGCGGCGATGTGTGGCGAGCGTCCGACTTCACGCCGCTGCCGTGCGCGCACCCCAACGGGCACACACTGGCTTACGGCTACCGCAGCGGATCGGAAGTGACGCCGCTCGCGCGGTTTGTCGACATCGAGCAGAACCTCGACCTACTCTCCGGTGGCATCACCTTCACGCGGCCGCGGGCCAGGCAATTGATTGAGCAGGTGATGAGCCGGCTGACCTGTGGCGAGGGGTGTGGGTGTGGGGCCGTGGAGCTGGGGGGCGTTGGTGGGGCGGAGGCTGGCTTGGTGCAGATAGGACAGGTGGGGGGACAGCGAGGGGCGACCCCTACCCCCTCACCCGACCTCTCCCCCCGGGGGGGAGAGGGAGTTGGGGTGGCGGCGGAGTTTTTTGAGCGGGCGATGACCGAGCGGCTCACACCGGCCAACATGTTCCGCATCACGACGACCTCGTTCATGGACGCCTACAACTTCGACGTGCGGCAGCTGATGAAGAGCTGCGTCCACTTTGTGCTGCCGACTGGGCACCTGATCCCGTTCAGCGCGTACAACGTGCTGTACCGCGAAGGGCACGTGCCACTGCCGAAGCTGAAGCCGCAAGAGGCTACGGTGTAGACGAAGGGAAGGGAACACTGATGAACACTAATAGACGCTAGCCGGTTTGCCTGCTGTCATTAGCTGAGTTTAGCGTTCCCTCCCCGAGACCTCACAGACTGACTACGGAATCGAATTGAGATGAAGAGCCGTCGGACCATTTGGTTGCTGGTCGCCCTTCTGGCTGTCGCCGCGTTCGGTTTGGCGTGGTTCGGCGAGGGCGGGGGCGGGGAGTACCGCGACTCGCCCGACGGCCAGTGGCAGGCGGAGGCGATGACTGTCTCTGGCGGGACTTGGTTTCACGGCCGGATTCGATCGGTCAGGATCAAGGTGACCGACAACAGCACTGGCCTGGTCGTTTGGCAGGTGCGTCTTATTTCGTTGCCGGGAGAAAGCGTGCCCGAGCTGCGTGACCGATCGAAGCGATTCGTGAGCTGGGACGCGGCGTCGACCGTGGCAACGATCGACCTCGGGCAAATGGGCGTGGTGCGATTGCCGGTTCCGTAGGCACCAATTAGGGAGCGCTAATGATCGCCAATGGCGCCGATGGGTCGCCGCCGGCGTATATCAGCGCTTATTAGTGTTCCTTCCTCTAGCGTAGTTCCTGCTAGACTTTGTTCCCTTCGTTCTCTTCTATCCAAACTGGTTGCAACCTTGGAGTCGTGCCTGTGTGGTGGGCGTACCTGCTGTGTGCTTTTGGCGGGGGCGTGGCGGCGCTGGCGGCATTGGCGATCGCGATCACGACGACCAGCCGTCGGAATGGGCTGATGTCGATCACCTTCGGCGGTGACTCGCCCAAGCAGTACGACGACCTCGAGCTGCTCGAGCACGAGGTCCGACCGGGCGGGGTCTACGTGCGGTACCGCAACAACGGGCGAGAGACCTCCGGCAGCGTGTCGTTCCGGGTGAAGGTGTACGAGCCGGGCGACCGGCTGATCGCCGAGGTGATGGTCTTCACCGACGAGCCGGTCGCGCCCGGCGGGGTCGGCGAGAACATCCTGCCGGCCTACGAGCTGGAGCGGTCATGGGTCCAGGACCCGGCCAACCGTATTCATGTTATGCTGCTGCACGGCTGGCTGCCGGAGGGCCCCGCGGGGCACGCCCTGGTTGCCTGACCGGCAGGGTCGGGTGGTTCCTCGCCCGTGGGTCGGCTGGCCGCGTTGAAAAAGTCGCCGCGCCAGCACTAGATTTTGTCGGAAACCTAAATCAAAATGCGAGATCGTGTCGGGCCCGGCATTCGCCGCGGGTCGCTTCTCATCCTTCGTCTGCTCGTTCCCTAGAATCCTATGCACATCTTCAACTGCCTGCCGCTAGCCGCGATGGGGGCGCTCGACTGGGGCGTCATCATCATCTACTTCTGCATCATCGGGTTCGTGGCCTGGTGGTACGGGCGGAACCAGCAGGACACCGACGACTTTTTCTTGGCGGGCCGCAACGCCGGCTGGGTGGTGATTGGCGCGTCGATCTTCACGTCGAACATTGGCTCGGAGCACATTGTCGGCCTGGCGGGGCAGGGCGCCGCGACCGGCATGGCGATGGCCCACTGGGAGCTCCACGCGTGGGTGCTGATCCTGCTGGCCGGCATCTTTGTGCCGTTCTATTACAAGTCGGGCGTGCAGACGATCCCGGAGTTTCTTGAGAAACGTTTCAACGCCACGACCCGCCTGCTGCTGTCGCTGGTCTCGCTGGTGGCGTACATCTTCACCAAGGTGAGCGTCACGGTGTACGCCGGCGCCATCGTGTTCAAGGCGCTGTTGCCAGAGATCGAGCTCGACCTCGGCTTTGTGTTCCTCGACGCCTTCTGGATCGGCGCCTTCTCGACCGTCATCCTGACCGGTCTGTACACGGTGTTCGGCGGCATGCGGGCGATCATGGCGACCGCCACCCCGCAGGCGGTGATCATCCTGTTCGGCTCGTTTGTGATCACTGCCATCGGCCTCAACCGGCTGAGCATGGGAGAGGGCGTTGTCGCCGGCTGGGGCGAGTTGGTCGGCGCGGCCAAGGAGAACGCCGACCAGTTCGCGTTGTGGCGGCCGCTGTCCGACCCCGATTTCCCGTGGCTCGGCGTGCTGATCGCCTCGCCGATCATCGGCATCTGGTACTGGTGCACCGACCAGTACATCGTGCAGCGGACCCTGGCCGCCAAGGACCTGGCCACCGCCCGTCGCGGCGCCCTGTTCGGCGGCCTGCTGAAGGTCTGGCCGGTGCTGATCTTCCTGATCCCGGGCATGATCGGCTGGACGCTCGACAAGGAGTTCAACCGCGGCGCCGACAACCCGGCCCTGGCCGCAACCTACGCGCCGGACGCGTCGAAGGAGGAGCTCGCCAAATCGGTCGCCGACGCCAACGTCGCGCTCCGCGACGTCAACCTGGGCGAGGACGAGAACGGCGCCAGGGGCTTCTACATCCCCCGCAAGCTGCAGAAGAACGCCGACGGCCAGCTCGCCTTCGCCATCGACGGCGACCAGGTGTTCCCGTCGCTGGTGTCGCAGCTGCTGCCGCCCGGCATCCGCGGCCTGATTGTGGCCTGCCTGCTGTCGGCGCTGATGAGCTCGCTGGCGTCGCTGTTCAACTCGAGCGCCGCGTTGTTCACGGTGGACGTCTACGAGAAGATCCGGCCCGGCATGTCGCAGAGCCACCTGCTGACCGTGGGCCGCATCGCGACGACCGTGGTGGTCGGGGCGGGAATTGTTTGGATCCCGGTGATGAAGGCGATCGCCGGCGGCGGCCTGTACCAGTACCTGCAGAGCGTGCAGGGGTACCTCGCGCCGCCGATCACCGCGGTGTTCCTGCTCGGCTTGTTCTGGCCGCGGATGAACGCCGCCGGCGCCACCGCGGCCCTGGCGATCGGCTTCGTGCTCGGCATGTTCAAGCTCACCGTGCAGGCGATGTACGGCGTCGAAGAGGGGAAGATCAGCGACCCGGCGTGGCTCGCCTCGATCGGCGACTTCAACTTCCTCTACGCCACTGGCGTGCTGATGCTGATCAGCATCGTGGTGATGATCGGGGTCTCGTTGATGACCGCCGCGCCGACCGAAGAGAAGACCCGCGGCCTGACCTACGGCTCGATCCACCACCTGGCTGAGGACGAGATCTCCGGCAGCTGGGACTGGGGCAACAAGCTGCTGGCCGGCCTGATCCTGCTGTGCGTCGGCGGCATGTACGTGTACTTCAGCTTCTGGCTGCGGTAACCGCCCAAGCGGCGATGTGAAAACAAGAACGGCTCGCCGCGGAGCGCGGCGAGCCGTTTTTTGTTGCCGGGCGGCGTTCGGTGCGGGCGGATTAGATCACCACCGGCTTGCCCAGCGCGCGCCGCACCGGCACAAACTGCCCGGCGTGCATCAGCGGGTGCGAGGCGATCAAGAGCAGCATGTCACCGACCGTCGGGCAGAAGTCCCGCATGTGCTCGGGGCCGGGCTGGTCGAGGTCCTCGGCCGACAGCTTGTCGATGGCGGCGGCGGTCGCCTCGCGGACCTTGGCCTGCAGCTGCTGGTACTCGGCCAGCGTGCAGAACTGGCTCGGGTCGTCGCTCGCAGCGGCTTCTTTGCTGTGGTTCTCGGCGAAGCCGGCCGGCAGCTCGGGGGCCGCGCCGGGGCACACGCCGTCCAGCAGCTGGCACTCCGACGAGATCAGGTGCCCCAGCTGCCAGGCGAGGTGGTTGCAGCCGGCGGCCGGGCGGGTCAGCAGCTCCGCGTCCGAGAGGTCCTCGGTGTACTTGCCGATTACCATGGCGCTCATGGCGGCGGATCGTTTCAGGGCGTCGTGGGCGTTCAAAGTCTATTCCTGGGAAGGGGGTTCCTGGTTCGGAGGAGTGTTGAGGCGTATAGTATCGCACTGCCACCCTGTGGGCGACCGTAGGCTGGTTAACGTTCCGAGAAGTTTCCGCTAAAAGTCCTCCACGACAGCCCCTTCGCTACCGCAGACCGCCATGGCCGACCCCACCGACCCGCAAGTAGTTTGGCACCAGCACGCCGTGACCCGTGAGATGCGCGAGCAGCAGGCCGGCCACCGCGGTTTCGTGCTGTGGTTCACCGGCCTGAGCGGGTCGGGCAAGAGCACCATCGCCGGCGCGGTCGACCAGCAGCTGCACGCCCTCGGCGCCCGGACCTACCTGCTGGACGGCGACAACGTGCGGCACGGGCTGAACGCGGCGCCGAAGATGCTCGAGGACCGCTACGGCGCCGAGCACGCCGAGCGGTTCGGCTTGGGGTTTGGCAAGCAGGACCGCGAGGAGAACATCCGCCGCATCGGCGCGGTGGCCGGGCTGTTCTGCGACGCCGGCTTCGCGACGCTGACGGCGTTCGTGAGCCCCTACCGCGCCGACCGCGACGCCGTGCGGGCGAGCCTGCCCGACGGCGACTTCATCGAGGTGTTTGTCGACACCCCGCTGGAGGTCTGCGAGAGCCGCGACCCCAAGGGTCTGTACAAGAAGGCCCGGGCAGGCGAGATCAAGGGGTTCACCGGGATCGACGACCCATACGAGGCTCCCGCCAACCCGGAGCTGCGGTTGCTGACGGCGGAAAAGGGCATCAGCGAGCTGGCTGATGAGGTCATTCAGTATCTGCGATCCGCCAAAAAGATGACCTCGAAGGTAGATTAAATAGTGCGCTAACGGTTTGACATTTGCCGACCCATACGGTTAGACTGTCGCCTCGCAAGGGACTCGTCGCGCCAAGCTTTCTGACGGAACTCCTACCGAAGCTCCCCACCCCCTTCTGGCGCGGTATTTGCGGATTAACTAAGGACTACGCTGCGGTCGTCTTCGAGGCGGTTGTTCTCGAAACTGGCGCTCGGTTGGACCGCGTCCACTCATGTGGCGCGACGAGCACTTCGCACGACACCTAGTACACAGCAGCGGAAGATCCCTATCTACGGAGGGTAAAGAGTTGCCGCCTACATCCAAGCAGCGTCGCGCAGTCCTGTCTCACGTCGCTGACGTCCCCCAGTTTTCCGCCGAAAGTTCCCCCAGCGAAGGGGGCAGCTTGGCGTCGCGCATTCAAAGCCGCATTCAGCGCCGGCTGGGGGATCGCATCCGTGACCTCCAGGTGTACGTGATCGACAAGAACGTCACGCTGCAGGGGTGCTGCGCCACGTACTATTCTAAGCAGCTAGCCCAGCACGCCGCGCTCGGCGTCCTCGAGGATGAGCGGCTTGAGAACGACATCTGCGTTGGCCTGGTTAACTAGACCCGCCGCTCGGTAGCCTGCCGCCCTATTCGGCCGCGGCTGCCTGCTGAGCGAGCAGATTGAGTCGTTCGGCCAACTGCTGCTCGCCAGATAGCCATTGCATGGCAATCTCCAACGCCCACAGCGGACGATTTCCGAGGATTTCTGATTGGACCTTCGCCAGGTCCTTGTGGGTGCAGACGACCAGGTCGGCGCCGGCCGCGTCGACAGCTACCTGGTCGATATCTTCCCGCGTGTAGCGGTGGTGGTCGGGGAACTCCCGCCAGGCGGCCAGCTTACAGCCGAGCGACTCGAGCGTCCGGCGGAACGCGGCCGGATTGCCAATGCCGCAGAAGGCGGCGACCCGCGTGCCGTCGAGCGTAGCCAGCGTCTGCTCGCGCCCCTCGCTGCTGATCAGCCGCTGCGGGGCGTGGGTTGCCTCGCACCACAGGGCCTGCGGGGCTTGCTTGAGGGCGGTCGCTTTGATCGCCCGTCGCTCGGACTCGTCGACCAGGTCGGCCCGCGTCAGGCAGATCACGTCAGCCCGGCGGAGCGAGCCGACCGGCTCCCGCAGCAGCCCGCGGGGCAGCAGGTGCCCGTGGCCAAACGGGCAGGTCGCGTCCAGGAGCACGATGTCGAGGTCCCGCCCCAGCCGGCGGTGCTGGAACCCGTCGTCCATGAGGATGAGCTGCGTTTCGAGCTCCTCGATTGCGATCCGCGCCGAGGCGACCCGGTCCGGGTCCTGCAGGTGCGGCACGTCGGGCAGCGACTGCTCGAGCTCGATCGCCTCGTCGTTGACGGCGCCCTGCTCGGCGCCGTAGCCGCGGCTGACGATGGCGACCCGCACTGCCGCCTCCCGCAGATAGCGTGCAACCCACTTCACCATCGGCGTCTTGCCGGTGCCGCCGACCGTCAGGTTGCCGATGCTAATGACGGGAACCGACACGCGGGCAACAGCGTCTGAGTCCTTGTCGAACCGCCGGTTCCGCAGCGATACGGCCGCCCGGTACGGCCACTGGCCGCCCCACAGCCCGGCCCGCAGCAGCGCAGCGGCCGGCCCGCGGCGTTTTCCGCTGACGAGTTGGTGGAAGAATTGCTCGTTCACGGGCGAATAGGTAAGCGGCGACGATTACAGGGACTCTGTGGCTGCCCATCCTAGAGATCCGCGGCCCATCGGGCCAGATTGACCCGCCCCGCAGCGGTATAATCGAAGAAAGCCCGCGAAACCTCCTCCGTACCGCATGCCCAAGCTCCCCGCCGCGTTCGAACGATCCAGCGTCCTCAAGGCGATCCGCTCCGCAGACGCGGGGCCGGAGGTCATTGAGTACGACCGCTACGTCGACCAGCACATCCGCCGCACCGGCCGGGCGGTGCAGGCGACCGAGATCGCCTACGCGGTGATGGCGCTGGCCGTCGGCTGGCTCGCCTTCATCCTGATCGCCGCGCTGGCCGAGCACTGGCTGACCGAGCGTGGTTTCTCCGACGGCTTGCGGTACGTCCTGTTCGCCCTGGCGGTTGGCGCCACGGCCTGGGGCGTCAAGAAGTGGCTCTGGCCGCTGCTGACCAGCCGCATCAACCCGCTGTACACGGCCAAGTCAATTGAGCAGAGCGCGCCGTCGCTCAAGAACAGCCTGATCAACCTGCTGACGCTCCGCGGCGACCGCCCGCTGCCGCCGGCGGTGCTCGCCACGCTCGAGCAGCAGGCCGCCGAGGGGATCTCCCGTGCGCCCGACGAGGCGGTGGTCGACCGCTCGCGGGTGGTGCGGATGGCGGCCGTGATGGTGGGGCTGCTGACGGTGGTCTCGCTGTACGCGTTGCTGTCGGCCAAGGACCCCTTTACCACCGCGGCGCGGATTGTCGCCCCGTGGGCCAAGATCGCCGCCCCCAGTCGGGTCAAGATCTCCGACGTCACGCCCGGCGATGCGACCCTGGTCGAGGGGCAGATGCTGGACATCGAGGCCCGCATCGAGGGCCTGGCCGATGGCGAAGAGGTCGAGGTCGTGCTCACCTCGGACGACGGCCAGCGGGTCGACGACCGCCAGCGGCTAGCCTTCGACCAGCAACTCAACCGCTACACGCTCGCGCTGCCGACCCTCGCCGAGCCCGGCAAGCGGCCCGGTCTGACCGGCAAGGTCCGCTACCGGGTCGAGGCCGGCGACGGCCGCTCGCCGACCTTTGTCGCCACCGTCCTGCCGGCGCCCGCCATCGTCGTGACCGGCGTCGACTACCGGTTCCCAGAGTACACCGGCCTGTTGGACTACACGCAAGAAAACTCGGGCGACCTCCGCGCCATCGAACGCACCCGCGTCACGCTGCACGCCCGGGCGAACACGCCGCTGGCCTCGGCCTATGTCGACTTCGACGCCGACGGCAGCCGCGACGTCACGATGACCATTGACGGCGACACGGCGACCGCCAGCTTCGAGCTGGCCCTCCGCCCCGACCGCCAGACCCCCAAGCACACCGGCTACGTGCTGCGGCTCAAGACCCCGGCCGACCTGACCAACGCCAAGCCGGCGCGGCACGCGATCGAGGTCTACCCCGACTACCCGCCCGAGGCCGAGATCACCGCCCCCGCCGAGCCGGACGTTACCGTGCGACTCAACGAGACCCTCCGCATCCGCGGCACGGCCCGCGACCCCGACTTCGGCTTGTCCGACGTCCGCATCGTTGCCGAACGCGACGGCCGCCGCGTGCTGCAGGAGCGGCTGCTTGTGCGGCCGATCCGCACCAAGTTCG
Source organism: Posidoniimonas polymericola (assembly GCF_007859935.1). NCBI lineage: Bacteria > Pseudomonadati > Planctomycetota > Planctomycetia > Pirellulales > Lacipirellulaceae > Posidoniimonas > Posidoniimonas polymericola. Next base: position 451,794 of record NZ_SJPO01000004.1, on the reverse strand, counting down.
ACGTCGACTACGCCTTCACGCCGACCAGCCACGGCCTGCAGGCGGGCGATGTCGTGGAGTATTGGCTCGAGGCCTCGGACATCCGCCGGCCCGACCCGCAGACCGTGACCACGCGCCGCCAGACGCTGCGGATCGCGTCGCCTGAGGGCAGCGGCGGCCGGCAGGGCAACGAAATGGCCGACGCCGGCGACCCCGGCAAGGACGACGCCCAGGGCGACGACCCGCAGCAGGGCGAGCAAGGCCAAGCAGGCGACCAAGGCCAAGAGGGTGATCAGGGGCAGCAAGGAGAGAGCGGAGAAGAAGGGACCGACGGCCAGCCCGACCAGAACCAGCAGGGGCAAGAGGGCCAGCGCGAGCAGGACGGCGGCCAGCAGGGCGAGGGGGGCGCCGAACAAGACTCCGAAGACCAGCAAGGCGAGGGCGACGCCAACCAGCAGCAGGGCGAGTCGAACCAAGCCAGCGAGATGGGCAGCCAGCAGCAGCCCGAGGGCGAGGAGGGCCAGCAAGAGGAGCAGCAAGGTCAGGAGGGCGAAGGGGGCGCCGGCTCACAGACCGACGAGCGTGGCGCCGCGCCCAATTCCGAGGACCCGCAGCAGGGCCAGCAGAGCCAGGACGAAGGGGGAGAAGGCGAATCTGGCGGACAGTCCTCCGGTGGCCAGAACGACAGCCGCCGCAACAGCGACCAGAACAACCGCCAACGCGGCGCCGGCGGCAACCAGAGCGGCAAGCAGACCGGCTCGCACGAGAAGCCCCAGGAGGACGCCTCGGGCGGCGGGACGCCGACCGAGCGCGAGCAGGCGGTCGACGACTCCGGCGCCGACGACGGTGAGGCCTTCGAGCGGATGCTCGAGCACATGCAAGAGAACCAGGGCGACCAGAACAACGGCCAGGGCAAGCCGCGCGAGGCCGCCGCCCAGGACCACCCGGCCGACAACGGCGAGAGCGGCGACAAGTCGCAGGGCGCGGGCGCCGACACGCTCGGCGGCGACCTCGACAACGAACCCGAGGAGGACCAGCAGGACGCCTCGGAGTCGGGTGAGTCGAAGGGGGGGCTGCAGCAGTCGCCCCGCGGCGACCCCTCGACGCCCGGCGCGAAGGGCGAGCCCAAGGGCTCGCCGACCGTCGAGAACGACCGCCGGCCGACCCAGAAGAGCCGCACCCGCCCCGACCCGAGCGAGAAGACCGAGGAGGCCCAGTCGGCCGCCTCGAAGAAGGAGAAGTCCGAGGCCGAGTCGCAGAACGAGTCGGGCGGCGAGCAGTCTGGCGGCGGCGCCGAGGGGGGCGGCCAGCGGGCCGACCAGCAGGGCTCCGGCAGCGCCGGCCAGCACCAGGCCGCCGACGAGGGCGCCGGCCGAGCCAGCGAGCAGGGCCAGGGCGAGGCCGGCGAGAAAGGTGGAACCGACCAACGCTCCGACTCGCAGACCGGCGAACGGGGCCGCGACTCGGGCGAGGGCTCTACCGAACAGCAAGGCCAAGGCGACAAAGCCGGCGGCGAGCAGGGCGGCGACCAGTCTGGGGACCAGAACCCTAGCGAAGGCCGCCAGGCCGACCCCAACCAGTCACCCGAAAACCAACCAAGCGACCAATCCGACCCCACCAATCAGGGCGAGTCCGCCCAAGCAGGGCAGGGCGCCGAAGGGCAGTCGCAGCAGGAGAGCGAGTCCGGCGATCGCGCCGACTCCCGCGGCCAGGGCGGCCGCGCGTCGGGCCCGACCGACGGCGGCGATGTCGGCGGCGACGACGCCAACCTCCGGTACGCCCGCGAGAAGACCGACCTCGTGCTCGAGAAGCTGAGCGATCAGCTCAAAGAAGAGGAGGTCGACCCCGAGTTGCTCGACCGGCTCGGCTGGAACGAGGACCAGCTGCGGCGGTTTGTCGAGCGTTGGAACCAGCGGAAGGAAGCGGCCCGCCGCGCGCCAAGCTCCAAGGCGACCGCCGACCTCGACGCCGCGCTGCGCGGCCTGGGAAGACTCCCCGGCAGCCCCGCAACCGACACCCAGCGCACGATCGACGAGCTCCGCAACAACGCCGGCGCCCGCAACGCCCCGGCCCCGATGAAGTGGCGCGAGCGGCTGCAGCGGTACAATCAGGGGGTGAGCGGGGGGAGCAATTAAACCCGGCTAGAAAGTTGACGTCCCATGAGCCTGCGTGATTGGCTATCGCCCGACGCGGCGGACGCGGTGATTCTGACGCTAGCGGCGTGCCTGTTTGTCGCCCCAGCCGTCGGCGTGGTGATTGGCGTGAGTCAGAGTCGGGGGCAGCCCAAGCCGGCTAAGTCGATTGGGCTGGGAGTCGCCGCCGGGTTGTCGGTGTCGCTGTTCTGCTATCTGTTGATCGGGCCCTTGATGAGCGAGTACTGGGCGGGGTGACTTGCGGGGCCGAGGTCCACTCGCAGAAGCGGGGCTGGCACCCGCAGTTGTCATGCCCGATTTGCACCGTGTGGCGGAATCTCATGCAGCGGCATCATCAACGTCCAGCTCCGCGTGGATCAGCGACCAGCCTTCGCGTCCGGGTACGCGGCTGACGGATTTCACCGAGCAGCGAGGGAATATCGGCATCCATCTTCCCGGTGCAACGGCGCCCCGCGGCAATTTCCACGCTAGAAAGGCCGTGAAGTCGACGGGGACGATGAGCGACGTTTCGGCAGACTCTCGAAGGTACACGACGGGCGTCAAGCCCGCCCATACTGGTCGTTCACTCCAGTCCGTTTTCAGGGGATGCCAAGCGGTCCAACCGTCTACGCCACCGAATGTGGCTAGTTCTGCCGGCTCCAGGTGAAGGTCGATGTCTTCCTTCGTAGAGACTTGTGAAACTAACTCCCTTAGCTCCTCGGCCTTGTAGTGGGCGAAACGCAGGAGGCGATGGCGAGCCCATAGGCTTGGCGTCGCTACTAGGGCAACGGAGCACGCAACCATTAATGCCCAGAGGGATGCACGTGCAAGCCAGCCCAAATCCAAGGGGTTCTGCCATGCGTTCCAACTTGCCGCTACAGCCCCGGCAATGACGCACGAGACAAGGAGAACGGCGCGAGGTAGTGTGTGCGCCAACCACTCCCAGTAAATATCCATGTCGCGGGCGGTGTGATGGAGGTGCTTCCTGAAGACCTCGAACGCCGCGGTGGCGCTGCTGTCGAGAGCGGACCACACTAAAGCAACGAGGGAAGCGGCAAGAAACGGTACCCAGGCGTGCATCGTCGGCTCCCCATGGAGTGTGGTGTTCTATATCGTGGATTCGGCAAAGCGGGTCACGACTATTGTCCTCTCTTCGGCGAGCCGGGCCAACCTCTCGTGCGGCCCGATTACGCTGGCGCGTGGCAACGCTATTCTCCGGTTGCGGCCGCATCCCGATACGCCGGTTCCACCAGCCCCCAAACCACCCGTGCCATCTCTTAGTGCCCTTCCTGCGTAAGATGAATCGAGTCGAGCGTCGAGTCGCTGCCGGCGATGATCGACAGGAAGACCCGCTTGGGGATTAGCAGCACGCCGTGCTTGGCGGCGAGGGTTCTTTGGGCCCGGCCGTACGCGTGGCTTAGCGGGATCAGCGGCAGCTCGAACATCATGATCTGACGGCCGGGCTTGCTGAGGTGCGTCAGCAGCGCGTCGAGGCTGGCGGCGAAGTCGGCGGCGTCGGTCGTGCCGAGGATGTCGTTGCCGCCGATCTCGACCACGACTAGCGGCGCGGTGATCGTGTGGGCCTTCGCCCGTTTGAGCGCCGAGGCGGTTGTCTCGCCGACGTGCGACAGGTCCTGGATCTCGAGGCCGTGCTCGCGGCCGAGCAGCGTCGGCCAGGTTAGCGACCGGTCGTCGCCCCCCATGCCGGCGGTGACCGAATCGCCGATCACCGCCATGCTGCGTGAGGACGCGGGGCGGGGCGATGGAGTCTGATGGTGCGTAAATTCGACGCCCTCCGCCAGCATCAAGGCGACCAGCGTCGCGTTGGCCGCCGGCCGGCGCCAATCGGCAAGCCGCTTGAAGGCCGACGCGATCCAAGCGAGCGTCGCGACGCCCGCAACCGCGTAGAGCCATGAGGGGAGGGCGGTCGACGAGAGCACGATGGCGATCACGCCGACCAGAAACGCCACCCCGGTCAGGCGGCGGAGGAATCGGCGTTTCGACAGCGAGGCCCAGACCGCCAACGCGACCAGCAGCACGCCCGAGAAGAACGCGTGGCCGCTCGCGATGTGGTAGACCAGCCAGTGCATACGATTGAGCCGAGGCGATGAGGAGTCCGTTCGGTGGATTTTAACCGTCCGCAGTCGCGGCGTGCCAGTCGCGGCGTGCCAGTGATGCGAAGACTGGATCGCGGGTCGGTCCCAGGGCTGGTGCCCTGGGCTACGGGCCGGTTTGCTACTATGGTCAGTTACGAGCAGGCCGCCTCACGCCTGCGTTCCCCCTCATCGCGACCCGACCATGCCCCAGCCGATCCCGCGTTACCTGGTTCCGTTCCACCCCAAAAAGATCCCGCACCACTTTGTTGACGTGCTGGTGATCGGCGGCGGCATCGCCGGGCTGCGGGCGGCGATGCAGGCGCCCAAGGACCTGTCGGTGCTGATCGTCACGAAGGACGTCGAGCGGGAGTCGAACAGCACCTACGCGCAGGGCGGCATCGCCGGCGTGCTCGACGCGACCGACGACTTCTCGAACCACGTCGAGGACACGCTCACCGCCGGCGCCAACCTGTGCGACCGCGAGGTGGTCGAGATGGTGGTCCGCGAGGCGCCCGAGCACATCCGCCAGCTGATCGACTGGGGCGCGCGCTTCGACACCGACCCGGACGGCGACCTCACGCTCGGCCGTGAGGGCGGCCACAGCCACAACCGCATCGTGCACGCCTTGGGCGACTCAACCGGCCGCGAGATCATGCGCGCCATGTGGACCCACGCCAAGCAGGAGATGGGCGCCCAGGTCTGGCAGAACACGTTCACCATCGACCTGCTGACCCAAGCGGGCGCGTCGGGCGAGAGCGAGTGCCGCGGAGCCTTGGTCTGGAACCCCTACCACGGCAAGACCTTCATCTGGGCCAAGCAGACCGTCCTCTGCACCGGCGGCGCGGGCCAGCTCTTCCGCGAGACCACCAACCCGGCGGTCGCCACCGGCGACGGGCACGCGATTGCCTTCCGGGCCGGCGCCGAGCTGGCCGACATGGAGTTCATGCAGTTCCACCCCACGGTGCTGTACATCGCCGGCAGCAGCCGCAGCCTGGTCACCGAGGCGATGCGCGGCGAGGGCGCCGTGCTGCTCGACTCCAACGGCCACCGCTTCATGCCGGAGTACGACGAGCGGGCCGAGCTGGCCCCCCGTGACGTCGTGAGCCAGGCGATCGTCGCGCAGATGGAGAAGACCAAGCACCCGAACGTCTACCTCGACCTCAGCCACCTCGACGCGGCGTTCGTGCAGAAGCGGTTCCCGGGCATCGCCAAGACCTGCCTGGAGTTCGGCATCGACATCACCACCGACAAGATCCCGGTGCGGCCGGGCGCCCACTACATGCTGGGCGGCGTGGTGGTCGATCAGCACGGCGCGTCGAGCGTGCCGCGGCTGTGGGCCGCCGGCGAGGCGACCAGCACCGGCCTGCACGGCGCCAACCGCCTGGCGTCCAACAGCCTGCTGGAGGGCCTGGTGTACGGCGCGCGGGCGGGCCGCGCGGCGTGCGACGCGGCGCTCGGCGAGGCCGACTCGTTCCGCGCGATCCCGCTGGAGAACCCCGCGGTCGACACGAAGAGCGAGCTGCTCGACCTGCAGGACATCCGCAACTCGCTCAAGGCGCTGATGTGGCGGCGGGCGAGCGTGTGGCGCGACGCCGAGGGGCTCGAGGAGGCCGACCACAACCTCGAGAGCTGGCGGCGGTACGTGCTGTCCCGGCAGCTGATCGACCCGTCCGGCTGGGAGCTGCAGAACATGCTGGTGGTGGCCGAGCTGATGATCCACTCCGCCCGCCAGCGGAACGAGTCCCGCGGCGTGCACCTGCGGACCGACTTTCCCGAGACCGACCCCGCCTGGCGGCGGCGGATCCTGGTCCGGCTGGAGGACGGGCAGATCGAGTCGCGGCTGGATAAGATGCTCGAGTAGCACGGTTTGGGGTGGCACGCCCCTGCAAGGGCGTGGAGCGCCGCCTGGTGGGTCACCACGCCTTTAGAGGGCGTGCCACCCGGGCGTCCGGGCCGAGTGGCGACTCCTCTGCCCGCCGCGAACCCTCCCCGCTGGCCGTGCGTAGCGAGAGAAGCCTGTAAAAATAGGGCGGTATAGACAATTCGGGCCTGTAACGATTAGGCTGCTGGGCTTACAGGGGGACCCTCGCCGGCTTCTTGTGCCTGGCATTCCCCCACCGTTAGGCCGGGGCCCTCGCCCGGCGCAGGCGTTTCAGCTGGGGCGTTCCGGTTGCGTGGCGACCCGGCTGTGGCGTAGCGCCGCTCGGTGCGTCCCGCCCGCCCTACCACTAGAGACCGACCAAGACTTCCCTAGGGAGCTGCCCGTCGATGAGCACGAACGACCAGCCCGGCTCGACGCCCACCCAGACGCCCGAGCCGATGATCGAGGCCGTTGGCCTGTCGAAGTTTTACGGCGACTTCGCCGCGACACGCGACGTGTCGTTCACGATCAATCGCGGCGAGGTGGCCGCGTTCCTCGGCCCCAACGGCGCCGGCAAGAGCACCACGATGAAGCTGCTGACCGGCTACCTGGCGCCGTCGGCCGGCGTCGCACGGATCGCCGGCTACGACGTCGGGACCGACCGGCTGACCGCCTCGCGGCGCCTCGGCTACCTGCCAGAGAACGGCCCGCTGTGGCACGACATGACCCCCCGCGGCCTGCTGAAGTTCATCGGCGAGGCCCGCCAGATGCCGGCCGAACGCCTGCGGCAGCGGACCGACGAGGTGATCGAGCTGTGCAACCTGCAGGCGGTGCTCGGCAAGCCGGTCGGCAAGCTCTCCAAGGGCTACAAGCAGCGGGTCGGCATGGCGCAGGCGCTCCTGCACGAGCCCGACGTGCTGATCCTCGACGAGCCGACCAGCGGCCTCGACCCGAACCAGATCCGCGACGTCCGGAGCCTGATCCGCAAGCTCGGCGAGACCAAGACCATCCTCTTGAGCACGCACATCCTGCAGGAGGTCGACGCCATGTGCAACCGCGTCGTGTTTATCGACGAGGGCCGCGTCGTGTTCGACGGCGCGCCCGCCGAGATGACCCAGCAGGGCGCCTCGATGGACGAGCGTTTCCACCAGCTCACCGGCGCAAGCGCCGGGGTTTAGCGTCGGTCCCCCATCTGGCGATGGGGGCTGTAACTGCTTGAGAACCTGCTCCCCTGGGGCAGCCAACAGCTAACCGCCAATAGCCAACAGCTATAAACATGAACCCGACCGTCATCAAAGCGATCTTCAAACGCGATTTCATCAGCTACTTCTCGAACCCCACGGGGTACGTCTTTATCGGCGTGTTCGTGGTGCTCAGCTCGGTGGCCGCCTTCTGGCCGCCGGAGTTCTTCAGCAACAACCTGGCGAACCTCGACCAGCTCAGCGAGTGGATGCCGTTCATCCTGATCATCTTCATCCCCGCGATCACGATGAGCATCTGGGCCGAGGAGCGGCGCCAGGGGACCGACGAGCTGCTGCTCACCCTGCCGGCCAGCGACTTTGACGTCGTGCTCGGCAAGTACAAGGCGGGCGTCACGATCTTCCTGGTGGCCCTGCTGTTCTCGATGTTCTCCATCTTCCTGGTGTTCTCCTACGGCCTCGGCTCGCCGGACATCGGGCAGTTCCTGACGACCTACCTCGGCTACTTCCTGGTCGGCATGGCGATGCTGGGGATCGGCATGGTCGCCTCGTTCCTGACGAGCAACCTGACCATCGGGTTCATCATGGGCATGCTGTTCAACCTGCCGCTGGCGCTGGCCGGCGAGGCGGACGCCATCACCAAGTACCCGGCGCTGGCCCAGACCATCCGCCAGTGGAGCGCGGCCGAGCAGTTCGGCGACTTCTCCCGCGGCGTGGTGACGCTCAGCGGCGTGGTCTACTTCGTCAGCATCGCGCTGGTGGCGCTGTACATCTGCATGGTGCTGATCGGCCGCCGGCACTGGTCCGGCGGCGAGGAGGGCGCCTCGCTCGGGTGGCACTTTATCGGCCGCACCCTCTGCCTGCTGGTGATCGTCGGCGCGGCGAACATCTTCCTGTCCAACAACAACGCCGTCCGGCTGGACGCCACCGAGGGCCGCATCAACTCGCTGGCCGACAGCAGCCGCAAGCTGATCCGCGAGCTCGGCGACGACGACGAGGTGAAGCCGGTCAAGGTCGACGTGTTCGTCAGCCCCACGGTGCCGACCGAGTACGCCAAGCAGAAGCGTGAGCTCCTGAGCACCCTCGAGGAGCTCAAGTCGATCTCCGGCGGCAAGGTCCAGGTGAACGTCAACCAGATCGAGGTCTTCAGCCAAGAGGCGACCGTCGCCGAGCAGGCCTACGGCATCGAGCCCCGCCAGGTGGTCGCCAACGTGCAGGGCGCCCAGTCGCAGGACGAGATCTTCATGGGCGCGGCGTTCACCAGCGGCCTCGACAAGGTCGTGATCCCGTTTTTCGACCGCGGCGTGCCGGTCGAGTACGAGCTGGTCCGCTCGATCGCGACCGTCTCGCAGCAGAAACGCCGCAAGGTCGGCGTGCTCAAGACCGACGCCCCGCTGATGGGCGGCTTCACCATGCAGGGCCCCACCGAGGAGGCCCGCATTATCACCGAGCTCAAGAAGCAGTACGACCTGATCGAGGTCGACCCGGCCAACCCCATCACCGAGAAGTTTGACGTGCTGCTGGCCGTGCAGCCGTCGTCGCTCAGCCCCGACGCGATGGCCAACTTCGTCGCGCTGGTCAAGAGCGGCCAGCCCGTGGCGGTCTTCGAGGACCCGATGCCGGGCCTGATCCCCGGCGTGCCGGGCACCGCGCAGCCCAAGCAGCCGCAGGGCCAGATGGCGATGTTCGGCGGCGGCCAGCCCGAGCCGAAGGGCGACATCAACCAGCTGTGGGACGTGCTCGGCGTGCGGATGGGCGGCGAGGAGATCATCTGGCAGGCGTGGAACCCGTACCCGTCGGCCGGCGCGTTCTGGACGCCGCAGTGGGTGTTCGTCGACGAGAACAACGGCGCGCAGAACCCGTTCAGCCCCGACGACCCGATCAGCAAGGGCCTGGGCCAGGTGCTGTTCTTCTACGCCGGCGGCCTGAACAACATGAACCGCGAGGACGTCGACTTCATCAACCTGGCGGTGACCGGCGACCAGACCGGCGTGCTGCCGTACGCGGCGATCCGCGCCGTAGGGGACAGCCCGCGGCTCTCGCAGATGCACCGCGTGACCAACAAGTCGTACATCCTGGCCGCGCACGTCCGCGGCAACGTGATCGACGACGAGGAGCTGGAGCTCGACGACAAGGTCACCGACGAGGAGCTCGCCAAGGCCCAAGAAGAACTCGACTCGGGCGAGGCGGCCGACGGCGGCAAGAAGAAAGAAAAGAAGGAGCAGGTCAAGTTCAACGCCGTGGTGGTCGCCGACATCGACTGCCTGTCGGACACGTTCTTCGAGATCCGCCGCGTGGGCGAAGAGGAGATGTTCATCGACTGGCGGTTCCAGAACGTCACCTTCGTGCTGAACGTGCTCGACTCGCTCGCCGGCGACGACCGCTTTATCGCCCTGCGGAAGCGGAGTAAGAACTACCGCACGCTGGAGCAGATCGAGGCCGAGACCGCCAGGTACCGCGAGGCGTCGCAGGAAGAGGTGGAGAAGTTCCAGGAGGACGCCGCCGGCCAGATCGCGGCCGCCAACGAGAGCTACGAGAAGGCGATCGCCACAATCGAGGGCCGTGGTGATCTGTCGGCCATGGAGAAGCAGATGATGCTCGAGGAGGCCAACATCCGCGAACGCCGCAAGCGTGACGTGAAGATCAAGCGGCTCGAGGACGACCGCGACCAGCAGGTCCGCCAGAACGAGCGGGAGCTGGCCGCCAACATCCGCGGCGTGCAGCGGACCTACAAGATGGCCGCCGTGCTGGTGCCGCCGATCTTGCCGATCCTGCTCGCCGCCTGGGTCTTCTTCCACCGCCGCCAGCAGGAGAAGGAGGGCGTCTCACAGAGCCGCCTGCGTTACGGCTCGGCCGACGACAAGAAGGGGGCGGCCGCTTAGCGACGCGACCTCCCGAGAGCCCGCGGCGTTAGCCGCGGGAGCAGCTCCCCCGGCTGACGCCGAGGGCTCGAGACAAACTGCCACGAACCAAACTGCCACGATCAACCAAGCAAGCAGTTTCACAAACAAGTTCGAACCTGATCGGCCGCCAACGCGGCCACTGACGAACCACTGATACCGTTATGAACGAAACCAACAAAACGCTGACCTTCCTGGGCGTCGCCGCGGTGGCGTGCGTCGCGGCCTACCTGAGCCAGCCCCAGTCGGCCGAGATCGACGTCGAGAGCGAGGTGGTCGGCAAGCCGCTGACCAAGTCGTTCGAGGCCGAGCAGGCCGGCCGGATGAAGATCACCCGCTTCGACGAGGACGCGGCCAGCCTGAGCACCTTCGAGGTCGCCCAGGACGGTCGCCTGTGGACCATCCCGTCCAAGGGGGGCTACCCGGCCGACGCGCAGAGCCAGATGGCCGAGGCGGTCAACGGCGTCTTGGACCGCGAGATCCTCTCGGTCGTGACCAGCAACCCGGCCGACCACCCCGAGTATGGCGTCGTCGACCCCGACTCGCCCAAGCTCGACGTCGGCCAGACCGGCGTCGGGACCCGCGTCACGGTGACCGGCGAGGGCGACGCCCCGCTGGTCGACCTGATCATCGGTCACGAGGTCAAGGACTCCGACGGGCTGCACTACGTCCGCCGCGCGAACCAAGACTTCGTCTACGTCGTGAAGATCAACCCCGAGGACTTCTCCACCACGTTTGAGGAGTGGATCGAGGACGACCTCCTAAAGATCAGCCCGTGGGACATCGCCCGGGTCGAGCTGAACGACTACACGGCCGAGATGTTCATGAGCCAACAGGGCGGCCTGGGCGTCGAGACCGACTACAAGACCGACATGACCCTCCGCTACGACGACAGCGCCTCCAAGTGGCAGCCGGTCACGCTCCGCGAGGCGACCGACGCCCGCCGCGGACAGTTCAAGGAGTTCACCCTCGCCGAGGACCAAGAGCTCAACTCCGACAAGCTGGGCGACCTCAAGAGCGCGCTGGACGACCTGCGGATCGTCGACGTCTCGAAGAAGCCGGCCGGGCTGTCCGCTGACCTCAAGGCGGGCGAGGACTTCATGGGCAACAACGAGGCCCTGCTGAGCCTAATCCAGCGCGGCTTCGCGCCAGTCGGCACGCAGGACGGCGCCCGCGACCTGCTGGCGAGCTCCGGCGAGGTGATCGTCACGATGAAGGACGGCGTCGAGTACGTGCTGCGGTTTGGCAACCCGCAGGTCGAGGGGGGCGAGGCCAACGCCGACGGCCAGGCCGCCGACGACAAGGCCGTCAACCGCTACCTGTTCGTGATGGCCCGCTTCGACGAGGGCGCCATCGAGAAGCCGGAGCTCGAAGAAGTCCCCGCGTTGCCCGACGGCGCCCGGGAGCAAGGAGTCGAGCAGACCGGCGATGCGACCGACGACGCCGAGGGCGATGTCGAGGACCAGCCAGAAGAGTCCGCCGACGACGAGGCCGAGCAGGAGGGCGATGAGTCGGCCGAGGAAGACGCCGCCGAGGGTGACTCCGAAGAAGCGCCGACCGAAGAGCTGATCGCCCAGCGTAAAGAGATCGAGCAGCGCAATCAGCAGAAGCTCGACGAGTACGCCGACAAGATCAAGGCCGGCAAGGACAAGGTCCAGGCCCTCAACGACCGCTTCGGCGACTGGTACTACGTGATCTCGAACGACGTCTTCAAGAAGATCCACCTCAGCCGCGAGGACGTCATCAAGGCCAAGGACGCCGCTGAGGGCGAAGAGGGCGCCGACGCCAACGGCGGCCCGCTGAGCGGCGCCGGCGGCGCGATCCCCGGCATGCCCAACTTCGGCGGCCTGGCCGCCCCGCCCGCCGAGCCCGCGGCCGATGACGCCGCCGAACAGCCGGCCGAAGAGCCGGCGGGCGATGCCGAACCCGAGGCCCCGGCCACGACCGAAGAGCCGGCCGCCGACGGCACGACGACAAACGCCGAGGGCGACGCGTCCGAGCAGGCCCCGGAGTAACCGGCCGGGTTCGTGGTGCGGGGCCCGATTGCCAGCAATCGTGGCTCCCGTGAGCGACTCCCCGCCGGTCACCCTGCGTTCTCAGCGCTCACCCGTGCTGACTTGATCGCTGGCGCCTTGGTTGGCGCGGCTACAGTTTTGGAAAGGCCCGCCGATTCTCAGCTTTATCCGGTTCACTCTGGTGCGGCGCCCGTAATCATTGCGGACATCGACCACTGAACACGAACCCTAGGATTAGCTGCATGCGCGTTTTGCTCCCCCAACTCTGCCTCGGCATCTTCACGGCTCTCGCCTGCCTGCCGGCCGCCGCCAACCACGTTGACTTCATCCAGGACGACTCGGACCCGTCGAACGGCGTCACCAACGCTACGTTCAGCCTCACTAGCAGTGCGGGCGGAACATCGACCGACACCCAGGTCGGCGAGCCGGCCGATATCCTCGGCGGCCAACGCGTCGTGACCCTCGTCCACGACGGCTTCGGCGGCTCGGTCACCGCGGAGAAGCTCGCGGGGACCGACTACATTGGCGTCACCAACGACAACACCGCGGCCGGCATCCTGACGCTCGACTACAGCGCGTTCGAGGACGCGGACTTCGCATCGCGGTGGAGCCGGATCGATGTCAGCCTGCCGTTGATCGACATCGGCGTCGGGGACGGTGAACTCGACGTCATGCTGACGATTGAGAGCTCGGCCGGCGTTGGCACGGCCGCGTCGGGGCGGATCGAGCAGTCCGTCACGGGCGGATCGACCGTGTTGTCGTTCCCGTTCAACGACCCGGCGTTCAGTGGCGTCGACTTCTCGGATGTCGATCGGATTACGGCGGTGTTCGACACCGCCATTATCGGCACCGACTTCCGCATCGGCGGGATCACCCGAGAAGGCTCCCCGGCCGTGCCAGAGCCCGTCGCGGCCTCGCTCGCCGTGCTCGGCCTGCTGGGCGGATTTGCTCAGAAACGAACTCGCATCGTGAGGAGCTGATCGCCAACCTCAACACCGGCTTCCGAACCAACAGGCGCCTCGGACTCGTTCCGGGGCGCCTGTTTTCGTGCCGCCCCCGATGCTACTGACCGATACGCTCGGGCCGGGCATTCTCGCCCTCCATCTCTACCGGCAGACGGAACACATCGCCTGCCTGGTTGCAGAAGTAGAGCCGCGACTCCGACGGCTGGCGGCCGTGGCCGTCGGCCCACAGCGCGTAGAAGTCGGGGTGCGCGTTGACCGGCCGCCGCACGTAGGTGTGGTTGAACTCCGACTTGCCGGTTAGCCGCCGCTCGAGCCGCCAGGTCTGTCCGCCGTCTTCGCTCACGTGCGAGGCGACCTCGCCCCCTGGGTTGTAGGCCTGCGGGCCCGGCAGCGTCGGCGCGAGAACGCGGAGCCGGTCGTCCTCCATGTACAGCGAGCCCAGGTCGTAGTTGTTGTCCGACTCGGTCACGATGCTCTGCCGCCAGGCGTCGCCGGTCCAGCGGAACAGCTCCCAGGTGCGCGGGTCGTTGCCGGGGCCGGGCGCGTGGCCGCCGCTGGTGACGACCAGCACGAGCGGCCGGCCCTCGGCGTCCAGGCGGATATCTTTCAGGTAGACGCAGCGGCCCTCCGACTCGAAGTCGTGCACCAGGGCAGGGGAGTCGGCGGTCGTGATCGGGAGTTCAACCGGCTCGCCTTTGGCCGTGGTCCAGGTCAGCCCCTCGTCGGCCGACAGCAGGCAGTACAAGTTCGTGCGGGCGTCGAGGCCGCCCTGTTTTGGGTGGTAGTTGAACGCGACCGCCATTCTCTCCTGGCCTACAGCGCTGATCTGATAATGCCCCTTATCGATCGCCGCCAGCCGCTTCCACTCCGACCAGCGGTAGCCGTTGGGGCTGGTCATGAACATGCTGGTCCGGTCGGCCGGGTCCTGGTAGTGCGTGAAGAACGCGGCGAAGCCGCCGGCCGGCCGCCGCCAGACCTGTAAGTACGAGAAGTTGTCGAGCGGCTTCTGGATGGCCGCCGGCCCGTAGGTCGCGTCGACCTGGGTAAAGCGGTCGATCGAGTACGGCTCAATGCTCTTGTGGATGAACGACGGCCGGCCCCGCCCGTGGGAGGTCGAGAACACCCACAGGTAACCGTCGTCGTCCACCGACAGCACCGGGTTATCGTGCGCGTCGCCGGTCTTCTTGTCGAGCAATAGCCGCGGACGCGGGACCGTTCCGGTCTTGTGGTCGTAGTACGAGACCATGTGCACCAGCCGGTTGGTGGTCCCCGGCGCGGCGCCGCCGTACACGAAGAACGTCTTCTCGACTTCGGGGCAGTACACGGCGAACGGGCTGTGCTTGGCCGGGTAGGTGGCCATCCCGCCGGAGTACTTGTAGCGGTACTCGTCGTGGGTGTTGCCAACGCTGTACCAGACGCCGCGGTAGCCGGCGAGCGGCTTGGCGTCGAGAAACGAGACTTCGGCGCAGGCCAGCGGCGCCGTGAGCGCCGCGGCAAGGAAGAGCAGCGTAGGATTCAGGAGGGTCGGCGGTTGCATCGGCAGTCCTTCGGCGAGGGCGTTCAAGAATGATGGTTCTAACCGACGCGAGCAGGCGGCGGAGCGGGCGTTCGCCTTGAAGAGGAAAGTCGCCGTGAACGCGCGATCGGCAATCACGACGAAGAAGAATTGGAAAACCATCACTTTAGATGATTGACGTCGCCCGACCGTCCCGGTTACGATTTGCCGCACCAAGGCGAACCGTCAACCACGAAGGTAGATCTCATGAATCGTTGGCTATGCTTCCCGCTGCTCACTGTCCTGACGGCCGCCGCGGCGCCCGCCGCCGCCCAGACGCCGTCGCCCGTTTCGATCACCGGCACGGGCAAAGTTGATTACTTTACTGCCCTCCCGGGCGAATTCTCCCCGTTTGGGGGCGAGGGCACCTTCAGCTTTATGGGCGTCGACATGCCCTACACGCTGACGTCGGCCGACGTCGGCGGGCTGAATTTTATCGACCCCGGGCCCCCCGCGGTCGCCACCTTCAGCAACTCGATCCCGGTGACCTTCGCGAGCACCGACCCGAGCGAGCCGAGTGAGATCTCGATGAACTACACCGGGGAGGTCACTCTAACGCCGACCGACATGACCGGCACGCAATTCACCGCGGTGTTCATCGCGGACTTTACCCCCATCGCCGGCAGTGGGGTGGGCCTGTTCGCTGACGTTGTGGGCGGCACATTCGAAATGACCGCGGTGGTGTCCGATCCGTTCGTGCCAATTGTTGATCCAACGCAGACGGTCTTCACGCTCAACTCTCCCTACCAATGGAACTCGAGCGGCGGTGCCCTCGACGTCTTCCTGGTCACGCCGGAGCCCGCCGCCGCCGCGATGGCGTGGGTGCTCGGGCTGATCGCGGCCGGACGCCCCAGGGCGACCCGCTGCTAGGCTATTCTTGCGGCCGTTCCCGATCGCCCGCGGTGCGGGCGATCGGGTTGGCGTGGGGTTGTCGGGCTAAAGACCTCGCAAGATTCCGACGACAACCAGAGTAAGCGTCCGCCGATCCGCGGCCGTCGCCCATCCCCACGCCGGCTGGCCCATGCCGCTCCGCACTGCAATCTGGTTGATCTTCGGCCTGTTGGCCTGCGGAAACTGCGGTGCCGTGCCCGCCGAGTCGTTCGAGCTGACCTACGCGTCGCCGACCGACCGGCTGAACGTCGCTAGCGGCGGCGACCTCCTGCCGGCCGCGTCGCGGTGCGTGCTGCGGGTCGAGTCGCCCCACCCGGCTGGCACGCCGGGCGTCGCCCGCGCGACGCTGGTGGTCGAGCGCAAAGTGGCGCAGCCCGGCTGGTGGGCCCGCCGGTTTGGCGCCGAGCCCGCCGCGGTGACGCCGACCGGCGCCTGGGTCACCGACCTGCCCGCCAGCGAGGCGCAGAACCTGCTAGCAACCCTCGATCGCGAACGCTTCTACTTGCGGTCACGCCCGCTCGGGGCCGAAGTGCAGATTGGCGTGCGGCGTGACGGCGAGCGGTTCGCCAAGGAATTCCGCCCGCTAGCAGAGTTCGACGCCCTAGTGCTGCGGGTCCGCCGCCACGGCGTCGACCCCCGCGACGTTGCCGCCGACGCGCCAGACGAGGCGTCCCAGTTGTCGGGCGGGCTGTGCCGCCGCCTCCCGGCGCTCGAACCCGCCCGGCGTTAGTGACGAGGGGCGGCCTTGTCGGGCGCTAAGCTGCGCCGGTCGTGCCGCGCGTGACGACGCCCACCGCTGGGGTGACGTCGGCAAGCCGGTTCGATCGATAACCATTTCGTCGGATAACCGAAGCGAGACGCTCGGCCGGCCTGCACGGATGTGTTACCGCTACGACTCACGGAGGGTTTCTGATGAGGCGGAATCTTGTTGCCGCCGCTGCGCTTGCAGCGTGCCTGACCGGCGCGGAGTCCCGCGCCCTAGACGTCGACCCCTGCCTAGCGGGCGTCGGTGAAAACGAATCCGCAATCGAGCTCTGCGGTTACAGCAGCGGCTGCTGCGCCGCGGCCGGTCCGGTCGTGACGTTCGACGTCGATTTCTTGTTCATGAAGTACTACCAGTCGGGCGGCGTGCAGTCTTCCGACGCCGGAGAGATTATTGGCGGCGGCGACAACGCCGAGTTCGACTTCTCGCTGTCGCCCCGTTTCACCCTCGGCGTGGAGACCTGCGACGGCCTCGGCGCGCGGGTCCGCTACTGGTTCTTTGACGAGACCGCCCGCACCGCGGACAACTCCGGCTTTGTCTCGGTCGACGCCTACACGTTCGACGCCGAGATCTTCAAGCGAGTGCAGCTCGGCCGCTCGACCACGATCGAGGGTTTCGGCGGCGTCCGCTGGAGCGAGTTCAACCTCGACGACGACACCGACCTCGACTGGCGGGTGGACGGCGTCGGCCTGACGACCGGCTTCGAGATCAGCCACTACCTAACCTGCAACCACCGCCTGTACGCCGGCACCCGGCTGGCCGTGGTCGTGGGCGACGCGCTGCTGGCCGACAACGGCGACCTCGACGATTCGACCGGCCTGGGGGTGAGCAACACCCAGCTGCAGGTCGAGCTGGCCGCCGGCTACGAGGGCAAGACCAACCTCGGCCGCGGAGTGACCATGGTCTACGGCGCCGGCGCCGAGCTGCACAACTGGAGCGACGCCGCCATCAAAGCCGACGCCTCCGACGAGGCCTACCTGACCGACTCTGGCTTCGCGGGCTTCACCTTCCGCCTGGGCGCCGAGTACTAGCCGCACGATTTACCCAGCAACGCCTCAACGTAGCTGACTTTCGACGCCCCCCGCCCGCGACCGCGTGCGGGGGGCCTTGCTGCTTCGGGGGCCGCACGGGCAATCGCCGCTCCTCAACGCATGCGAGCCCCCGCCGCGGCGAGGCTCGCCAGGGCCAGCAGCGCCGCCGCGTGCGGCGCAGGCACGGCAGACGGGGCGGGGGCGGCGGAAGCGCCGTAGTTGTTCCGCCAGACGTCGTAGCCGTTCTGCTGGAAAGTCGTGCCGAGGCCGTCCCGCCAGACGGTGTAGTCTGCGGCGTCCACGGCGCCATCGCTGTTATAGTCGCCGGGCAGACCGCCCGTGGCCTGCAGCACGACGCTCGAGCCGCCCACGATCAGGTCGAGCTGACTCGCCGCGGTTCCCACCAGCGTCAGGCCGTCGTTGATGATGCTCGCCGCGGTGAGCACTTCGAACTGCTGCCCGGGCACGGGAGAAAAGCCCGCGCCAAACGAGACCGACAGGATGCCGTCCAGTGTCGCTTGGCCGGCGACCGTGACCAGGTCGAAGTCGACCCCGCTGTCGATCCCCAGCAGCAAGGTCGAGGCGCCGTTCAGGCCGAGGTCGCCGCCGATGGCGTTCGACCCCAGCAGGGTCGCGGCTCCGCTCGCCCCGCTGACCAAGTCACCGTTGACCGTGCTGTTGATCAGGTTGACGTCGCCGTTGTTGGTGATTCCGCCGGCCGCCGAGATCGTGGCGTTGATGGCGTTCAGCTCGCCGTCGACGACGATGCCGCCGGCGGTGACATCGATCGCCACGCCGCTGGTGGCGTCGATGGTCTCGCCCGGAGCGAGGGTCAAGTCTCCGCCGGTCACCTCCAGCAGGCCGCTGCCGAGAATCAGGTTCCCCGGGTTGACCAGCTGCCCGGCCGAGAGCGTCCCGCCCGCCAGGGCCAGCGGCGTGTCGATTGTGGCGACCCCCTCGATGACCAGCGACTTGGCCGCGGTGAGCGGCGTCGCGACATCGAGCTGCTGCAGCCGGGCGGCGCTCAGGGTCTGGTCGTTGCGGAGGGTGAGCGTCCCCGCATCGAAGGCAAAGGCGCCGTCGCTGGTGAACGCCAGGTCGTCCGCCTCGAGCGAGCCACCCGTCAGGGTCAGCAACGAGCCGGTCGACAGCGTCACGCTCTCGTCGGTGGTGAACGACTTGGCTGCGTCGAGTGTGAGCTCGTCCTGGAACGGCCGGTTGACCGCGAAGCCGCCCGCCTGCAGCACGACCCCGGTCGCGAGGTCGATGTGCCCGCCTGTCCAGCTGAGGACGCCGGTGCTGTCGATAGCGTTCGCCCGGAGCGAGCCGGCGAACAGCTCGAGTCGCCCGTTCGTCGCGACGTCGACCACGCCGACGGTCGTGACATCGCCGCCGTTGATCACCAACCGCGACTGGCCCTCGATGTTGACCGCCGAGGTTGATGTGATCGCCCCGCCGCTCACGACCTCGAGCCGGCCCCCGGCGCTGATTACGGTGGTGGCGCCCGTGTAGGTGCTGATGCCCGACAGCCGCTGCGTGCCCGCCTGACGCTTAACGAAGTTTCCTGCCCCGGTGATCGAGCCGGCGAAGTCGTACACCCCCGAAGCGGGCTCCATCGCGACGCCGGCGTTCAGGCCCGTTACAATGGTCCCCTCGCCGGTGACCCCGCCGGTGGCGTCGCCCCCGACGTTATTGGCGACAATCAGCGTCGCGCCGGCGGCGATATAGGTTGGGCTGATCGGCAGGCCCGAAACCCCCGCCAGGTTGAGCGTCCCCTCTTCAATGCGGGTCGCGCCGGTGTAGAGGTGCTGGGCGTCGTGGTTGAACTCGATCGTGCCCGCCCCCCGCTTGGTGTACCCGCCCGACCCCACGATCCGCGCGTTGAACTGCCGCGTGCCGGCATCCACGCGGTCGAGGAACACCCCGCCGTTGATCTGCACATCGACCGCGGTGGCGCTGGAAACCAGCGGGGCGCCAACCGAGTTGTCGAGCTGATCGAACGAGACCGTCCCCGCGTTAAACTCGATCCGGTCGTCGACCCCGTCCAGCGTGACCGCGTCGAACGTGTGGCCGCTGCCGTTCAGACGGAGCACGCCGGCGCCGTCCGTGCCGACGCTGAAGGTCCCGCCCGCCTCGCTGTTGGGGCCGTTCAGCGTGATCGTGCCAGAGCGGAAGTCGAGCGTCCCGCGGTTAACGATCCCGCCGGCGGTGATCGATCCGCCGTCGAGCGTGAGGGTCGCCCCCGCGCGGTTGTCGATCGAGAACACGTTGGGGCCCACGCCGCCGACGGCGCCACGGACCACGAGTTCGCCCGCGAGGATTTGAAAAGCGTTGTCGAGTCCAGGGCTGTCGCCCGTGAGGATCCACCTGCCGGCGCCCTCCTTGATGAAGCTCGTTACGTTGCCGTCGGAGGGGGCCTCGATCTCGCCGTTGAACTCGTTGTCGTCGGTGTTCGTGCCGCCCAGCCGGAAGAACTGGCCGCTGCCGTCGGTCGTGACGCCGCCGGTCAGGACCAGCGGCCCGCTGCCGGACGACTCGACCACGCCGCTGGCGTTGCCGCCGCCGGTGAGCCGCAGGACCCGGTCGCTGGTGTCGCCCGCGCCGACGTACCGCAGCGTGGCCCGGGCGCCGCCGCCCGACAGGTTGTTGCCGAGCGTGATCACGCTGTCCGCCAGCGAGGCCTGGCCCAGCGCGTTGGCCGCGCCACCGACGTTGGCGATCGAGTCGAACTCGAGGATCGCCGCGTTTACCGCGACTGGCCCCGTGAAGGTGTTAGCGCCGGTGACCCGCACGACTCCGGTGTGGTTCGCCAGGTCGGTGTCGAGCCCCGCCCGCAGGCCGATCCGGCCCGCGCCGTCGGAGATCACGCCGCTGACCACGACCGACTGCGCGTGCGCATCGTTCCGCGAGGTGAGCATCAGCGTCGTGACGCCGCTCGCCTGCAGCGTCGAAATGCCGCCGTTCACGACAATCGGGTCGCCGGTCGTGCTCACGTTGAAACGCTGGATACTGCCGGAGCTGTTGTCGAACGCGATGTCGCTGTTGACGACCAGCCCGCCCCCGGCGTTGTTGCTGAGCAGCGAGTTGGTCGCGTCGCCGAGTTGGAGCACGCCGGTGTCAAACGTGTAGACCCCCTGCACGCCGTTGGCGGTGATCGAGGTCAACGGCTGGGCTGCGCCGTCGAGCGAGATCGTCACCGGGCCAGCGAGCGACGCGGCGGTCAGCAGGAGCGTGTCCGTCGCGGTCGGCACGTCTTCGGGCGACCAGTTGGTCTGGACCCCGCCGGAGATGATGACCGAGTTCCAGAGGCTGTCCCCGGCTCCGCCGTCCCATTCGTAGCTGGCGGCGATCGAGATCGAGCCCCACGCGGCCAGCAAAACACACGAGAGCGCAACACGGCAAAGCCTTGGCATGATCAATCCTCGGAGAAGCAGGTGACAACGCGGGAAGAGCCCACAGCTAGGTGCGGTAGGGCCCAGTGCGGCCGCGACATTCTCCACCGGAAGACCGGACTTAACAAGCAGCAATCAATGAGTAAGTGGCGAGATCGTGGGCAGAACGCCGCGGTCCGACCCAGCAGGCCGCCAGCAAGGGGTCACTACTAGCGGCCCTGCAGTGGGAGCGCGCGAGTCAAAGAATGGAGACTGGCTCGAAGCGGGGGCACGGCAGGCATCCCCGACCGGCATGGCCGCGCCGTGCCTGTCCCTATTTTTTTTCGAGGCGACCACCGGAGGCCGAAGCCTCCCTCCGGCTCCCCGCTTGAAAAGGGGACAGGCACGCGACCGCAGTCGCGCGGGCGTCAATGGCGCAGCCAACACGGCGGTCGCGAGCCAGTCCCCTATTCAAGCTTGCTCGTTTGCGCGGCGCATTGACCGGTCGGTTTAATGAGCGATCTTAGTCTCTTCCAAGAGCCCACTGTTCTTCCCATTTCGCTGTCGAAAAGAGCCACCCGGCGCCGTAGAAACGAGGTTGTACGGCGGGCTGCGCTGCGCGCTCGGGGGGACGGGGCGAGCGTCCTAAACCAAGGGCCCACAACCGGGGACCGAAACCAAGGAGACACCGCGATGACGATCGGACGACCAAAGACCCTCGATGAGGGCAAGCAGCGGGAGGTGTGTGCGTTGACGACCGCCGGTATGCCGCTGGCGAAGATCGCGGCGTATGTCGGCTGCAGCACCAAGACGATCCGCCGTCTGCGGGACGAAGACCCGGGGTTTGACGAGCGGATGCGGCGGGCCCAGCTCGGAGCCGACCTCACCCCGCTCGAGGCAATGCGCCGCGCGTCGGGCACGCACTGGCGGGCGGCGGCCTGGATGCTTGAGCGGCAGGAGTCGAGCAGCCGGCGCCGCCGCCGCGAGCGGCTGCGGGCGGAGATCCACGCGGCGCTCGACACGGCCCTGGGCGAGACCCGCGAGCTGCTGCTCCGCGAGGCGACCGACCCGTTCGCGGCGCCGCGGATCGACTCGCGGCTGCGCGAGATTTTTCACAAGGCCGCCCGGTCGGCGACCGGCGAGCCTTTTGTCCCCGCCGGCGAGCAGAATGGGACAAAAGTCGACCGCTTGGACGCGGCCGCCTAGGCGGCCGGGCCTAGAATAGCAGGCCCAAACGCGATGCGATGGTTGAAACGGCGCTCGACTTTTGTCTCTAGGAATCGATGTCGGAATTAGGGACAAAAGTCAGCCGAGCAAGACCCCGGTGTCAGCCGGGGGAGCAGCACCCCAAGGAGCCTGCGGCAGCGATGCGATGCGGCTCCGGCGGCTGACGCCGACGGCTCTTGTTGGGGGAGCAGCATCCCGAGGAGCCCGCGGCCGAAGCCTACCTAGGGCGATGCCCTAGGCTACGGTGAGGTTGGCCGTTGGCCAACGAAAGGGGTCGGCGATTACGACTCGATCGCCGTGCCGAGTTCCCGCAGCAGATCGAACTGGAACAGCCCGCTGCCGTGGCCGTCGGAGAACTTGATGGCGTACGCGTACGAGCCGACCGGCCGCATCCCCTCGATCGACAGCGGGCGGGCCTCGGCGGCGGAGAGCACCGGCAGCATAGTCGGCGGCGGCTCGGGCGCGGCGTGCTTCTCGCGGCAAGTCGCGCAGGGGCACGCGTCGCGGAGCTCGCGGGCCGAGTACTCCCGGACCTGGCCATCGGACCAGGCAATGCGGAGCCCACGTTCAGTACGTTCGAGGGAAGAAGGAATCAACATAATTACGTCGGTATTCGGTTACGAAGCGTCGCGGCTCCGCCGCGAGTTCGGTGTCGATGTTAGGAAGCCGCCAAAAGAGCCCTAAGAGTCATCGCGAGCCACAGCGGCCCCAACCCGACCCCCCAGCGGCAGTGACTTCGGGTCGGGCCGCCAACTGGCGTCGGCCCACTCCGGCGGGCCGATCGAAAACTCGACCGGCTGCTCGGTCGCCGGGTGGGTGAAGCGGATCGAGCACGACTGCAGGCACATCGGCGGGTCCTCGGCGTCGAGGGCCTGCTGCTTGGTCACACGGCCGTCAGGGCGATAGGTCGGGTCGCCGACGATCGGCAGGCCGAGCGACCACAGGTGCAGCCGGATCTGATTGGTGCGTCCGGTGACCGGCCGCACGTCGAGCAGCGTGGTTCCGTCATCGAAGCGTTGGGCGACTTGGAACTCGGTCTCGCTCGCGGCGCCTTCGGCGTCGAGCAGCTTGATGCCGGCGGCGGCGGTCTCCTTGGAGATAGCCGCCGTGCAGCGGAACGTGTCCTGCGAGGGCGAGCCGTGCACGCGGGCCCGGTACCGCTTCTCGACCAGGCCCTGACTGAACTGCGGCTGCAGCCGCTGGGCCATCCGCCGCGTGCGGGTCAGCACCACCACGCCGCTGGTGTTGCTGTCCAGGCGGTGGGCGTTGCGGAGCTGCTGCGGGGCGTAGACCTGATTGAGCAGATGCGAGAGCGTGTTGCGGTTGAAGCGGCCGCAGGGGTGCATCGGCAGCGGCGCCGGCTTGCGGACGACGACGATCGCCTCGTCCTCGTACAGCAGCTCAACGCCGGCGTTGACGTCGGGCTCGACGAGGTTCGGCTGGGCGTGGTCGTAGCGCTGGCCCGGCTCGACCCGGCGGCTGGCGTCGACCCTCCGGCCGGCGTACTGCAGGCGGCCGGCGTTGACCTCGGCAGACCACCACTCGGGCGAGCCCGCCTGGGCGACCGACGTGAGGAAGTCGACCAGCGGCATGCCGTCGCAGCGGGCGGGGACGTAGATCGGCCGCAGGTTGTCGTACGGCAGGCTGCCGGGCAGGGGGTCGCCGGCGGCGTCGAGCGCGGCCTGACGCTCGACGAGCCGGGCGGCCTGCTCCTCCTCGGGCGGGCAATAGCAGTGCGGGCAGCTAACGTCCTTCACGTAGGTGGGCGACTGCTGCTCGTCCTCGGTGAGGATCGCCTGGCAGGCGTAGCACTGGGCGGCGCCGGTCTCGCGGAGGGCGGCGTCCACGGCGACGCGCTGGTCGAACACGAAGCAGTCGCCACGGTAGTGGTCCTGGCCGACCTGCTCGAAGTACTTGAGGATGCCGCCCTCGAGCTGCCGCACATCGCGGAAGCCGCGCATCGCCATCAGCGGGCCGGCCTTCTCGCAGCGGATGCCGCCGGTGCAGTACATCACCAGCGGCTTGTCCCGCCAGGCCTCGGGAAACCGGTCGACGGCGGCCGGGAAGTCGCGGAAGTGGTCGATGTGCGGGACCTCGGCGTTCTCAAAGGCGCCGAGCTTCACCTCGTAGTCGTTGCGGGTGTCGAGCAGCGTGAAGTCGCGGCCCTCGTCGAGCCACTGCTTCAGTTCGGCGGGGGAGATCTTGCGGGAGTCGCCCGACCCGGGCCCGACGCCGTCGATGCCGAAGGCGATGATTTCCTGCTTGACCTTTACCAGCATGCGGTTGAAGGGCTGGTACGCAGTGAAGCTGCGTTTGACGTCGAGCGGGCCGATCTCGTCGTGCGACTCGAGCCGCTCGAGCAGCCGGCCGACGCTCGGCTCGTCGCCGGCGACAAACAGGTTGATCCCCTCGGGCGCCATCAGGATCGTGCCGCGGAGCTTCGCCCGCTGGCAAAGGTTGCGGAGCCCCTGTCGGAGCTCTTTGAGGGATTCAATCCGCGTGAACTTGTACGCGGCGATATTGAGGACGCTGGGCTGCATGCCGGGGATTATAGCGGCCGGGGCGCGGGCGCCCTAGCGGCGGGGGCGGCGTGCCGCACTCGCCCCGATCGCCAAAAAGAGCAGCGTGGCGGAGCCGGGTTCAGGAATTGGTAGGAACCGGAGCTCGCTGACCCTTAGCGTTCCGCTTACGAGGTCGCCGACCGGTCCGTCGACGCTCATGACCGGTAGTGATGTACTAGCGATGAGGCGGGTCTCGGTGACCTGCGACACGACATCGGCAAGGGATGCATCGCCCGCGAGCTTGACAATCGTATCGATGTCAAACTCGCCTAGGGGGAAATACATTTCACCCGCCGTCCAATAGCCTGATGAGAGAGGAGTGAAGAGGAACTGGGATACGGCGAAGGTTGTGTCACCGCTGGTGATGGTCAGGTAGAGATCAACCTGGTCCGGTCCCATGTACTGCGCCGAGATGTACAGCGGACTGCCGCCTAGGTTATAGTCACCAACCCATTCGGTGGAGTTCCGAAACAGCAGCCGCCCCGAGAGGTCGTTGCCGCCAGTGGAGGTATACGTGATGTAGTGATCGAGTGGGTGCCCGTCACCATCGCCGTACTGAACGGATGCGGGGCCAGTTGGCGACTCCCAGCCGTGTGAGAGTCCATCGAAAAACCAATTGCGCTGTCCGCGCGTAATCGCCTCGGCGCTGGCGGCGAACCATCCAATCGACAACAGACCAATGGACAGGAAAACTAGGCGTTGCGGTCGCGGCATGAGTTCGCCCTGGGGGTAGGTGCTGCTTCTTGGAGGAATCCCGCGGCCAGGCGCCGGTGTCGGCTTGCGGGTACTACGATCCTACCCGGCGTGAGCTCCGGCGGCAAACGATCCCGAGGGAGGCTAGCAGAAGCATGCCGGCGGATGGCTCTGGCACGGGGGCAAGCTGCACGCTGCTGACGGCCGTGAAATCGATGCCGTACCACGTCCGCCAGAAGTTGAAGTCGTGCTGGTCGACCACGCCGTCGCGGATGCCGTGGCCGCTGCCGTTGTCGGCGTCGCCGGAGATGCCCGGAGCGCCGGTCGCGCCCTGGTTGTCGCGCCAGACGGTGTAGTCGGCGGCGTCGACCGACCCGTCGCCGTTGAAGTCGCCCGGCAGCGCGTCGAGGTCGAGCAGCGCGAGCATGTCGGACTCGCCGTTGATGACCACCAGGTCCAGGCCGGCGGCGTCGTTGCGTGTGAGTTCCAGGCCGGAGTCAACAATCGATTGAGCAACCAGCAACGGGAACACCTGGCCGGCCGCTGCCGTGTAGCCGTCGATGGCGATGACCTCGGCGGCGCCCGCGAGCACGGCGGTCTCGGTGACCACGACCACATCGCTTGCCACCTGGCCGCCCGCGGCAGAGAGTTCGAACTCAACCGCTCCGCCCGGGCCGATCTGCAGGTCTCCCGAGATCAGGCTGGAGCCAATCGACTCGCCCGGGGCCAGGCGGCCGCCGGCGACAGACAAGTCGCCCACGACGAGGTCGGCGGAGAGCTCGCCGCCGGTCATCGCGAACGCGCCGCCCAGGTTGAGCGAGCCGGCCCGGACGCGGCCTTGTCGGAGTTCGAGCGATCCGGCCGTCGCGAGCGTGATGTCGCCGGCGGTGTGCAGCTCGGCCGCGGTGGCGTCGACAATCAAGGCGCCCTCGTTGATCGACACCCCACTGGCGACATCAATCAGCCCCTCCAGCGCGACCGTGCTCGAGCCGGTCTTGGTGATGCGGGTGGGGGCGTCGTAGTCCATGGTAGCGCCGGTGAGGCGGAGCAGTTGTGTGCCGTCGCCGGTGATCTCGAGGTCGTGGACGAGGTAGGCGATCTGGTCGAATTCGAAGTCGAAGCTCCCTGCGCCGGCGGCGGTCGCGTCGATGCGGAGCTTGGGACCCTCCCCGGCGAGGTTGTTCACAAAGACCATGCCGATGTCCAGGCTGCGGTTGATGGTCGCCTGATGATTGTCGGCGCCATTGTAGTCGCCGGTGAAACGGACCTCGTTGAGCATGAACTCGCGGAGGGTGGAGCGGCGCATGTCGTTGGTAGAGGTGTAGTCACCGGCGTCGCTGGTGGTGAACTCCAGGATCGCGTTTGCGTAGGCGTCCTCCGGCCTCAGGGTTGCGAATAGGCCGCTCTCCTCGAGCCTCCATGCGATTAGTGTGCTCCAAGCGACGGCCGACTGGTCAGTGCGGAACACAAAGTGGTCCTCGGTTTTGTACACTAGTGCGCCGAGACTGCTCCATTTGGGGCGCTCGAGCGTGGCTTCCCAGTGCGTCAGCTCATGATTTAGCTCGTCAACAATATGCTGGTACTTTCCGTTGCTACTGTTCCCGTTGTAGTAGGTTCTTTCCGATGGGTCCCAGACCATGTTGTTGAGTCGAGCGAACGGATGGTCGAGCGGCCGCACGAGTTTCCAGTCGCCCTTGCGCACCGCGAAACGACCGTCGTCGCCCCGCCAGAAGAGCACGTCGTGGGGGTTGGTCGCGACGTCTCCGTTGACGTAGGGGGTCAGGTCGACGCCATCGACGTCGAGCTGGGTTGGGTCGCCACCCGCCATCGCGTAGAACGTCGGCAGCAGGTCGCGGGCGGTGATCGGCTGGTCGTACACCTGCCCGGCGACGCCGGGGGTCTTCATGAGGAAGGGAACGCGGATGCCCCCGTCGAACGTCTGCCCCTTGGTGCCGAAGAACGGGCTGTTGGACTGCCCGATGTTGAGCGCCGGGGCGCCGTTGTCGTTGAGGAAGACCACCACGGTGTTGTCGTCGACGCCGTTGGCGACCAGCGCGTCCATGATCATGCCGACCGCGCGATCGGCGGCGTAGTTGAGCGCGGCGATCTTCTTTTGGTCGGGGTCGTCAATCAGGCCGTCGAAGTGATCCAGGTCCGACTGCTTGACCTGGATTGGGGTGTGCGGAGCAGTGATCGCGGTGTACAAGAAAAACGGTTCCTGAGATCCCGCGTGGCGGTTGATGAAGTCGGCGCTCTCCTCGCCGAACGCATCGGTCAGGTAGCGGCCGCGGGTGGGGTCGTAGAGCGAGGGATCCCCTTCCGAGCCCCAGGAGAGTTCGACATCAACGTCGCCCCGCCGCATGCGCGATCGCTCCGACGCCCCCGGCCAGGGCCAGTAGTCACGCCCCCCGCCCAGCAGCCCAAAGAACTCGTCGAAACCCATGTCCTGCGGTCGGTTAAGGCCGTCTTGGTAGCCGAGATGCCACTTGCCGACTACCCCGGTTGTGTACCCGAGCGACTGCAGGTGGTTACCCATCGTAAGCTGGCCCGCCACCAGGCCCTGGGTGCTGCTGAAGTCGTTGCTGGGGTTGTTCTCCCAGCCGAACCTGCTCCCGTACTGTCCGGTCAGCATGCCGGCCCGG
The DNA here is from genome assembly GCF_007859935.1 of Posidoniimonas polymericola. Taxonomy (NCBI): domain Bacteria; kingdom Pseudomonadati; phylum Planctomycetota; class Planctomycetia; order Pirellulales; family Lacipirellulaceae; genus Posidoniimonas; species Posidoniimonas polymericola. The sequence goes on along the minus strand of NZ_SJPO01000004.1, from coordinate 423,913 downwards.
GACGGGCTGCAGAGCGGCGCCGAGACGTAGCCTTGAGAAAACACTGTCGCCTGGCTTGCCAGGGCGTCGATGTTTGGAGTGTCCGAAACCCGAGTCTGACCGAACAGGTCGTTCGAGAAACCGAACTCGTTGTACCCCGCGTCGTCGACCATGATCAGGACGATATTCGGCTGGGCTGGCGCTGGTTGCGCCCTGGCGGGCCCAGAGCAGAGCACCAGACCAGTCAGCACAGAAAGTTGTAGGTAGCTTAGTCGCTGAGGGTACATGGGGGCAGTCTCAGAGAGCGGGCCACGATTACCCGGGGGCAATTTATGTACCCGGGGCAGTAATGGGCCAGTGGATGCCGAAGGCCGCGGATTCCGGCATAGGGAGGTGGCGTAAGGAGGGACGCAGCGATTGCTGCATAGCCAGTTTAGTTGCGGAGCTCCGCGGTCGCAAGCAATTTGCAGCGACGCCACTTTTTGCCAACTGCGCCATCTATGGCGGGCCCCTACTCCCCGATCGCGGCCAGGTACTCCTGGCGGGTGTCGCCCTGGCCTGAGCCGTAGCGGTGGTACAGGCGGCCGCTGGACGGGGTGGTGGTGGGGAAGCAGTCTGTGCCGAGCTGGTTCTCGGCGAGCTGCTCGTAGCGGTCGGGCGTGGCGCGGAAAACGAAGGTCGTGCCCTGTTCGCTGCTGATGTAGATGTTGCCCCCGACCAGCACCGGCGAGGCGCTGTAGCTGCCGCCGAGACGCTTCTTCCACTGCTCCTCGCCGTCCTCGGCCCGCCAGCAGTAGGCGACGCCCCGGTCGGTCACCGCGTACAGGTAGCCGTCCACCAGCAGCATCGACTGCTCGTAGCACTTGGCCCGGTTCTCCCAGACGACCTGGTGATCGCCGGTCAACGGGATGGCGAGCGTGAAGTCGTTGGGGAAGCCGCCGCTGGCGAAGGCCAGGCCGGCGGCCGGGTCGACCACCATGGTGCCGCAGGTCGCGGCGGCGCCGGCGAGTTCCTTCCACAGCTCGGCGCCATTGGAGGCGTCGTACGCGGCGATCAGCCCGGCGCCGCTGATCAGGAGTTGTCGCTGGCCGTTGACGACGACATCGATTGGCGTGGAGAACGAGATCCCCTCGCGGCGCGGCGCCTTCCAGACCTGGCTGCCGTCGGCGGGCGAGAGCGCGTAGATGCCGCTGTCGGGCCCGTCGTACTCGGCGGCAATGATCAGCTTGCCGTCCACCAACCGAGGGGAGGAGCCAAAACCAAACTGGTACATCTGTGGGTCGAACCCGCAGACCCGCTGCTGCCAGAGCTCCGCGCCCGCGAGGTCGAACGCCGTGACCCAGGCGCCGCCGTCCTGGTAGAACAACGCGAACACCCTTTGGCCGTCGCTGGCGACCGTGGGGCTGGCGTGGGAATTGTTGCCGTGGATCCGCCCGGGGAGTCCTCCTTTGTGCACCACGGTCTCGCGAAGCAGCTTGCCGGTCGACTTGTCGACGACCAGCAGCGACTGCGTGCCGGCCGACTCGTCGGCGGTGGTCAGGTAGATTCGGTCGCCGATGATCGTCGGCGAGCTGTGCCCCCGGCCCGGGATCGGCGTCCGCCAGGCGAGGTTGGTCTTGTCCGACCACTTGATCGGGGCGGTCGCGCCGGCGGCGGCGTGGTTGTCGCCCGTGGGACCGCGCCACTGCGGCCAGTCCTGGGCAATCGCGGCCACTGGGCAACTAAGTGCAGTAAGGACAAACAGCAACGCAAAACGTGGCAGTGGCATGGTGAGGGCCTCGTCGCAGGTGGGGAAGGTCCCTGCGTTCTAGCGGTTGGCCACGCACTTGAAAAGCCGCGCTAGGAGATGCCGAGGCTCCCCTCGAAGCCGACCGGCGCAAAGTGCTCGGTCTTGAGTGGGTCGATCATCTTTACGGCCGCGATGCTCGAGTACTCCAGCATCACGAACCGGCCGCCCATCGCGTCGGGCGTGGTCCGCTCGAGCAGCAGCAGGCTCCCCTTCACCATGAACCCGCGGAAGGTGATGGCGTCGTTGAGCTGGTTGATCACAATCCCCCGCTTTGGCAGCGAAGCAGGCCAGTCGCTAAAGAGCTCCTGGAACGGGCTGACACTCGGCATCGCGGCGGTTTGCATGACGGGGCTCGGCGGTGGGACGCAGGGAGTAGACGCTCCCTAAGTCTAGGTCACACAATTGGTTGCGGGCCGGTCGGCAATTATCCGAGGATTCCGGCCGAATTCACCGATCCGGGCAGACAGCGCCCCCTGGGATGCGTCACAATAGTAGCGTCCTGCCTTAACTGCGGCCGCGACGGTCGCACCCCCCCGAATGTCTATGCGACTAGCACCTTTCAGCCCAGGCGGAGCCGCGGTGAGCGGCGCGGTATCGCTGCTGCTGGCGATCGCGGCGTGGTTCGCGGTTGCGTCGGTCGCCGCGGCGTCGGATGCTAGTGGGCCGCCGGACGGCAAAGCGATCTACTCCGAGCGGTGCGCCGCCTGCCACGGCGACGACGGCCAGGGGACCGACAGCTACCCCTCGGCCCTGGCCGGCGACCTGCCGGTGTCACGGCTCGCCGAGGTCATCACCGACACCATGCCGGAAGGGGAGCCGGAGCAGTGCACCGGCGCCGACGCGGAGGCGGCGGCCCGCTACTTGTACGACGCGTTCTACTCGCCGATCGCCCAGGCGCGGCTGCGGCCGCCGCGGGTCAAGCTCTCGCGACTCACCACGCGGCAGCACCAGCAGACGCTCGTGGACCTGGCGCAGTCGTTCGCCTGGCGGCCTAAGCGGGATGGCCAGCAGGGTCTCGCCGCCACGTTCTACGAGGGGCCGGGCGCCGACGCCAATCGGAAGAGCGCCGAACGCATCGACCCGCGGGTCGATTTTTCCCTGATTGATTCGGGGCTGTTCAGCAAAGAGTTCTTGTTCCCGCCCGAAGACACGAGCCTCGAGCCGATCCCCCGGGCGAACAAGCACTCGGTCGTAATGCTGTGGCAGGGGGGCGTGCGGGCGCCGGAGACCGGCCCCCACGAATTCATCGTCGAGACCAACGCCGGCTTCACGCTGCACATCAACGACCACCGCGAGCCGATCATCGACGGCCGCGTCAAGAGCGGCGACTCGAACGGCGGCCGCGCGCGAATCAACCTGGTCGAGGGCCGCACGTACCACGTCCGCCTCAGCGTGACGCGAGTCCACGAAGAGGACGTCACCGTAGAGCTGCGGTGGAAGACGCCGACCGGCGTCGAAGAGCTGATCCCCGCCCGGGCGCTGTCGCCGCACGAGTCGCCCGAGCTGCTCATCATCGACGCGCCGCTGCCGCCCGACGACCAGAGCGAGGGCTTTGTGCGGGCGGCAAATGTCTCGGCCCAGTGGGACGACGCCGTCACCCGCGTCGCACTCGAGACCGCCGACCGGCTCGTCAAGGCGCTGCCCGAACTGCGTAAGCTGCCCGACGACCGCGGCCAGGCGAAGGAGAAGGCGCGGGAGTTCTGCCTCGAGTTTGCGGACCGCGCGTTCCGCCATCCTCTGAGCGACGAGCAACGCCGGCGGCATGTCGACGCGTTCTTCGACGCCGACCTCAGCTGGCGCCAGGCTGCCAAGCTGTCGCTGCTCACGACGCTCAAGTCGCCCTACTTCCTGTACCCCGAGCTCGGCACGGCCGGCGCCGAGCCCGACTGGCGGGTCGCGTCGCGGCTGGCGCTGACGCTGTGGGATTCAACGCCCGACGAGCCGCTCAACCTGCTCGCCCGCCGCGGCAAGATCCACACCCGCGACCAGGCGCTCGAGCAGGCCCACTGGATGCTCGAGGACCCCCGCGCCGAGGCCAAGCTGGTGCAGTTCTTCCGCAACTGGCTCGAGATGAACATCCCCGAGCCGCTGCGGCGTGACTCGGAGACCTACGCTGGGTTCTCTAGCCGCGTCGCCGACGACATGCGGACCTCGCTCGAGCTGTTTGTGCTCGACCTGCTGCTGAGCGAGTCGACGGACTTCCGGCAGCTGTTCCTTTCGCAGGAGTTCTACCTCAATGATCGGCTCGCGACCTTCCTCGGCGCCGAACCTCCGATCTCCGAAGAGCTGGGCGACGACGAGTTCCACCGCGTGACTCTTGAGCCCGACGACCGGGCCGGCGTCGTGACCCACCCGTTTGTGGTCGCCAATCACGCGTACTATCGCGAGACCTCGCCGATCCACCGCGGCGTGTTCCTCGCTCGGCACATTCTCGGCCGCGCCCTGCGGCCGCCGCCCGTGGCGGTCGCGCCCACAGCGCCCGACCTGCACCCCGACATGACCACCCGCGAGCGCGTCGCGCTGCAGACCAGCCCGCCGGAGTGCCAGCACTGCCACGTGATGATCAACGACCTCGGCTTCAGCCTTGAGCAGTTCGACGCCGTCGGCCGGCTCCGCGACCAGGAGCACGGCAAGCCGATCGACCCGTCCGGCGGCTACGTCACGACCGACGGCCAGGAGCACGAGTTCCAGCACGCCCGCGAACTGGCCCACTTCCTCGCCGACAGCCGCGACGTGCAGCGGGCGTTTGTGATCCAGTTGTTCGAGCACCTCGCCAAGCAGCCGATCATGGCCTACGGTGAGGACACGCCAGACGTGTTGATGCAGCGGTTCGAGGAGCACGGGTTCAGCATCCGCAACCTCGCCGCCGAGATCGCCGCGACCATCGCGGTCCCCCCGAGTCCACCGTCCTCAGGTCCCCAGGGTTGAGAAGCGAAGCATCGACACAATCCGTTAGGCCCGGCATTTATGCCGGGTCGCAAGCTGAAGCAACCGGCGAGAAGCCCCGTTAACGGGGCTTACCACGGCTGCTGCTTTAGCTCATTGACCCCGGCATGAATGCCGGGGCTAACTTTCCACGACCGAGAATACTAGAACGCTTCCATCGATCGAACTCGCCATGCGGGTAAGTTGTTTGACGCAGCGGCGGAACGGCGTGGATGCAGTTCAGGAACCATTCCACAGGACGCCGGCATGTACCCGACATCGCGGAGACGATTCCTCAAGGCCCTCGGCGTGACGCCGGCGGCGTTGCCGTTTGTGCTCAACCTGCCGAGTCTGGCGGCAAACGCGCCGGGCGCCGGGCTGCGGAAGAAGCGGCTGGTGGTGGTATTCAGCCCCAACGGGGTGATCCCGCAGAACTTCTGGCCCGACGCCGATGCCGAGTCGCTCGTGCTGCCGGCCAGCCTGGCGCCGCTCGAGCCGTTCCGCGACCAGCTCGTGACCCTCCAAGGCGTTAACAACGACGTCAAGGGCGACGGCGACGACCACATGCGCGGCATCGGCTGCATGCTGACCGGCGCCGAGCTGATGCCGGGCAACATCCAGGGGGGTGGGCACACGCCGGCCGGCTGGTCGAGCGGCCTGTCGGTCGACCAGGAGATCAAGAACACGCTGCAGGCCGACCCTGCCACGCGGACGCGGTTCGGCTCGCTCGAATTCGGCGTGCATGTGCCCGACCAGGCCGACACCTGGACCCGCATGATCTACGGCGGCCCCAACAAGCCGATCGCGCCGATCAGCAACCCGTACCAGATGTTCGACAAGCTGTACGGCAGCCGCCGCGACAACGAGCTGGTCAAGAGCGTGCTGGACGACATCCAGGCCGACTTCAAGCAGGTCGAGTCGCTGGTGGGCGAGGAGGACCGCCGGCTGCTGGCCGAGCACGCCGAACTGGTCCGCGGAATGGAGCAGACGCTCGCCGCCGACAACGGGGCCGGGCTCGACCACGTCGTGCCGGCGCTCGAGCCGGACGTCGGCGACCAGAATGACGAAGTCCCCAAGATCAGCCGGATGCAGATCGAGCTGATGGTGAGCAGCTTCTTGGCCGACTTCACCCGCGTAGCGTCGCTGCAGTACACGCGTTCGGTCGGCGGGCTACGGCTGCGCTGGCTCGGGATCGACGAGGGCCACCACGAGCTGTCGCACGAGCCCGACAAGAACGACGAGGCGGTCGACAAGCTGACCCGCATTAACGCCTGGTACTGCGGCGAGATCGCCCACCTGGCCCAGCGGCTGGCCGAGACCCCTGAGCCGGGCGGCGGCGGTAGCCTGCTCGACAACACGGTGATTGTCTGGACCAACGAACTCGGCAAGGGCAACAGCCACACGCACATCGACACGCCCTTCGTGCTGATCGGCGGCGGCCTGGGGATCCCCGGCGGCCGGGCGTTAAACCTGGGCGGCGTGTCGCACAACCGGCTGCTGCTCTGGCTGGCGCAGCAGTTCGGCTCGAAGGTCGAGACGTTCGGCAACCCCGACTACTGCGGCGACGGGCCGGTGACCGGTTTGGCGTAGCGGCTCGCCCGGTGACAGTTCCCGAACGCTAGCGAACGGAGTCTGGATGGCGGCCCTCGCGGTAGTCTTGCTGATCGACCTGGTGCTGGCCTACTACCTGCAGGCAGGTTGGCGGCCGCACCGAATCTACGGCGACATCTACGGCGGGCTGAACATCCTCAGCGGATTGGCGGTCGGACAGGCCTGCCTGGCGGCGGTGTGGCTGGCATTCCGCCGCCGGCCGAGCGTGGCCGCCTGGGTGCTGCCGCCGATCGTGCTGTTTGCGGCGTCGTGGGTGCGGATGCAGGTCGGTTTCTTCCCCGAGTTCACGCTGCTCGACTACGCTTGCCGCAACCTGCTGCAAGCACTGGTCCCGTTGGTGGTGCTCTGGCTGCTGGTAAGAATCCCACTCTGGCGTCGCGTAAGCCGCGAGTCGGACCACGTCGGGCTGCAACTCGGGTTCTCGATCAAGCACATGCTGTTCTGGATGACCTCGGTCGCGGCAATGGCGGCGTTGATCGGCCGCGCGACCCAGCAGAACGGCAGCCCGCTGGCGATCATGCAGTGGATGGGCCTGATCGCCCCGGGCCTGGTCGCCGTGCCGGTGGTGCTGATCCGCCAGACGCCGATCCCGCTGCTGCTGCGGTTGCCGCTGCACGTGGCGGTGGGCGCCGGCGTCGGCTACGGCCTGGCCGAACTCGCCCAGAACGGGCTGCACACGTTGCTCTCGATTGAGTTCGCGGCTCAGGCGGTGGTGCTTGCGCTGGGGGTAGAGCTGGGGAGGGTCACGCTCGCCGCACACGCAACTCAGTCCGAGTCCGAAGCCGAGAGCGACGCTATTGGCGAAGATCAGCAGCAATGAGCCGTCGACTCGCGGTTTACAGCGAGGGCAATCTTTTGGCGCTGCTTGCTCTTCGTCGGGACGACGCAACTCGCTGCTTGCGTGTGGAAGCCGATGCCAGGATCGAAACGACAATCAGCGTGGTCCCCGCGGGTTCAGGCGTGACATCGATGCGTGCCGTCGCAAGCAGCGTGTACCGGGGCGTCGCCGAGGTGATTGAGTATAACGGATCAAGGTAATAGTCCACCATGATCGCGGCGCCCGGCTGGCCGCCCGGGATTAGGTACGCGTCCGTGACAGAGATTGGCGGCTCGTTGGCAGGCGCCTGGGTGTAGAAGGATTCCTGAGTCAGCCCGGCGACGAAGAGCTGCTCGAAAGATACCGTGGCTCCGCTCCAACCGCTGCTTGGAAAGAGCTGGACCCACGCCTCAGTGCCGGACGTAATGGTGTAGCCAGGCGTCGTTGCTTGAATCGCCTCGAACGGCCGGTCGTCGCTCTCAGAAGCAACGCCGTCCAGTTCACCAGTAATGATGCCCCCCAATCCAGCAGTGCGGTGGTATCTTGTGATGACCGCTGGTGTAGTAGGGGCAGCCAGCCAGTCGCCGGCGACTATGTGTACCTCAGAAGGCCTGTAAATCGAGCGAAGGCCGTAGGCGTCCCCAGGCCCGAGCATGGGCGGAGCGGAAATTGTGGCCGCACCCGTCCGAGGGTTATAACTGAACTCGGGTCCTGAGAGGTAGGCGGGCTGTGTGAACGTCGAGTTCTGGGGGTCGATGAATTGCGTCCCTTCAGGTGCATGCGCTGTTTGGTGTCGTGCAAGCTGGAAAGAGTTGTTGACGCGAATCACCACGCCCGCCGATCCCAGTGACGCGGTCATGGCGCTCTGCAGCCCGGCGTCACAAGGGGCACTGACGGCAAGCACGATGCCGGCAACAAGAAGAATACGCATGCTCGTGGTCTCCTACAGGGCAGGTGACGCCGCCAAGCGGGCGCAACGTCTGCTGGGGAATTATGGGCGACCGCCGCGAAACGCTCTTGGCGCATCGAGCAACGTCCCCCCAGGAAGAAGCTGGTCGGATGGTAGTTTTCTAGCGGTTGCGTCGCAAGATCATGAAACAGCCCAGAAAAATCGACTTCGACCGGTTCATTTCGCAAGATCGTTTCGCCCTAGGCGACTAACCCCATGCCGCCAATTCAACTCACTTTGCGAGCCGTTCGAATGACTACCTCTACCGCTTCGATTGCCCGGTGCGCGGCCCTGGTCGTGACGGTGCTGATCCTATCGGCATCCGTGCACGCCGCGGACGATGTGGGCGTTGCTGGCACTTGGCTCGGCACGCTCAAGATGCCCGTCGCGGAGCTGCGGATTGGACTCGAGATCGAAACGCCCGCCGACGGCGAGCCGACGGTCACGCTGGTGAGCCTCGACCAGGGGAGCGTCCGCGTAGCAGCCGACGGCGCCGTGGTCGAGGGCGGCACGCTGACCGCGCCGTTCCCTGCGATCCGCGGCAAGTTCGTTGGCGAGCTTTCCGACGACGCGCAGCAACTCGACGGGACCTGGACGCAGATGTTCGTGTCGTCGCCGCTCGAGCTCCGCCGCGTCGACGCGCTGCCCGCCCAGGCCAGGCCGCAGGAACCCAAGCCGCCGTACCCCTACACCGAGGAGGCGGTGGAGTTCACGAACCCTGATGGGGGCCACACCCTGGCCGGGACCCTGACCCTGCCGCCAGGAGCAGGCCCGCACCCCGCGGTGGTCATGATCACCGGCTCAGGCCCGCAGGACCGTGACGAGTCGCTGATGGGGCACAAGCCGTTCCTTGTGATCGCCGATGCGCTGACGCGGCGGGGGATGGCGGTGCTGCGGTGCGACGACCGTGGCTTCGGCGAGTCGAAGGGCGACTTCGCCGCCGCGACCAGCGCCGACCTGGCGACCGATACGCTCGCCGCGGTCCGGTTCTTAGCGGATCACGCCGATATTGATTCGCAACGCATTGCTCTCTGCGGCCACAGCGAGGGCGCGATGCTCGCGCCGTTGATCGCCGCCGACCACCCAGCAGAAATCGCGGCGGTCGTGCTGATCGCGCCGCCCGCCGTGACCGGCGAGGAGATCATCATCAGCCAGGCGAGCCTGATGGAGAAGAAGCTCGGCGAGTCGGCCGAGTCGATCGCGTCATTGGCCACGCTCCGCCGCCGGGCGATCCGCGGAGCTGTCGATGCAGATACGGAAGAGGACTTCCAGACCGAACTTGCGGACGCCATCGACGCGCACCTCCAAGAGACTACCACGGCCGGCAAGCAGCGCGATGACGCAAGGCAGGCGATGCAGGCGCTCGGCGCCTACCGGACGCCGTGGTTCAAGCACTTCCTGGGCTACGACCCGGCGCCAGCCCTCCGCCGGGTACGCTGCCCGGTGCTGGCGATCATCGGCGGGCGTGACGTGCAGGTCGTCCCCGAGGTGAACCTGCCTCCGCTGCGCGAGGCGCTGGCCGCCGCGCCGACCACGGATGTCACGATCGAGAGCCCTCCCAAGCTGAACCACCTGCTGCAGACCAGCAAGTCGGGGCTGCCGACCGAGTACGGGATGATCGAGGAGACCATCGCGCCGTCTGCCCTGGAGATGATCGTCGACTGGACCGCGTCTCGGTTGCAGCCTAAGTAAAGAGCGCCGTAGGCCGCATCGGCTACCAAGGAGTCTGGCCTCGTTCGCCAGTTCACTCGTCGAGCGAGGCTTCGATCGTGTCGAGCAACACGCTACGCGTGGCGTCTTGCTGCTCGGCGCGACTGATGGTCGCGGAGCCGTCGAGGAACTGCCACGCGTAGTTGCCAAACTGGCAGTGGTTCCCGCCCTCGATCTCGACGAAGCGGGCGCCCGGTGGGAGGAGGCCGCGGTTGGACGCCACCCTCTCCGCCGGGGCGACGCCGTCGTTGGTTGCGTAGACTTTCGCAACTGGCATTGTCAGCGACGACAGGTCGTCCTGTTTGGGGTGGGTAGTGCCGATCAACACAAGGCCGGAGAGCAGTTCGGTGTTGTCGCGGGCAAGCAGGCAAGCCAGTGCGCCCCCAAGTGAGTGCCCGGCTGCGGTCCAGTGAACAACCTCCGGGTGCTCGGCGATGATCCGCCGAGCGCGGTCAACCGATTCGTTCCTGTGTGACTCAAACGGCGCGAAGCGGTAGGGAAGCTTTATGATGAACACCGCGTGTCCTTGCTCCGCGATGGGCCGCAGCAGGGGGGCGTAGGCGGGCGCCGCTACGCCGGAGCCGCAGAAGAAGAGCAGGCCCGCGTCGTACTCGCTCGGCATCATACTCAGCGACTCGCGGCCGTCCTGCAACTCGACGGCGTCGCTGCTGTGCAGAACCTCGGCGGGCAATCCCACCGTGCGGTATCCGGCGACGAGGTAGGTCATGGCGAAGACGCCCCAGGCCACAAACGCCCTTCTGAGCCACCTACGCCAGGGCGAGCGTGGTCGGCCAGTGTCTTGGCGGGGACGGGGCATAGGCAGGCGCAGCTAGGGCAGTCGTTAGTCAACGGGCGTTGCTGGTGTGGCGTCCACGTCGATAGGCGGTTGAGACTTCGACGGCGCCCAAGCAGTTCGCACGCGTCACAACGTTATTGCCACTGGCCAACTGGTTTCTTTGGATTTGCTTGCTGCCTCACAAGCGACATCACCACCAGCATCGGGTAGCCAACGTACTTCTCGGCCCGCGGGTAGCGCTCGGCGAACGCGGCGTCGGGGGCGATCTCCTGAAGGTCGGCAATCTGGAAGCCGGCCCGCAGGGCGGCCATCACAAACACGCTGACTGAGTGCGGCAGGCTGCCGACGTGCACCACCTCGCCCGAGTCGGGGTCGGTGAAGCGGGCCTGGGAGCCGCGGAGGAACATCGCTGGGTGCATGCCGGAGAGAACGGCCCGGCCGCCGGGACGCAGCGATTGGTACGCGGCCGCGAAGAAGGGGTCGAGCTCGCGGATGTGCTCTAGCACCAGGCCGCTGACGACAAGGTCGAACTCCTGGTCGAACGGCAGCGGCTCGTGCAGGTCGAGCTCAATGAAGCGGACGCGGTCGGCGCCCGGCTTCGCGCGGGCGGCGTCGAGCATGCCGCGCGAGAAGTCGACCGCGGCGACCTCGGCCCCCGCCGCGGCCAGCCACAGGGCGTGCCGCCCGGCGCCGCAGCCGAGGTCCAGCGCCCGCAGGCCGGTTGGGTTGCCGACCGCGGAGCGCAAGTGGGGCTCCTCGAGTGGCGGCAGCGGGTTGGCGTCGTGGTCGTAGACCTGAGACCAGCGGTCGTAGCCAGAGCGGACGGCGGCGAGCGGGTCGGAGGTAGGCTCGGGCATGGTCGTCACTCGGGTGCTGGTGGATCGTCTACTGGCGTGACACCCGGGCCGAGCTGCGGGTTCGGCCCGCCCAGCAGCAGACTGCCTACAATCATCCCCACCACCGCCGCCAGCAGCCCGGCTAGCTGGGAAGGAAAAACCCCGCCCAGGGTGGTCGAGAAGAACAAGATCCAGACGCCGACGCCCAGCGCAAGCGAACTCACCGCGCCGCGGTTGGTGGCCCGCCGCCAGTACAGCCCGGCGGTGAGCGGCACGAACGCGCCGACCAGGGGTATCTGGTAGCTGCTCGACACCAGCTCGTAGATCGACTTGTCGTGCATGGCGAGCGCGTACACCAGCACGCCGACCGAGAACATCAGCACCGCGCCGCGCATCAGACGCAGCTCCTGCCGGTCGGTCATTGACGGAAGCAGGTGCCGCATGATGTTCTGCACGAAGATGGTCGACGGCGCGAGGATCGTCGCCGACGCGGTCGACATGATCGCCGACAGCAGGGCGCCAAAGAACAAGACCTGCGTGAACGGCGGCATCCGATCGAGGATCAACGCCGGCAGGATTTTTTCCGGGTCGGTCTCCAGGTGGGCGGCTGCGCCCTCGGGCGAGATGATCAAGGCCGACGCCACGATGAACATCGGCACGACCGAGAACGCCATGTACGCGAGGCCGCCGATCACCGGGCCGACCGCGGCGGTCTGCTCGTCCCGGGCCGAGGTGACCCGCTGGAAGACGTCCTGCTGTGGGATCGAGCCGAGCATGATGGTCACCCCCGCGCCGATGAAGAACACGATCTCGTGGAAGTCGGCCGGCGGCAGGAACCGCAGCAGCCCGTCGGACGCCACGCGCTCGAGCACCACACTCGGGCCGCCCGCCATCTGGCCAGAGATCACCGCGATCACCGTCAGGCCGATGACAATCACGGTCATCTGCAGCGAGTCGGTGAGCGCGACCGACCACATGCCGCCGAACAGGGTGTACAGCAGCACCGCCGCCATGCCGATCAGCGAGCCCTGCAGCCCGGTGATGGCTCCGCCCGAGAGCACCTCGAACACCAACCCGAGCGCGGTGACCTGGGCCGCGACCCAGCCGAGGTACGACAGGATGCTGACCGCCGAGCAGAACACCTCGACCACGCGGCCGTAGCGGCGGCGGTAGAAGTCGCCCACAGTGAGCAGCGACATGCGGTACAGACGCCGCGCGTAGAACACGCCAACCAGCACCAGGCAGAGCCCGGCGCCCCAGGGGTCTTCGACCGTGCCGCCCAGGCCGCTGACGATGAAGATCGCCGGGATGCCGAGCACGGTCTCGGAGCCGAACCAGGTCGCGAAGGTGGTCGCCACGACCATCGGCAGCGGCAGCGAGCGGCCCGCCACCGCGTAGTCGGTCGTGTTGTGGACCTTGCGCGCAGCCAGCAGGCCAATCGCCACCGATGCGGCCAGGTACAGCAGCACGAATCCCAACAGCATCGACCTTCTCCCCGGGGACGCGAAAGCCGTAGCGTACCGGGTGAGGTGGCCGTCAGCGAGTGCAGTAGGCTAGTAGTGCACGTAGGTTTTGTTGTCGGTGCCGACGTACCAGTGGGCCTCGAACCGAAGGCGGCCGGGCTCGCCGGGGAGCTCGAAGCAGAGGATCGGGTCGAACGTCATGTGCCAGCGGACGCGGCGGATGGCGCGCTGCAACCGCTCGGCCTCGGCCTGTTGGCCCTGCCGGACCGCCACGGAGTAGCTGGCTTCCAGGCGGCGGAGGCTGGCGGGCTGCGGGAGGAGCCAGGCAGCGAAGTTGAGTAACGCGTCCTCGGCGCGTTCGGCGGCCGCGGCGAGCGCCGCGCCGCAGCGGCTCTGCTGCTCGCCCGCCCACGCCCGGGCGCGGAAGAATGCGCCGTAGTTGCGGGCCAGCATGAACGCGTCCTGCTGGTCGCCGGCGGCCTCGGCCCGCAGCTCGTCGGCCGGGTAGAGCCGCATGGTTGGCTCGCTGGCGAACACCGGCTCGAGGTAGTAGAAGGTCGCCTCGGGGTGGGCGTCGAGCGCCTCGAGGTGGCGGAGCATCACGCCCTGCGGCGGCGATTGGGGGATCTGCGTCGGGTTCTCGGTCGCCTCGAACACAACCTCGCCGGCCGGCAGGAAGAACGACCGCCGCGCGAGCGCAATCACCGTGTAGGTTTTGAAGCAGTAAGGGTTGGCCGCGCGGCACGCCCGCCAGACCTCGCTGCGGAGCTGGCCCGGTCGGCGGTTGCGGGCGATCCAGTCGCCGAGCCGCCAGAGCGTGCCGGGCCGGGCGACCGTGACGTCGTCGACCCAGCGTCCGAAATCGCTGAACGGCCTGGCCGCAGGCGCCAGCCGCGGGGAGCGCGGCGCCGTGCTGGTCGCTGCGAGAGCTTGCAGGGTTACCTGCGGCGGCGCCGCCGTTTGCGTGTCCATGTAGGGTTCCTTCGGTTGGGTGAGACGCAAGTTGGCCGGGTGCGGCTTGCGAGCCGACGCCCACGTTCTTGCATCGCCAGGCCCGCGGCTGCTTATTCCCGGCCCCTGCGGCGCCAGGGGAGAACTGGTAAACTGGGGGGCATGTCAAATCACACACTTCGCGTGATGCTGCCTGCGACCGCTGCGCTCGCGCTGCTGCTTCCGCTTGCGCTGGTGGGCCCGGCGGCGGCGGTTGAGTGGGGCGGGCTGAAGGGCCGGTTTGTCGTCGACGGCAAGCCGCCGGCGCCCGCCGACCCGCAGGTCACGGCCGACGAGTTCTGTATCAACTGCCAGCCGAAACAGCAGTCCGTTGTGGTTGGCAAGTCGGGCGGCTTGGCCAACGCCGTCGTGTGGCTGAGGGCGCCGCGTGGCGAATCGCTGCCGCTCCCTCCCGGCGACTCGGGGAAGCTCGCCGAGCCGGTCGAGCTGGCCAACAAGAACTGCGTCTTCACGCCGCATGTCACGCTGCTCCGCGCCGGGCAGACGCTGCGGATCACCAACCAGGACCCGACCGGGCACAACACCAAGTTCGACCTTATCCGCAATGCGGCGTTCAACCAACTGATCCCGGCGAGCGGCAAGATCTCCAAGCAGTTCGCCGAGGCCGAGAGCAAGCCGCTGCCGGTGGCCTGCAACATTCACCCGTTCATGCGTGGCTACGTGCTGGTTCGGGACGACCCGTACATGGCGGTCGCCGACGCCGAGGGGCGGTTTGAGATTGCTCTGCTGCCGGCCGGGACCCACGAGCTGCAGTTCTGGCACGAGACCGGCTACCTCAAAAACCTGGCGCTCCCCACGGGCGAGACCAGCCGGCGGGGCAGGGCAGAGCTTGAGGTCGTCGCCGGCGAGACCCTCGACCTGGGGGATATCGCCGTGCCGGCCGAGCTGCTGGTCGATTGATCGCCGGGCGGCTACTGTCTATGAGAAACACCGAAGCAAACTCCCTGCTTGGCCAGGGGCCACCCCGTTGATTACGTTGTCGCACCATCCACGCGTTCGATCTCGCTGCGGCAGGAGGCTCTGCCCGCTAGGACACCGCTCGCTGCCGCTGGCTTTTCTGTTGCTCGCCACGGTTGGTTGCGGCGACTTCAGCGACTTTCCAGCGCACGAGCTGGTCCAGGCCGAGGAGCAGCTCGTGCCGACCCACCGGCAGCAGGTCGCGGCCATACTCAACGAGGTGTTTGGCGCGCCGAGCGAGCCGATCGTGCCCGACGGGCTAGCAGACCTGCTCGACCTGCGGCTGCTTCAGCAGGCGGCAGGGCGGGTCGCCTCGAACGAGCCGGGCCAGACGCTCGGGCTGTACCGCCGGCACTGCGCCGTGTGCCACGGCCTCAGCGGCGACGGGCAGGGGCCCGCCGCCTTGTACGAGGCGCCGTATCCCCGCGACTTCCGCGCCGGCGTGTTCAAGTTCAAGTCGACCTACCGCGGCGCCAAGCCGACCGGGGCCGACCTGGCCGCCACGCTCCGCTTCGGCCTGCCGGGCACGGCGATGCCGTCGTTCGCCTTGCTGCCGGTCGAGGAGATCGAATCTCTCGTCGAGTACGTGAGGTACCTGGCGATCCGCGGCGAGCTGGAGCAGGCGCTGGCGCGCTACGTCGGCGAGGAGCTCGACTTCGACCCGGCGACCGGCGAGGTTGACGACGAATCGCGGCTCGATTGGCGCGACACCGAAACCCGCGAGCTGGTGCTCGACGAGCTGCTGCCGCCGATCGCCCGCGGGTGGCGCGAGGCCGAATCATCGGTTGTTGCTGCCGCAGCGCCGGTCGGGGCTGGCGAGCGTTTCTCTGCCGCAGAAGTCACGGCCGGCCGCGCGCTATTCCACGACGCCCAGCGGGCCAACTGCGCGAAGTGCCACGGCGAGGACGGCGCCGGCGGCGCCAACCTGGTGGACTACAACGACTGGAATAAGCGGGTGCACGAGTACCTCGAAGAGACCAAGCGGCGGGTCGCGTCGCGGCAGACGCTCGAAGAGCGCGTGGCCGAGGCGGCGCCCGACCGGCACGAGTTCCTTGTGAGAGAGTTGGCCACGCGCTACGCCGAGATCGACGCCCGCCGCGCCGCGGGCGACGTGCTGCTGCCGCCGCGGATCGCCGACCCACGGACGCTGGTCCCCGGATCGCTGCGGGGCGCCCGCTCTCGCGAGCACCTGTACCGTGTCATCTCGCAGGGGATCGCCGGCACGCCAATGCCGGCGGTCGGCCCGACCGACCCGGGCGGCGTCGGCGCACTGAACGAAGACGAGATCTGGCGGCTTGTCGCGTATGTCGAAAGCCTGACGGACCAGCCTGATGGGGGGCGCCATGACTGACGCCACGACAATCCAGCCTAGCCGGGTATCTCCGTGGCCACGGCGGTGGGCGCTGCTGCTGTGTGCTCTGACCTTCCCGCTGTTGTGGGTCGGCGGCCTGGTGACCTCGACCGACGCGGGCATGGCGGTGCCCGACTGGCCGACGACCTACGGCTACAACATGTTCGCCTACCCGCTCTCGACCTGGTTCTTTGCGCCGTGGGACCTGTTTGTCGAGCACGGCCACCGGCTGCTTGGCTCGCTGGTTGGCTTGCTGACCATTGGGTTGGTGGTTGCGGTCTGGTGGACCGACCGCCGGCGGTGGCTGCGGTGGCTGACGGTCGCGGCGCTAGCGCTAGTGATTGTGCAGGGCGTGCTCGGCGGGATGCGGGTGATGATGAACGAGCGGCAACTGGCGATGGTCCACGGCTGCACCGGCCCGCTGTTCTTCGCGCTGGCGTGCGTGATGCTGGCGATGACCTCGCGGTGGTGGTCGGCGGGCGGTGCGACAAATCGTCGCAGCATGGGCGTGCCGCTCGCGGCGACCGCCCTGTTCGCCTACTTGCAGCTGGTGATCGGCGCCCAGCTGCGGCATGTTCCGGTGACGGTCAGCCCGTGGGCGTTCGCGGGGCTGGTGAAGCTGCACCTGGTAATGGCGGCCGTAGTTTCAGGGCATGTGGCGTGGTCGACCGCCGCGGTCTGGCGTCGGCCGGCGGGGCCTGGGGTGCTGCGGCTGCTGACCGCGGGGTTGTCGCTGGCGCTGGTCATTCAGCTCTCGCTGGGGGCGTGCACCTGGGTGGTGAAGTACGGGCTCCCCGGCTGGGCCTTCGGCTGGCTGCCGGCTACCATAGGGGCTAACGTAGCGGACGGATTGGCTCAAACCCACATCGCGACCGCGCACAGCGCGACCGGCTCCCTCATCCTGGGCCTGGCCGCCGCCGGCGCGACGCTTGCCCTCCGTTTTGCTGCCTTTGCCGCGGACACCTCCCCCGCAGCGCGACCGACCCCCGCAAATTCAATCTCAGCGAACTCACCTTCAGCGAACTGAGTCCCTGCGCATGAGCACTGGCGCGACCACCCTGGCGATCCCTCGGCGTGAAGCCGCCGCCGATTCGAAACTGCGTGACTACGCGGAGCTGGCCAAGCCCCGCATCACGATCCTGGAGCTCGTGACCGCGGTCGCCGGCATGTACCTGGCGACCCACGCCCAGTGGTCGGCCGGCACGGTCGTCGCGACGCTGCTGGGCGCCGGGCTGCTGGCCGCCAGCGCCAACACGCTCAACCAGTACATCGAGCGTCGCCTCGACGCGAAGATGACCCGCACGGCGGGCCGCCCGCTCCCCGCCGGCCGCATGGCCCCGGTCGAGGCCCTGGTGTTCGGCACGGTCTGCGTGTCGGTCGGCTTCACGCTGCTGGTGCTGGGCGTCAACCTGACGACCGCGCTGTTGGGCCTGTTGAGCTGGTTCCTGTACGTGGCGGTCTACACCCCGCTCAAGATGCGCACCCCGCTCAACACGACCGTCGGCGCCGTCAGCGGCGCGCTGCCGATCGTGATGGGCTGGACCGCCGGGGGCGGGGCGCTCGACACCACCGCACTCGGCTTGTTTTTGGTGCTGTTCCTGTGGCAGTACCCGCACTTCATGGCGATCGCCTGGCTCTGCCGTGACGACTACGCCGCCGCCGGCTACAAGATGGACACCACGGTCGAGCCAACCGGCGCCCGCGCCGGCGCGTTCGCCGTGGCGGGCGCGGCGATGCTGCTCCCCGCGGCCCTGCTGCCGGCCCTGCGGACCGCGTACTCGGCCCAGACCTACGCCGTGCTCACGACGCTCTTCACCCTGGCGTTCCTGCTGGCCGCGGCGTGGTTCTTGGTCCGCCGCAACGAACGCAACGCCCGACTGCTGCTGCGGGCCAGCCTGCTGTACCTGCCGGCGTGGATGACCGTGCTGTGCCTGTTCGGCTCCTAGACTGCTGACCCCGCCACGAGCGTTATGGACAACCAAGTCGCCGCGGTTCACGTTGCCGACCTGCGCTACAAGTACGGCGACCGCGAGGCGCTCCGCGGCCTGTCGCTCGACGTGCGGCCGGGCGAGCTGTTCGCCGTACTCGGCCCCAACGGCAGCGGCAAGACCACCTTCTTCCGCATCCTCTCGACCCTCGCGCCGCTGCAGCAGGGGACAGTTAGCGTGTTCGGCGCCGACCTCAAGACCCAGGCCGACCAGGTCCGCGCGGCGCTCGGCGTCGTGTTCCAGGCGCCGAGCCTCGACAAGCACCTGACCGTCAACGAGAACCTCCGCTGCCACGGCCTGCTGTACGGGCTGAGCGGCGCGACGCTGCTCCGCCGCTGCGAGGAGATGCTCGAGCAGCTGGGCGTCGCGGATCGCGCCGAAGACAAAGTGGGCGACCTGTCGGGCGGACTCCGCCGCCGGGTGGAGCTGGCCCAGGGGATGCTGCACAGCCCGCGGCTGCTGCTGCTGGACGAGCCGTCGACCGGCCTCGACCCGGCCGCCCGCAGCGACCTCTGGCGGTACCTGGCCCAGGCCCGCGACGCCGAGGGCGTCACCGTGCTGACCACCACGCATTTGCTGGAAGAAGCCGACCGCGCGGACCGGATCGCCATCGTGCACGAGGGCCGGGTCGCGGCGCTCGACACGCCCGACGCGCTGAAGTCGCAGGTCGGCGGCGACTCGATCACACTCCGCACAGAAAACCCCTCAGAACTGGCGGCGGCGATCACCGAGAAGTTTGACGTGCCCGCCAACGTGCTCGACCACTCGGTGCGGCTCGAGCAGCCGGGCGGCGCCGCCTGGGCGCCGAAGCTGTTCGAGGCATTCGGCGACCGCATCACCGAGCTGACCATTGGCAAGCCGAGCCTCGAGGACGTGTTCATCGACCGCACCGGGCACCGCTTCTTCGGCAGCGAGTTCAAGTCGGCCGAAGAGACCGCGAAGAAGAAAAAGCGGAAGCATTAGATCGAGCGTCCGACCTTTGCTAAGAAGGAAGGGAACACGAATCAACGCTAATGACCACTAGTCAGTGGTTGTCAGCGAAGATCAGTGTTCCCACCGAGAACAAGAAGCCTGACATGAACTCCGCCACTGTCCCTGCCTTGCCGGTCGTGTTCGCGCTCTCGCAGCGGGAGCTGGTGCGGTTCTTCCGCCAGCGCAACCGGGTGATCGGCGCGTTCCTGCAGCCGATCATCTTCTGGCTGCTCTT
Source organism: Posidoniimonas polymericola (assembly GCF_007859935.1). Classification (NCBI taxonomy): domain Bacteria; kingdom Pseudomonadati; phylum Planctomycetota; class Planctomycetia; order Pirellulales; family Lacipirellulaceae; genus Posidoniimonas; species Posidoniimonas polymericola. The sequence continues at coordinate 404,524 of NZ_SJPO01000004.1, read as the reverse complement.
CAGCGAGGGCCTGCGGTCGAGCAACCTGGGGTATACGCACTTCTACCCCGGCACGCTGGCGATGATCCTGCTGTTCACGGCGATCTTCGCGACCATCTCGATCATCGAGGACCGCAACGAGGGCTTCCTGCAGGGGGTGCTGGTGGCGCCGGTGCCGCGGATGGCGATGGTGCTCGGCAAGGTGATCGGCGGCGCGTCGATCGCCATGATCCAGGCGATCCTGTTCATGCTGCTCGGCTGGCTCACCAGCCCGGAGATCAACCCGCCGCTGCTGCAGGCGCTGGCCGGCGTGGGGCTGATGGTGGTGGTGTCGATCGCGCTGACCTCGCTCGGCTTCCTGATCGCGTGGCGGATGAACTCCAGCCAAGCGTACCACGCCATCATGAGCGTGTTCCTGTTCCCGATGTGGCTGCTGTCCGGCGCGTTCTTCCCGCAGGGCAAGGACGGGCTGCTCGGCTGGGTGGTCGCCCTCAACCCGCTGACCTACGGCGTGGCCGGGCTGAAGCGGCACCTGGTGCTGACGCTCAGCGGCCTTGCGCCGCCGACGGTCGCCGACGGCAACACGCCGCCGCTGTGGCTCTGCTGGCTGGTGAGCGTCGTGTTTGCCGTGGTCATGCTCGGCCTCTGCTGGCGGGTAGCGGGCACACGCACCAAGGGGGACTTTGTCTCGTGAGCACGCTGCTCAGTATTCTTCCGTTGGCCGCCGCCAACCCGATTGTGCACGTCAACGCCGCGCTCAATGCGCTGGCCGCCGTCTTGCTAGTGCTCGGCTATGTGCTGATCAAGCAGCGCAAGGAAGTCGCGCACAAACGCGTGATGCTGACCGCGTTCGCGGTGTCGTCCGCGTTCCTGGTCTGCTACCTGTACTACCACTACCAGGTGCAGCACGTGAAGTTCACGGCCGAGGGCCCGGTCCGCTATGTCTATTACGGAATCCTGTTGTCGCACGTGCTGCTCGCCCTGTCGGTGCCGCCGCTCGCTCTGACAACCATCTACTTCGGGCACAAGGCCTTGGCGTGCAACTCGCCGCAATCGGACGAGTCGTGCTCCCCCGAGGAACGGGCGACCCGCGGGCAGTATCGAATCGAACACCGCCGAATTGCCCGGATTACCTTCCCTGTGTGGTTGTACGTCTCGGTGACGGGCGTGCTGGTGTACGTAATGCTGTACCACCTATGGCCGCCGGCCGGGCTGTAGCGGCCGGAAACTGTCGGCCCGCGGGGCGGCAGCAAATCTGCGGCCGCTGGGTGATGAATCTTTGTCAGGCCCGTGGCCGGCCCGTATAATCACGGGCGATGCACGTCCCCTCACCACTCGCCCTGCGACGGTCGCTGCTGGCGGCCGTTTCCGCGGTCGCCTTGCCGGCGATTGTCTGCCTGGCGCCCGGCCCGCGGTCTGATTGTTGGGCGGCCCCCTCGCCGATCGAGGCCGCCACGGTCTCCAGCCGCACCGAACGGCTGCTCGCCCAGGTTGACTCGCTGCAGGAAGACCAGCAGTGGGAGGACGCCCTCGAGACCATCACCCTGGTGATGGACGAGTCCGACGGGCAACTCGTGCGACTGCCCGAGGGCCGCTACGTGCCGCTGCGGGAGGCCTGCCAGGCCCGGCTCGCGCGGATGCCGGCCGAGGTGCTCGCCGAGTACCGCCGCCGCATCGACCCGTCCGCCGAGCGGCTGCTCGACGAGGGCCGACAGGCCCGCGACCCGGCCATCGTTCAGCGGATAATCGACGACTACTTCACCAGCTCCGCGACCCCGCGCGCGGTGCTGCTGCTGGCGGACCTGGCGATCGAACGGGGCGACGCCGCCGCCGCCCGCCGAGCGCTGGGCCGGCTGCACCCGCTGCTGTCGGGGCCGCGTGGCCGGCCGATCGGCGTCGTGCTGGCGGGCGTTGATCTGATGCAGCACTGGGCGAAGATCGAGCCGCTGCTGCTGGCGCCACGCGAGGCCCTGCCTCCCATCTACCCCGACGCCGAGGGCGCGCTCCCCGAGGCTTTGACGCGTCTGGCGTTGATCTCGCTGCTCGAGCAGGACACCGACCGCGCGGCGATCGAGGCCGCGCTGCTGCGCCTCGCGGCGCCCGACGCCAAGGGCGTCGTGGCCGGCGTTAGCGGGCCGCTCGGCGAGCGGCTCGCGGAGGTGATGGCCGCCGCCGCTGAGTGGCCGAGTGTGGGCCTGCCGGCCGGCGCGACCACGCTGGGGGGAGACTCGCAGCGGACCGGCGTCGCCGCGCCGCTCGGCGAGATCGTCGGCCCGATCTGGTCCGAGAGCCACAAGCTGACGCCGGTCGAGTCGCTGGCCAACCTGCGGCCGCGGGTGAACCGCATCGTGCAGCGCGGCGGGCGGATCATCTTTCAACAGCCCCAGCCGATCGTCAGCACGACCCCACAGGTCACGCCCGCGGTCTTTGGCCCCTGGGTTGTGACACGCGACGCCGGAGCCTTGATCGCGTTGCAGCTGGCCGACGGCGCGCCGGCCGTCACCAGGGACGGGCTGCTGTACCAGGCGCCGGTCCTCAACGCCGGGCCGGCGATGTACCAGGCCCAGGGGATGCGGGCGTTCCAGGTGATGCAGTCGGGCGTGCTGGGCGGCGCGTTCCAGACGCCGCTCGGGCCGCTTGAGATCGACCACGGCGTGCTGTACGCCCGCGTCGGTCGTGAACGCCCGCGGCGCACCGGGCAGGTGGTGCGGACCGCGGTCGACCCGCGGCTGCTCGGCTTCGGCCTGCTGAGCGAGGGCCTGCAGGTTGTCGAGCTTGACGAGCCCGACGTGCCGTGGCGGTTCAGCGGCCCGCCCCTGGTCGAGAGCGGACTGGTCTACGTGGCGCTCGACGCCGCCGAGGTGCGGCCCCGGGTGGCGCTCGCCTGCTACTCCGCGGCGACCGGCCGCCAGTTGTGGTTCACCTCGGTCTGCAGCGGCCCGCCCGCCGAGGAAACCATCAGCGCCCGCCCGGCCGACACGCTCACCAAGCAGGGCGGCACACTGTTCTTCAACTCCAACCTCGGCGCAATCGCAGCGGTCGACGCCAGCAGCGGCGCGGTCGACTGGATCGCCGAGTACCCCCGCTACCCGGTCGGCGGAGCGCCCGACCGCGGCGCCGAATCCCCGCGCGTCTCGCCGTGCATCGCGTACCGTGGGCGGCTGCTGGCCGCGCCGGTCGATTCGCCCCACGTGTTCGCGCTCGACCAGGCGTCGGGACGTTGGCTGTGGGCGACCAAGCGGTCCGACCCCCGCGTCGAACTGCTCGGCGTCCGCGGCGGCACGCTGGTCGCCGGCGGCGAGCTGCTCACCGGCGTCGACCTGAACACCGGCGAGGTGCGCTACCAGTGGCCCAGCAGCACCCGCTCCGGGATCCGCGGCATGGGCCGCGGCTGCCTGGCCGGCGACGAGGTGTTCTGGCCGACCCGCGGCGCCATCTACGCCCGCAATGCCGAGACCGGAGCGGCGACGCGCACCCCGATCGACCTCGCGCCGGTCGGCGGCGCCGGGGCGAATTTAACGCCCGCCCACGGCCTGTTGGTGGTCGCCAGCCGCGAACAACTGACTGTCTACGGCCCGCAACCGGCCGAACCGCCGCAGCCGGGCGAGCAGGTCTCGCTGCTGGACGCGGCGCCCGGCGCAGCGGCCGGCGTAAACGACTAGTATGAATACCAGCCCGCGGCCCCGCCGCGGTTCCTCCCCTACCCGTTTAGGCGACCCAGCATGCTCCCCGAGTCCGACATCGAGGCGATCACCCAACTCGGCGAGGCCCACCGCCGGCTCAAGAGCGAGCTCGGCAAGGTAATTGTCGGTCAGCAAGAGGTGGTCGAGCAGCTCCTGATTTCCTTGTTCGCCCGCGGCCACTGCCTGCTGGTCGGCGTGCCCGGCCTGGCCAAGACGCTGCTGATCCGCTCGCTGAGCGACTCGCTGTCGCTCGACTTCAACCGCGTGCAGTTCACCCCCGACCTTATGCCCGCCGACATCACCGGCACCGAGGTGATGCAGGAGGACCGCGCGACCGGCAACCGGGCGTTCAAGTTCGTGCCGGGCCCGATCTTCGCCAACATCGTGCTGGCCGACGAGATCAACCGCACGCCGCCCAAGACGCAGGCCGCCCTGCTCGAGGCGATGCAAGAGAAGCAGGTCACCGTGGGCGGCGAACGCCGGGCGCTGCCCGATCCATTTTTTGTGCTCGCCACGCAGAACCCGATCGAGCAGGAGGGCACCTACCCGCTGCCCGAGGCCCAGCTCGACCGCTTCATGTTCATGGTGCAGGTCGACTACCCCGAGGCCGACGAGGAGCTGCAGATCGTCAAGCAGACCACCGCCGACTACAAGACCGAGATCAGCCCGACGCTCACCGCCGAGCAGATCTCTGAGATGAGCCACCTGGTCCGCCGGATGCCGATCGCCGACCACCTGGCGATGTACGCCATCAACCTCGTGCGGCAGACCCGCGTCCGCAAGGGCGGCGTACCGGAGATCGTCGAGAACTACGTCAGCTGGGGCGCCGGCCCGCGGGCGAGCCAGTTCCTGGTGCTCGCCGCCAAGGCCCGCGCCGCCCTGGCCGGCCGCCACTGCGTCGAGGCCGACGATTTGAAGGCGGTAGCCAAGCCGGTGCTGCGGCACCGCATCGTGACCAACTTCAACGCTGAAGCCGACGGCGTGACCGCCGATGATGTGATCACGGCGCTCTTGGAGAAGACCGCGATCGAAGCGGCGGCGTAAAACCGAAGATGCTGATAAAAGTCGTTGTCAGACAAGGAGATCAAAATGGACCCCGGCTTCGGCTCTGAAAAGACCGTGCACGCGATTTTTGCGAATGGGATGTTCCACCCAACCGAGCCGGTGCAGCTCCCGGAAAACTGCGAGGTGGAGTTCGTGCTGAAAGTCGTTGGGAACGCCGAGGAACAAGGCCACAAGAAACGCATCGAGGCGATCTTGTCGCAGCGGTTTGATTCGGAGAGTGGCGATCTTGCGGAGCGGCACAACGAGCACCAGCCGTGAGGATTGTCTTGCTCGATACCGTCGGATTGCTCGCTATGATGGACCGCCGTGACCAGTGGCATGAAGCGGCTAATAAGGCGTGGGCATTATTGGTCGCGGGCCCGGGTCGCTATGTCACCACGCCGCAGGTGATGTGGGAGTGTGGCAACGCCATGGCCCGAACCGGTCACGGGGAAGTCGTCGCGAACCTGTTTCAAGAGATGTCCGAACACGGCAACCTGATTGACCCGTCGCCTAGCGAGGTCGTAGCGGCCTGGTCCGCCTATCGCAACGCTCCCGCCGGCGGACCGAGTATTGTCGATTGCCTTTCATTTGAAGTGATGAGGAGAGTGGGCGCGACCGAGTCGTTCACCAACGACCGGCACTTTGCTGCGGCGGGATTTGCAACATTGTTTTGAGTTTAGCAAAGGTAGCCGGCGAGCTACGCCTCGGCGGTTGCGCACCGGAAGGGACTAACCACGGAGGACACGGAGGACACATGAAGGTTGTGAGGGTGCAGCAATGTGTGCTCATGTTGTGCTTGGTTGCCGGTGGATGCCGTGATTCGGAGCCTGCTGTGAGAATGAATTGGGACGGGCTCTGGGATAAATATCACGCGGTTGGGTACGAGGGCATGGAGCCACCGGAACTCTTGTGGCTCAACACGCGTGCTTTCATTGATTCAGTCAATAATGGAGGGGTGGTTAGCTTCTTTTACAATTCGGGGGCAGATCACTACAGCGACACCATAGTCGCGCTCTCAGAGCTGAAAGCCACAGTTGCGGTTGAGAAGCTACGAGCTGTTGGCGATCTGTTCGGCAGTAAAGTTCCATCAGATCTTGGTGGAAGGAATGACATCATCAACTCCTGGGACAATCAAGGAAGGGAAGCGAAAGTCTGCGACAGCAGCGATTCGGAGCTCTACGATTACTTTCCAGAGCTTGAGAAACTCCTAGAGGCTTACCTGATTTCGCACGATTTCGATCCCGACTACGGCTTTTAGATCATTGTTCTTCACCGTTAGTGCCGGTGCTTCGTAGTCCCCGCGTTAAAACCCGCCGAGGCGTAGCTCGCCGGCTACTCCGCTAAACCACTCACCGAATGCCCACCCCCCCCACATCACGACGGTTCCTCGACCCCGCGGTCTTGGCCAAGCTCAAGGGGCTGCGGCTGCGCGCGGAGCATATTGTCGAGGGGTACGTCGCCGGCTTGCACCGCAGCCCGTTCCAGGGGTTCAGTATCGAGTTCGCCGAGCACCGTGAGTACGCCCCCGGCGACGACCTGCGGTTTGTCGACTGGAAGGTGTTCGGCAAGACCGACCGGGTCTACCTGAAGCAGTACGAGGAGGAGACCAACCTCATCGCGTACCTGGTGCTCGACCAGTCGGAGAGCATGACCTACCAGAGCGCCGCGCCGGCAAGCAACGAGAGCCGGCGGCGTCAGCCGGCGGACGGCGCGCCGGCGACCGCCGCCCCCATGTCAAAACTCGAGTACGCCCAGACCGCCGCCGCGGCGCTGGCGTACCTGGTGCTGCACCAGCAAGACGCGGTCGGGCTCGCCACGTTCGACGACCGGGTGCGGCGCGTCATGCGGCCCAGCAGCAGCCCGGCGACGCTCAACCAGCTCTTGCTCGAGATGGAGCGGGTCGACGCGCGGGAGAAGACCGCCACCGGCCCGATCTTCCACGACCTGGCCGAGCGGCTCAGCCGCCGCGGCGTGGTGTTCATCTTCAGCGACCTGTTCGACGACGTCGACAGTATGCTGGCCGGGCTGAAGCACTTCCGCCACCGCCGGCACGATGTTGTGGTGTGCCACGTGCTCGACCCGGCCGAACTCGACTTCCCGTTCGACCAGCCGACGCTGTTCAAGGGCCTTGAGGGCGCCGGCGAGATCCTGGCCGACCCGGCCCGGCTCCGCGAGGCGTACCGCACCGAGTTCGAGGCCTTCACCACGGCAGTCGCCACCGGCTGCCGCACCCAGGGGGCCGACTACCTGCAACTAAGAACCGACCAGCCGCTCGACGCCGTGCTGCACCGCTTCCTCGCCGCGCGGCAGCAGCGCGTTCGCTAACCAAACACCGACTGCCTAATAAAGCCCATGGCGCCAGCCATGGGACAAACCCTTTGATCCCCCTCCCACTCGCATTCGGCTTCGCCAACCTCGCCATCCTCGGGTGGCTGGGGGCCGCTGCTGCGCCGATCCTCATCCACCTGTGGATGAAACGCGTGCGGAAGGAGACCCGCTGGGCCGCCGTGCGGTTCCTGCAGGCGGCCATCAAGCGGCACGCGCGGCGGCTGCAGCTGCAGCAGTGGATCTTGCTGGCGATCCGCACCGCGATCATCCTGCTGGTGGTGCTCGCCGCCGCAAAGCCGACGCTCGACTCGCTTGGGCTGGTCGGGCCCGGCGTGCGGACGCACCGGATGCTGGTGGTGGACGCGTCGCTGTCGATGGGCTTGGAGACCGACGCCGGCAAGCTGATCACGCAGGCCAAGCGGCTCGCCGGGCAGCTGATCGACCAGTCCCGCGAGGGGGATGTCTTCTCGGTCGCCACGCTCGCCGCGCCGCCGCGGGCGGTGCTGGCGCAGCCGACCTCCGACCGCAGCCGGGCGAAACGCTCGGTGGAGCAGGTCGAGCTGACCGAGGGGACCGCCGACCTGGGCCGCGGGCTGCAGCTCGTCCGCCAGCTGCTGACCGACGCCGAGGCGGCCGCGTCGAACGTCGACCGGCACGAGATCACCTTCTTCACCGACCTGACCGCGGCGACGTGGGGCCCGCTCGCCGGGGACGCGCCGGCAGGCGACCCGAGCGATGCTGAGGCAGAGTCGGCCGCGACGGGCCAGGCCGCGCAGCTCTACGCCAAGCTGATCGAGGACGCCGTGCTGACGGTCGTCGACGTCGGCCAGCCGGACGCCGAGAACACGGCGGTTGTCGAGACGCGGCTCGAGACTTCCACCCCCACTACCCAGCGGCCGCTGGCGGTGCGGGCGAAGATCGCCCGCTTCGGCGGCGAAAAAGACTCTGGTTCCGAAGAGCAGCTCGTCGACCTGGTGGTCGACGGGGTCGCGGTGGCGAGCCAGACCGCGCGGTTCAGCGCGGGCCAGACAGCGAGCGTTTCATTCTCTCACCAGATCCGCACGCCGGGCGAGCACACGTTGTCGGTCCGGCTGGCCGAGGACCGTTTAGTGGCCGACAACCAGCGGTGGCTCGCCTGCCGCGTTGAAGACAACGTGCGGGTGCTGTGCGTCGAGGGCCGCCGCGGGGCGGCGATGTACGTCGCCAGCGCCCTGAACCCCACCGGCGACAACGACTCGCCGATCCAGCCCGAGGTGGTCAGTGACGCGGAGCTGGCCGCCATCGACTTGGCCGACTACCGCTGCGTGTTCTTCTGCAACGTCGCGCAGCTCTCGCGGAACGAGGCCCAGCGGCTCGAGAGCTACGTCCGCGGCGGCGGCGGGGCCGTGTTCTTCCTCGGCGACCGCGTCGACGCCGATCGGTACAACGACCTGCTCGGCCCGCCGGCCGCCGCCACCAGGACCGTGACGCCGGTCGTCTTCAAGCCGGGTGACGAACAGGACGGCGGGCTGCTGCCGGCCGAGATCGGCCGCCCGGTCAGCTCGCCGCAGTTCCGACTCGACCCGCTGGAGTACACGCACCCGATCGTCGCGCCGTTCCGCGGCCGCGAGCGGGCCGGCCTGATCACGACGCCGGTGTCGCGGTTCTACCAGCTCATCCTGCCCAATGACGCGGCGTCGCAGACGGCGCTCGCCACCACCGGCGGCGACCCGCTGCTGGTCACCTCCGAGTTCGGCCGCGGCCGGGTGGTGCTGTTCGCCACCGACGGGTCGCTCACCTCGGTTGATCCTTCGACCGGCGAGCCGTGGACCGCGATGCCGGCCTGGCCGAGTTTCCTGCCGATTGTCCGTGAGCTGCTGTCGTTCGCCTCCACGGGCGGGGGCGGGCCGCCGGCGGTGACCGTCGGCGAGGCGATCGGCGGCCCCGCGCCGGAGTGGGCCGCCGGCAGCGAGCTGGCCGTCATCCGCCCCGACGGGCAGCAGGAGACGACGCTCGTCTCGGCCGTGCGCGGCGCGTGGTCGTACGACCGCACCGACCGCGCCGGCGTGTACGTGGTCCGCGCCGAGGACCGCCCCGGCACGCTGGCGGCCGCCGCGGTGAACCCCGACCCCCGGGAGAGCGACCTCGCCCGCACGCCGTCGGCCGCGTTGCCGGCCGAGCTGCGGCTGCGCAACTCGCCGACGACCGACTCCGGCGAGGCGGCCAACCTGGCGCCGGCCACCGGCGTGCACCGCGGGCTGCTGATGGCGGCCCTCCTGCTGGTACTGCTCGAGACCTTCCTCGCCTACTGGTTCGGGAGGTCCGCCGGATGACGAACCACCTGCTAACACTGCTCGCGCAGGCCGCCGCGCCCGAGACCGACGCCGTGTGGCGGCTCCGCACGCACTGGACCTTCGCGCCGTGGCTGACGGTGGTGTTGATCACGGCCTCGGTGGCGCTGGTCGCCTACTGCTACGCCCGCGAGCGCACGCCGGCCGGAGCCGCCTACCGCGCGCTGCTGGGGCTGCTGCGGGTGGCGACCATCGCGATGATCCTGGTGATGCTGAGCGAGCTGCTGCTGGCCGGCACGCGATCGGGGCGGCCGCGGTTCGGCTGGATCTTCGACACGTCCGGCAGCATGACCGTGACCGACGCCGCCCGGGGCGCCGATGCGCCCACACGGATCGACAAGGTCAAGGCGAAGCTGCTGGAGAACGACGCCTCGTTGCTCACCCAGGTCGACGACCAGTACGACGCCTACGCCCGCAGTGTCGATGACGTGAGCAAAGCGGTCGGCGACGCGGACACGCCGCTGCCCGATGCGGTGGCCGCGCTCTCCGCGGACCCCGATTCGATGAGCCGGCTCGGCGACGCGATCGACTCGCTGGTCGACCGCTCGACCGGGCCCGCGCCCCAGGCCGTGGTGGTCTGGACCGACGGCCGCAGCACGGCGGGCCGGTCGCTGTCGGCCGCGGCGGACGCCGCCCGCCGGGCCGGCACACGCCTGTACTTCGTTGGCGTCGGCGCCGAGCAGAGCCCGCCCGACATTGTGCTCTCCGACCCGCTGGCCGACGAGGTCGTGTTCGTCGACGACATCCTCTCCTTCGGGGCGACGCTCCGTGTGAAGGGCGCGCTGAACGAGCCGGTCCGCCTGACGCTGCGGCAGGAGGGGGACTCCCGCGTGCTGGCCGACCAGACCCTCACCCCAGTCGGCGACTCGTCCGAGCCGATCCAGCTGCTGCACCGCCCCACCGAGCCGGGCGACTACCGCTACGTGATTGAGGCCCTGCCGGTCGAGGGCGAGCGCGACCCCGACAACAACCGCGTCACGTTCGACGTGCAGGTCCGCAAGGCGAGCGTCCGCGTGCTGCTGGCGGCGGGCTACCCGCTGTACGAGTTCCGCTACCTGAAGAGCCTGCTGGGGCGCGACTCGACGATCCAGCTGAAGACCTACCTGCAGGAGTCGGACCTCGACTACGCCACGAGCGACCAGACCGCGGTGCAGCGGTTCCCGATGCGCCGCGGCGACCTTGACCAGTTTGACGTCGTGGTGCTGATGGACCTCGACCCGCGGCTGCTGCCGCGGTCGACCTGGTCGGAGCTGTCGGACTTCGTCAGCAAGGACGGCGGCGGGGTGATCTTGGTCGCCGGCTCGCGGTACCTGCCGTGGTCGTACAAGCGGTTCGAGGACTTCCGCGCGCTCTCGCCGACCGACCTCGACTCTGCGCCGATTGCCAGCCGCTCGCCGCCCGAGCAGTTCCTGCTGCGGCCGACGCCGCTGGGGATGCAGGGGGCGTCGTTCCAACTGGGCGACAGCCGCGCCGAGAGCGAATCGATCTGGCGCAAGCTGACCCCACTCAACTGGGCCGCCGACCTCGGCGAGCCGAAGCCCGCGGCGCAGGTGCTCGCCACGCACCCCAACCGCACCACGCCCGACGGGCGGCCGCTGCCGCTGGTCGTGTCGCAGTACTTTGGCAGCGGGCAGGTGCTCGCCCACGCGTTCGACTCGAGCTACCTGTGGCGGAAGCGGGTCGGCGATGTGTACTTCGCCCGCTACTGGGTGCAGACGCTGCGGCGGCTGGCCCACGGGCGGCTCAAACGCGACGACCGCGGCTGGGAGCTGATGGTCGAACGGGGCGAGTACGAGCGGGGCGAGCCGGTGCGGGTGCGGCTCCGCACGCCCGACGGCGGGGTCCGCTCGGCGGCGGTGCTGCTGCAGCCCGAGGGGGGCCCCGAACAACGCGTCGAGCTGGCGCCCTCGGCGGTGCGGCCCGGCGTGCTCGAGGCCGACCTCAACGACCTGGCGGCCGGCTCTTACCGTGTGCTGCTGGCCGGCGCCGACAGCCAGGCCGTCAGCGCGACGTTCAGCGTCGTGAACCCGCCGGGCGAGTTCGCCCAATTGGAAATGAACTCTGCCGGCATGCGGGCCGCGGCCGAGCGGACCGGCGGGGCGTTCTACAAACTAGACGAGGCCGACCAGCTGCTGGCCAACCTGCCCGAGGCCCAGCGGGTGCCGATCGAGTCGCTGCCGCCAATCGAGCTGTGGAACCGCTGGTGGATGCTCGCGGGAATCTGCGGGTGCTTGTGTGCGGAATGGATTCTGAGAAAACGCAAGGCGATGCTATAACGAAACAGGCTCCCTCCCCCAGAGGGGGAGACAGAAAAATCCCCTCCCCCTCTGGGGGAGGGCGTAACTAAACGAACCGCCACTCACCAACCGACTTCTCAACCGTGCCGCACCCACTCCTTCAACGCGTTCTCCAGATCGCCCAGCGTACGCGGCGTGTCGCGATGCTGACGGCGGTGGGGCGGGTCGTGGCGACGGCGCTCGGCGTGGCGCTGCTCTTGATGCTGGCCGACTACGCGATGCGGCTGTCGGACGACGGCATGCGGTGGCTGTCGGCGGGGCTGCTGTTGGCGGCGGTCGTGGCGGCCGCGTACCGCTGGCTGGCGCCCGCCTCGTGGCGGGGGGTGACTCCGCTGACGGTGGCTCAGCAGATCCAGGACGCGCGGCCGACGCTCGGCAGCCGGCTGGCTAGCGCGATTGAGTTTCTGCAGCAGCGGATCGACGACCCGTCGGCCGGCTCGGCCGACCTGCGGCGTGCGGTCGTCGTGAATACCACCGCCGAGGTCGAACAGCTCGACCTCGAAGAAGTGATCGACCGCCGCCCGCTCCGCCGCGCCGGGCAGTGGCTCGCCGCGTGCCTAGCCATCGCGGTCGTGTTCGGCGTAGCCGACCCCTCCGGGCTAAAAACCGCCGCCGCGCGGCTCGTCGCGCCGTGGTCCGACCAGAACTGGCCCCGCCGCAACCACCTGAGCGTGGTCGAACCGCCCACGCGCATCGCCCGTGGGCAGTCGTTCGAGGTCCGCGTCGAAGAGACCCAGGGCCGCGGCCTGCCGACCGACCTGCGGGTGCAGTACCGCACCCGCGTCGGCGGCAAGACGCGGCTCGAGGAGCAGCCGCTCCCCGCCGCCGGCGACGCCGTCACGCTGCTCCGCGAGAACGTCCGCCAGGCATTCGCCTTCCGCGTCACCGGCGGCGACGACGACACGATGCCGTGGCGCGAGGTCGAGGTGGTCGACCCGCCGCAGGTTAGCGGCCTCACGCTCGACGCCACGCCGCCCGACTACACGGGCCTCGACCCGCGGACGCTCCGCGACGAGGACCGCGTGCTGGAAGGATCGCGGATCAGCCTCGAAGCAGTGGCCGAAGAGCCGATTGAGTCGGCGGAGCTCCTGGTGCGGATCGACGGCGAGCAAGAAGAGCTGCCGCTGGAGGTTACCGAACAAACGTTGGCCGCGCTGCCAGATGCGTGGGTTCCCGCCACGACGGGATCTAGCCCGCTGGCAGTTAGCTACCGGCTCCGCATCACCAGCCGCGATGGCCTGCGGGGGCAAAGCAAGCCGCGGTTGCTGCGGGTCGAGCCCGACACGCCGCCGTCGGTCGAGTGGATCGAGCCGACTGGCGAGGCGCTGGTCACCAGCCGAGCGGTGGTGCCGGTGCGGGTGCTGGCCGAGGACAACCTGGCGATCGCCAGGGCCGAGCTGCTTTGGCGTCGCGAGGTAGAGACCGATCCGCTCGCCCAATTCGAGCCGGACGACGAGCAAAACGACGGGCCCGCACAGCAGCCTGCCGACAAACAGCCAGAACAGCCGGCCGAGCGGATCGCGATCTACACCGGCCCCGAGGCGCCGCCGCACCTCGACTCGCTGCCGTGGGACGCGCCGGCCGATTCCCGCGAGCTGGCCCACGACTTCGAGCTCGAGGGCCTGGGCCTGGAGCCGGGCGACCGCGTGCTGATCTCGGTCGAGGCGACCGACTTCCGCCCCGGCGTCGGCGCGACGAGCGTCCCGCGGCGGATCGTGATCATCTCCGACGAGGAGTTCGAGTCCCGCCTGGCCGACATGCAGTCGGACCTGGTGCAGGACCTCAGCCGGTTGCTGACCGAGCAGCGCGAGGCCCGCGTTGCCGCCGGCGAGCTCGGCATCGACCGCGAGGCGAGCCCCCGCACCACGCCGCAGACCCTCGACCGGCTCTCGGCGCTCGGCTTCGAGCAGCTCCGCATCAACCAGGGCGTGTCGGACGAACGCCGCGGCGCCGCCGCCCGCGCGGGGGAGCTGCTGAGCGAGCTGCGACGCAACCGCCAGGACCAGCCCGAGCTCGAGCAGCAGCTCGAGTCGCTGCGGGACGAGCTCCGCCGGCTGGCCGACGGGCCGCTCGCCTCGGCCGGCCGCGAGCTGGCCGCCGCGCGACGCGCCGCCGAGGAGGCCGCCGGCCAAGCGGACAATCAGCCCAACAAGGAGGCCGAAGCGAGCGTCAACGAGTCGCTCGCCGGCGCCGCCGGGCAGCAGGACCGCGCGATCGAGTCGCTCGAGCAGATGGTCGAGCGGATGTCCAACTGGTCCGACTACCAGCGGTTCGCCCAGGAGCTGAGCGAGCTGGAACGCGAGCAGCGTGAGCTCCGCGACGAGACCAGCAAGGAGGCGGCCCGGGCCGCCGCGGCCGGGCGGCAGACGCCCGAGCGGGCCGCCGCGCGGGCCAAGCTGCGGGCCGCGCAGGCCGAGATCGCCAAGCGGTTTGGCAAGCTGCAGGACGCGATGCGGAAGGCGGCCGACCAGTCCCAATCTCAGGGTGCGCCGTCGGAAGGGCAGGGGGGTGAGCCGTCCGACGCGGCCCAGGCGCTGGCCGACGCTTTGGCCGAGTCGCAGGACAACGCCACGCGGGGCAAGCTGCAGGAGGCGGAGCGGCAGCTCGGCGCCGGTCAGCTCGGCCGCTCGGCGGGCGAGCAGGAGTCGGCCGCCGACGACATGCGGAACATGCTCGAGACCCTCCGCGACCGCGCGTCGTCCGACCCGAAGGAGCTGGTCGAGCAGCTCCGCAAGGCGCAGGAGAAGCTGGCCGAGCTGCAGGAGAAGCTCGACAATCTGCAGCAGGACGCCGACAAGCCGGGCCAGCAACGCGACCGCCAGAAGCTGGCCGACCAGACCGAGCGGATGGGCCGCAAGCTCGACCGCCTCGGCGCGCAGCCCTCCGGCGAGAGCACGCAGCAGGGCGCGCAGAGCATGGAGCAGTCGGCCGAGCAGTCGCGTCAGGGCGAGTCGGGCGAGCAGAAGCTGGCCGACGCCCAGGAGCAACTCAAGAAGGCGCAGGAGCAGCTGCAGCAGGAAATCGAGCGGCAGGAGCTGGCCCAGGCGCTCCGCGTTCTCGACCGTCTGGCGGGTCGGCTGCCGGCGTACATCGAGCGGCAGATCAAGCTGCTCGAGGGGACCGTCGGCGCCGACCAGGAAGCCCAGGCGGGCGCCGCCGGCAAGGATTTTGAAGCGACCGTCGACGAGCTTGCCGCCGGCCAGACCGACCTCCGCGAGGACATCGAGGTTGCCCGCCGCAACGTGGCGGAACGCGAGGTGTTCGAGCTCGCCCTCCGCGGCGCCGTCAGTGACATGGACCAGGCGATCGAGCGGCTTGAGGCCGACCAGGTCGACCGGCCGACCCAGCAGCGGCAATACGCGGCGCTGCAGCGGCTCAAACACGTGTCCGACGCGCTGCAGATGAATCCGCCCGAAGACGAAGAGGAGGAGCAGCAGCAAGGCGGCGGGCAAGGCCAGGGCCAGCAAGGCCAGCAGCCGCCCCCCTCGCCGATCGATGTCGCCGAGCTAAAGATGCTACGATTGATGCAGCTCGACGTGAACGCCCAGACCCGGTCGCTCGAGGCCGAGGCGGCCGACCGCCGCATCGAGCCGGCCGCCGCCCGCCGCCAGGCCGACGACCTGTCCGGCCGGCAGCAGCGGCTCGGCGAGCTTGTCCAAGAGCTGATTGAGCGTATGAATGAACGGCAGACCAACCCAGGAGAACTGCCCGATGACGCGACGTAATAGCAATCAAATCGCCAGTCGTGTTCCCTCCCCCTCCGGGAGAGGGCTAGGGTGGGGGTGCGTTAGGGGATGTTTGGCCTCGACCACCAAACCGAGCCACGCAAGGCGAAAAACGGGGACTGGCTCGACGCGTCGAGCCGGCGCGCAGTCTTGGCCCTCCACGCCGCGTCGTGCCTGTCCCCTTTTTTCGACGGACCACTCGGGCGGTCTGCCCAACCCTGAAGCTGCGCTTGAAAAGGGGACAGGCACGCGACCGCTCGCGTTTCACATGACCCGAGACCTGTGCTGGGGGCGCGAGCCAGTCCCCTATTCAAGCTCTCCGTGCTCTCGCGCAGGGGGGCTTCTTTCATCGCTCGCGGTGCTAACCCTGCTCGTTGGCAACGCCGTTGCCGGCACGGAGTACGGCGGCGCGCCGGGCCTGACCCAGGGCCTCGACGACCTGCTCACGCCGCCGCCGGCCGCCGACCAGCGGCAGGCGCCGCCGCGGAACCCCGGCCTCGTCCCCGACCGCCAGGTGCTCGACAAGCTGCTGCAAGACAACCTCGACGGCAAGCCACAGGCGCCGATCGTCGGCGAGGACGTCGGCAAGCCGGGCGAGGACCCGCTCGCCCGTGTGCAAGAGAGCATGGGCCAGGCGTCGGAGCTGATCGACCGCCTCGACCAGGGCACGAAGGAGGTGCAGGAGCAGATCGTCAGCGACCTGGACGTGCTGATCGCGAAGATGGAGAAGCAGTGTCAGGGGGGCCAGTGCAACAACCCCAAGCCGAACGATTCGCAACAGAGCAAGCGGAGCCAGCCGAAGCCGTCGCAGCAGTCCGAGTCGAAGCCGAAGCCGGGCGAGCCGAAGCCGGGCCAGGGCAAGCCGAGCCAGTCGACCGCGCAGAACGCCGCGGGCGACTCGACCAAACGCCTCGACTCGTCGGCCGGCGAGGCCGCCAGCGGGCGCTCGTCCGAGGAGCTGATGAAGGAGGTCTGGGGCCACCTGCCGCAGCGGCTGCGCGAGCAGATGATGCAGGGCTCGTCCGACGAGTTCCTGCCGCAGTACCGCGAGGAGATCGAGCGGTACTACCAGCGGTTGGCGGAGGAAGAAGCGGGAAGGTAGCTGTTTATCCCGCCCACGCAAGTGAACCGCTGACGCCTTCCCTGCGACCGAGAGTCCAAGTTGGCTGCCCGCCCGGCTTTTCAGTTCTCGGTCCTTGACCTGCTGATTTTCAGCACCGTGATCGCGGTGGTCGCTTCGTTCGCCGATGGGGCACTGCTGGTGCTGCTGGGCTGGGGCGTGGTTTTCTGGGCGATCCTATGGGCGTGGAGATGGGGCGTCTGGTACTTCCGCATGAGTCTGGCGCTACGCCTGGTGGCGCCCTGCTTCGCACGCGGCAGGCTTTGGATGCTGCGGCTTCTCTGCGGTCGGGATTGGGTGGTGTGGGGGTTGTCGCATCATGCGGCCGAACTGATGGTCGCTGAACGTCACGACATTGCGATCCCGCTGCTCGACGAGGCGCTGCGTCTGAATCCGAACCTCCCAGAGAATTGGCGGAACCGCGGCGTCTCGAAATGGCACGTCGGTGATCTGCAAGAGGCCGAGTCCGACCTCTCACGTGCGATCGCCCTCGACCCACGAATCGACGACGCCCAAGCACTCCGCGGCTGCTTGCGGACGTCGCTGCAGAACTGGTCTGAAGCGATTCAGGACCTCACGTCCTCGACTCCCTACCCGGGCGGAGAGGGTTTCTGCGCCCACTGCCGAGGTGTGTGCTACGAAAGCCTTGAAAATTGGTCCGAAGCATACGACGCATATGTGGAAGCAAACCAGCTCAATGAGAGTGACTTTAGCGCTGCCTATATGGTTGCGCGGCTGCAGGCATGCTGCCCGGACGCCTCGATCCGCGACGGCGAGAAGGCGGTAGCGAACGCGCTCCGTGTGTGTGTTCAGACCGGCTGGGAGAATTGGGCGACGATTAGCGTACTAGCGGCAGCCTACGCTGAAGTGGGAGACTTCGAATCCGCAATCCGCCACGCCGAGACCGCTTTGGAGCTAACGCCCGAGGCAGAAAAGGCGAAGGTTGCTTGTGTTGCTGAGCAGTTCAAACGCGGCGTTCCTTATCGCATTGAGCCCTGCGAAACCTGGTCTGCCGGTCGTCACGGCGGCGACATGGTGGAACGAGCCGCGCCGCCAGAGTAAAACAGAGGCACACCGTCGGCCGGCCTGCGCGACCTTCTGCGTACGGACTGACTGGGCAGTGTCCGACGTCGCTTCTCTGGGAGTTCCCCTCAATGCCCACCCGTGTCTTGCTGCTTGTCCTCGGTTTCCTAACTAGTCACTGCCCGGCCGCGCCCGTTGCAGCAAAAACGGCGCACGGCGAACCGCCGGTCGCCGCGCCGTTCGAGGGCGTCGACACGCTCGCCACCAACGACTGGTGGAACCGCCCGCCTTCGAAGATCCACAAGATGGACGTGCCGCGGGATCAGGTGGTGGCGTTTGGCCTGTACACGGTGGCCGACGGAGTGCTGAAGCTCTCGGCGCAGCTCTACCCGCTGTACCCGGAAGAAACCCGTTCCGTGCGGCTCGAGTTCCAACGCAATGGCGAGTGGCGCGAGGCCGCGCGGCAGGAGGTCAACGACATCGGTTGGTCCACGAGCTTCCGCGTCGAGGACTGGGACGCCTCACACACGGCCGCGTACCGGCTGCGGCACGGCGACGACGCGGTGTTCGAGGGGGCGATCCGGCGCGACCCCGGCGACCAGCGTGAGGTGGTGCTCGCCGCGCTGTCGTGCAACTCGAACAAGGACCGCGGCGGCCGCGCGCGGATGGTCGCCAACCTGCTGCACCAGGACCCCGACCTGTTGTTCTTCGCCGGCGACCAGTCGTACGACCACCGCGAGCACACCGCCGCCTGGCTCGCCTGGGGGCGCCAGTTCCGCGACGTGCTCCGCGACCGCCCCTGCATCACCATCCCCGACGACCACGACGTCGGGCAGCCGAACCTGTGGGGCGAGTCGGGCAAGCAGGCCAAGCTGCCGGGCGCGGCGGACGGCGGCTATTTGCTCGACGCCGACTACGTGAAGATGGTTGAGCGGCAGCAGACCGCGCACCTGCCCGACCCGGTCGACCCCGCGCCGGTGGGGCAGGGGATCGGCGTCTACTTCACGCGGCTCAAGCTGGGGGGCGTCGACTTCGCGATCCTCGAGGACCGCAAGTTCAAGTCCGGCCCGGCCGGCAAGATCCCGCAGCAGGGACCGCGGCCCGACCACATCCAGAGCCCCGACTACGACCCGCAGTCGATCAACCTGCCGGGCCTCGAGCTGCTCGGCGAGCGGCAGCTGGCGTTCCTCGAGCAGTGGGCCGGCGACCGCGACGGCGTCGCCATGAAGGCGGTGCTGTCGCAGACCGGCTTCTGCGGCGCCGCCCACATCCACGGCGGCAAGAACAATCGGCTGCACGCCGACCTCGACTCGAATGGCTGGCCCCAGGCCGGCCGCGACGCGGCGCTGCGGCTGATCCAGCGGGCCGGAGCCGTGCACATCGGCGGCGACCAGCACCTAGGCACGGTCGTGCAGCACGGCATCGACGAGTACCGCGACGGCCCCTGGGCGTTCGTCGTGCCGGCGATCGTCAACAACTACTACAGCCGCTGGTGGAGCCCCGAGGGGGGCGCCGCCGGCGAGAACCACGACCCGCGGAACCCGCTCCCCTGGACCGGCGACTACCGCGACGGCTTCGACAACCGCATCACGATGCACGCCTACGCCAACCCCGACTCGCCGTCGTTCGGCGGCGGCTACGGCCTGGTGCGGTTCGACAAGCAGGCCCAGACCGTCACCTTCGAGTGCTGGCCCCGCGTCGCGGACGTCGCGGCACCGGACGCCAAGCAGTTCACCGGCTGGCCGATCACGGTACGGGCCGCCTCGCCCGAGCCAGCCCCGTAGGGAGGGAGGAGGCCGGCGGGAGGGCGCCCCGACGCCCCGTGCCGCTGGAAATTGGCTTTCAGGGCCCTCGCCTAGACAATTTTCGTCGCCCTACTTTTTTTCGCGGCGCGGGCGAGGTACTGGTAACCGCGACTTTCCCGGTTATTCTAGAGCAGCGTGTCGGCTCCACTCAATCGAGTGGCGGCCCCCTTTTTGCAGGCTCTTGTAAGTGGATTCCAGTGGCCCGAATAGGCATTGTTGGCACCGGCTTCATCGTCAAGCAGGCGTTGCAGGTGATCGATGATTTGCGCGGATCGAAGCCGACTGGCTGCGCGGTCGCCAACCCCCTGGAGGTCACGCGGGTGCTTACTCGTCGCCCGCTTGATTCGGTCGAGGGGATTCGATCGGAACTGCTGACACAGTCGGTCGACGCGTTGATCGAAAGCTCGGACATTGTTTTCGAATCGACAGGCGATCCGCTCCACGCAACCGTGGTGGTCGAGCGGGCGCTGCGCGCCGGGCGTAAGGTCGTGACGATGAACGCCGAGCTCCACGTCACGACCGGGTCGTACCTCGCCGGCCTCGGCTACCTGAGCGAGGCCGACGGCGATCAGCCCGGGGCGCTCGCCCTCCTTCGGAACGAGGCCCTCGGCATGGGGTTCGAGCCGCTGGCGTACGTCAACATCAAGGGGTTCTTGAATCACAACCCCGATCCCGCGGAGATGAAGTACTGGAGCGAGCGGCAGGGGCTCAGCCTGGTCGAGACGACCTCCTTCACCGATGGAACCAAGCTGCACGTCGAACAGGCGTTGTGCGCCAATGCGTTTGACGCCGCGATCGCTGAAGAAGGGCTGATCGGCGGCGCGGTTGGCTGCATCGAAGAGACCGATTACCTCGCCCAGCGGGCGCGCAAGCTGGGGCGCCCGATCAGCGACTACGTGCAGTGCAGCACCGCCCCCCCCGGGGTGTTCCTGCTGGCTGAGCACCCCGTTTCCACCACGCTCCCGCACTACGGGCCGTACGAGAAGCTCCGCACCAAGGGCGGCGCCGCGTACCTGCTGCTGCGTCCCTACCACCTGTGTGGGCTCGAGGTCGCCAAGAGCCTGCAGAGGACCGCGGCCGGCGCGCCGCCGCTGCTCAACAACGGCGAAGTTCCCCGCGTCAGCGTGGCGGCCATCGCCAAGAAGCCGCTGCCGCGGGGCGCTCAATTCACCCACGCGATTGGCGGGTTCGAGGTCCGGGGTTCCGCGGTCAGGACCGTCGAACGTCCTGATCACGTGCCGATCGGGCTGCTGCAGGGCGCCAGGCTGAAACGCCCGGTCGACGCAGGTCAGATTGTCGATTTCGACGACGTCGAATTGCCAGAGAGCCGTGCGGCGTCGTTGTGGACCGACGAGCTGCTCCCCCGAGTGATCGCAAGCTAGTGCGAGAGCCCGCTGCCCCAACATCACTTTTCTCAGTCCCATGCAACAACTCCTCGCCCCCAATCACCAACCCGACGGCGAGTCCCGCGCGAGCGCGAGCACGGCTGTTTCGAGCCGGGTACGCATGATCGATTTGCACGTTGTCGTTCCCGACTTTGCGCCACCTGGATGGCGTTGGATCGAACCTGAGAATCAAGACCGCCAGTGGCGTTGGCACTTCTACTACACGGGCAAGAAGGCGGCCAAGGAGGCGTTCCGCTCGAGTCGCGAAACGGGCGAACGATCGGTGCTCGTTACCCACGGACCGCTCGACACGATGACGGTCGCCAAGCAGCGGGCGGTGCACGGCTTCGGCAGGCCAGCCCACCTGGCGTTCAGTTTTCATTCTCCCTACGAGCGGGGTTTCCGGGAACGCCACCTCTACCGTCGGCTCGCCCCCTATATCGATATGCTGGTGGTTCACTCCGGCTACGAGCAACGCAAGTACTCGGAAGAACTGGAGCTCGCCCTGGGGCGTATCCAGTTTGTTCCCTGGTATTTCGAAAACGCAGATGTCGACGCGTCGCCGGCCGTCGCGGGCGATTACATTTGCGCGGTCGGTGCGAGCATGCGAGACTACCGCACCATGTTCGCGGCAATGGAGCAACTGCCGGAGGTGCGGCTCGTCGCGATTGTCCGCCAGGAGTGCCTGGCTGGGCTCCGCGTCCCCGCGAACGTCACGGTGCTGGAGAACGCCCCCAAAGAGGTGCTCTGGAATGTCCAGTACCACAGCAAGATCCACGTCCTGCCGTTGCCGGCGACTTCTCGGTCGGGCCACGCCTGTCTGACACAGGGCATGTACTTTGGTCGGCCCAACATTGTGGCCGATGCGCCGTGCCTGGCAGAGTATGTCGACCCAGGCCAGAACGTGCTGGTCTACGACCCGGCGGACGCTGACCAGCTGGCCGACGCGATTCGCGGCCTGTTGAGTTCTCCCGAGCAGATGGAGTCGCTTGGCGCCGCGGCTCGACAGCACGCCCTCGATCACTTCTCGCAACACCACGTTGGCGACCATCTGCAGCGTATCTTCGACCGCCTAGCGCCGTAGCGGCGTGCGGGCTGAGGGGTAGCTCGCGAATACTCTCGGCACGAGCTCCCATTCGACCTTGGGGGGAGTGGTAGTGAAAGGCTGCTGCTCACAACGAGTGGCCAGGCGGGGACCCAGGAAGCGCCAGCACCTTCGCCCACTCCCGACCGGGGTGGCGCGCCTCTTTCGCCATCTCTGCTGCCCAGGCGGGTTCTTCGTCAGGAACCCCAATCGTCGCGAGTGGGAGAGTCCGCATCGACTTGTGGCCAACAACGCGGAGTAGTGTCCCCTCAGGGGCGGCCGCTCGCCTGCTTGTCAGGGGCGCCCATCCCCCTAGACTAAGGGGACCGGTTCCTCACCCCTCCTCCCGCGACGCGAGCAACGGCCATGAAGCAGCTCTTCGGTATGATGATCGTTACCCTTGTTTCCATCAGCGTCACCTGCGGCGATGACGCGTCGGCTGGCGACTGGGACCGCTTCCGGGGCCCGAACGGCGCCGGCGTGATCGAGGGGCCGCCGGTCCCGACGACTTGGTCGGCAGACCAGAACCTGAAGTGGCGGACCCCGCTGCCAGGCAAGGGGACCTCGTCGCCGGTCGTGTCCGAGGGGCGGGTCTACCTGACTGCGTACACCGGCTACGGGCTCGACGAAGAGAACCCGGGCGACCCGACCGAGCTGACGCGGCACCTGCTGGCGCTGGACCGCGCGACCGGCGAGGAGCTGTGGCGGAAGTCGGTCGCCTCCGGCGGCGACGAAGACCCGTACAAGGGATTCATCACCCAGCACGGCTACGCCAGCAGCACCCCCGCGTCTGACGGCGAGCACGTGTTCGCCGTGCTCGGCAAGTCGGGCCTGTTCGCCTTCGACCGCGACGGCAACCAGCTCTGGCAGGTCGACCTCGGGACCAAGTCCGACCCCGCCAAGTGGGGCGACGGCTCGAGCCCGATCCTGGTAGGCGACATTGTCGTGGTGAACGCCGGCATCCTTGGCAACAAGCTGCTCGGCCTGAACAAGGAAACCGGCGAGGAGCTGTGGTCGGTCGAGGACGAGGCCTTCACCAACTCGTGGTCGACGCCGACCACCGTCGAGGTAGGCGGCCGCACCCTGGTGCTGTTCAACGTGCCGAAGAAGATCATCGCGGTAGACCCGCGGGACGGCTCGACCGTGTGGACCGCCGCCTCGCCGCTCGACTCGCCGAGTGGCAGCATCGTCGTGCAAGACGGCAAGGCCTACCTGATGGGCGGCCGCGGGGGCGACGCCATGGCAGTGGCCGTCGACGGCCAGGGCGACGTTTCCGCGACCCACACCCTGTGGCGGGAGAAGCTCCGCTCCGGCATCGACACGCCGGTGGCGGTCGGCGGCAACCTGCACTGGACCTCAGGCGGCGTGTTCTACGCGGCCAGCATGGAGGATGGTGATTACGTGTACAAGGAGCGGCTGCCGAGGCTCGGCGGCCCGACCGGCGGCTTCCCCAACTCCGACTACGCGTCCCCAATCGCGGTGGGCGACCAGATCGTCCAGTTCACCCGCAGCGGCGAGAGCTACGTGATCCAAGCCGGCGACGAGTTCCAGGTCACGGCCCACAACCCGGCCTTCGCCGACGACGACAGCGACTTCAGCGCCACCCCCGCCGCCAGCGACGGCGAGCTGTTCGTCCGCTCGGACAAGTACCTGTACTGTTTGTCGGCTGAGTAGCGCCGGGCCGGGAAGGCAGAAGGCAGCCAAGGGTGGCATGCCCTAAAGGGGCGTGGCTGCCCTGGTGGTGATTGACCACGCCCTTGGAGGGCGTGCCACCCGAGCGGCGTTGACTTGCGATCCGCCATAAGCCGGCACACGTTGGCGTCCGGTTGGCTGGCCGTCGTGGAGGTTGTGAACCGGGGGCTAACGCCCCGCGGCTGATGAACGCGGTGAGGAGTCCAGCCGACTATCTCGCCATTTCGTAGTAGAGAAATCGTGCCCAGCGCGGTCCAATAGAGCTGGCCAAGGGTCTGTCTCGGAAGCAACCTTCGGGTCGTGTCCCCTATTCGGCCCCGATGCGGGGCGGTGTGGACAAAACCCCACGGTTAGCCCAACGGCGATTTGGTGCAAAGCTGTTGTTGGATAGGGTTTGCGGCGATTGAGGCCCCAAAATCCACGAGGTATTGTCCCCTCCGATCGATGTTTCGGACTAAACGGTCCGGCGACCGGTGGCTTGCTAGCGCCGTGCGGTAGCCGCTTTGAGAGCCAGGCCGGTAGAATGCCAGTGGTATCAGAAGGATTGCCCACTCACCCCGCGAGCCATTGGCGGCCTGTGCAGAAGACTATGTGGAAGAACTGGGCTGCGTTGATGGCTCTCGTGCTCGGGGCGCCGGCGGCGCCGGTTGCCGCCCAGAGCCCGGCTGAGACCGCCGCGGCGCTGATTGCGCCGGCCGACCAGGCGGTCGACCGTGGTCTGGCCTACCTGGCCCGCTCGCAGAACGACGACGGCGCCTACGGCGGCGGCTACGGGCGGAACGTGGCGGTGGTCGGGCTGTCCGGCATGGCTTACCTGGCCAGCGGCAGCACGCCCGAGCGGGGCCAGTACGCGGTGAACCTCGACCGCTGCCTGAACTACTTGCTGTCGGCGTCGCAGCCGAGCGGGTTCATCACGATCGGCGGCGCGACCAGCCAGGGGCCGATGTACGGGCACGGCTTCGCGACGCTGTTCCTGGCCGAGGCGTACGGCATGTCGCCGCGGGACGACCTGCGTGACAAGCTGACCGCGGCGATCAACCTGATTGTCAGCACCCAGAACGACGAGGGGGGCTGGCGGTACCAGCCGCGCCCCGACGACGCCGACCTGTCGGTCACGATCTGCCAGATCATGGCGCTGCGGGCGGCGCGGAACGCCGGCATCCACGTGCCGGCCGACACGGTCGAGAAGTGCACGAACTACGTCCGCAAGTGCCAGAACCCCGACGGCGGGTTCCGCTACATGCTCAACCAGCGCGGCAGCGTGTTCCCGCGCTCGGCCGCCGGCGTGGTGGCGCTGTACAGCGCCGGCGTGTACGAGGGGCCGGAGATCGAACGCGGCCTGGCGTACCTCGACCAGCACCTGCCGGGCCTGCGGCAGCCGGGGCGGCGACCCGGGGTCATCGGCCGCCGCGCGGGGCACTTCTACTATGGCCACTACTACGGCGTGCAGGCGATGTGGCAGGCCGGCGGAGAGCGGTGGGCCCGCTGGTACCCGGCCATCCGCGACGACCTGCTCGCCGCCCAGCAGCCCGACGGCCGCTGGGACGACAGCAACATCGGGCCGGTGTACTCGACCGCGATGGCGTCGATCATCCTGCAGATCCCGAATGACCTGTTGCCGATTTTTCAGCGTTGAGTGGGAACGGATGCACTTGAAGCGAACCAGAAGAACGAGTCGCGGCGCCGGCCGAGCGGTTGCTCTGCTGGCGGCCGTGGTCGCAACGCCGTACGCGGCGTTCGCCCAAGAGGACACGCCGCTCCCCTCGGGCGAGCTGCTGCGGTTGGGCCAGCCGGCGGTCGAGGCGATGTTCTCGACCCTGAGCGAAAACGCTGTAGAGTTCCTCGTTGAGGGCAAGCCGCGGCGGGTCGCCGCCGACGAGCTGGTCCGCTGGGGAGCGCCGGCCGAGCGCGGCCCGCTGCCGACCGCGCTGCTGGCGGACGGATCGGTCATCGCGTGCGGCCCGGCCTGGGCGCGGGGCGGGGCGGTGCAGCTCGCCGACGGCGAGTGGCTGCTGCGCAACACGCAGCTCAACGCGGTAACGCTAGACAAGCCGGCGGTCCAAGCGGTGTGGTTCGCGGCCGCTAGCGGGCCGGACGTCCATCGCGTGCGGGCCGAGTCGGCCGCGTACCGCGGCGCGGAGGACCAGGTCTGGCTCGACTCGGGCGACGCGTTGGCGGGCGAGTTGGTCTCGATCGACAAGACCTCGGTCGGCTTCAAGGTCGCCGGCGAGGACACGCCGATTGAAGTCGCCCGGGTGGCGGCGGTCGCGGTTGGCGGCGCACGCGATGCAAACAGATCGGAGGGCCGGCTGCTGGTCGGGTTGGACGACGGCACGCTGCTGTCGGTCACGCACATCGAGCAGCTGCCGCACCGCACCAACCTAAGGCTGGGCGTCGGCGAGGAGTTTGCTGCCAAGCGGGACCTCGGCGTGCGGTTCTTGCAGGCCAGCGGCGAGCGGGTGCAGTACCTCAATGGGCTGGCGCCGCTCGACTTCCGCCACACGCCGTACCTGAGCGTCGGCTGGCCGCTGGACCGCGACCCGGCTGGGCCGACCGGGGAGTTCGAGGCCGGCGGCCGCCGCTTCCACAACGGCCTGGCGATGCACAGCGCGTCGCGGGCCGTGTACCGCCTGGACGGCGAGTGGCGGCGGTTCGCGGCCGAACTGGCGCTGGAGGACCGCGGCGCCGAGGGGAGTGTGACGTTCCACGTGCTGGTGGCGCGCGACCAGGGCTTCGCATCGGAGTACGACAGCCCCGTGATCCGCACCGGCGACCCGCCGACGCCGGTCGCGATTGACCTGCAGGGCGCGCGGGCGATTGCACTGCTGGTGGACTACGCCGACTACGCCGACCGCGGCGACCACGCGGTGTGGATCGACGCGCGGCTGGAGAAGTAAGCCATTACGCCCCGCCGGCGGGGGCGAGCTCGGCGACCCGGATCCGCGGCGCGATCTGCGAGGAGTCAATCGGTCCGCCGTGGCCCAGGTACCAGCGACCGGCCGCGACGCCGCACAGCTTCACCAGGCTGTCGTGCAGCAGCGGCAGGTCCTCGGCAAAGTAGGGCAGGCGGGGGCGGCCCGGCTCGATCAGCCCGCCTAGGAACCCGCCGATCAAGAGGTCGCCCGCCAGGGCGTCGCCGTCGGGCAGGACAACTGAAACCGACCCGCTAGAGTGCCCCGGGGTCTCGACCACCGAGGCGCCGAGTCCCCACTCGGCGAGCGACTGCCCGTCGTGCAGCGGCAGGTCGGCGGTCAGCCCAGGGAAGGGGCGGTTGAGAAACGGCTCCCACAGGGCGTGCCGCGGCCGCACCGGCTGCAGCTTGCCCATGTGGCCCCGCTCGAGCATCGCGTGCTCGGCGGGGTGCAGGGCGACCGGCGCGCCGGTCATCGCCTTGAGCGCCCTAGCCGAGCCGGCGTGGTCGCGGTGCGCGTGCGTCAGCAGGATCAGCGAGATATCGGACAACTCAACCCCGGCCGCGGCGACCGCCCGGGCGATCTTCCGCTCCTCGCCCGGGCTGCCGGCGTCGACCAGCACGGGGCGCTCGACGAGCACCAGGTAGGCGTTGGAGAGCGACAGGCGGATAGGGTGGATGATGGGCACAGAGCAGTGGCTATTGGAGAGAGTCGTTCTCGTCGGGCTGTTGTTCGGCGTTCGGCCGTTCGTCGGCGTCCGGCAGGGGCGGCAGCGGCGGGCAGCCAACCAACGATTCTACCTGTTCGGCGATGGTCGCCAATTCGCCGAGCACCCGGCGGCGGACCGTGATGGTTCCCTCAGAGACTTCGGAGATCGCGTCAATCACACCGCCGAGGTCACGTGGGTTCGGCGGCGTCGGCAGCACGTACGCGCCCAGGCTGACGGACGGATCCTTGTGCTTGAACGGGTAGCTCTGCCGCGACAGGACCTCGCGCAGCTGCGAGACCTTCGGCCGCACCCGGTCGACAATCCGGTCCGCTGCGGCCACCATCTCCTCACTCGCTTCACCGGCCGACTGCATCTGATGGATGAGCGCGCCAAGCATGACGTTCGCGTGGCAGAGCCCGCGGAGGGTTTCCATCTGCCCGTCGATCGCCACCAGCGCGGGGACGAGCTTCTCCGTACGCGAGCGGAGGCTCCGCCCGTCCTGCAATCGGCCG
This sequence comes from Posidoniimonas polymericola, assembly GCF_007859935.1. Lineage (NCBI taxonomy): Bacteria > Pseudomonadati > Planctomycetota > Planctomycetia > Pirellulales > Lacipirellulaceae > Posidoniimonas > Posidoniimonas polymericola. Next base: position 376,893 of record NZ_SJPO01000004.1, on the reverse strand, counting down.
GCCACTTGGTCAACCTGCAGCAGGTCGACCGCCGACCGCAGACGCTTGGCGACCACCTGGTCGAAGTTGGCGAGCTCGGCGTTCGCCGCGCCCATCTTGCGGACGCAGCGTTGCTGCGTGTCCTTCGCGGCCTCGCGGCTGTGGAAGCACTTCTCGACCGACTTCTTGTCTACGCGGATCCGCGCGCTGTGGTAGGCCTCGTAGACGAGGGCCTCCATCAACCGGCTGTCCGCCTGGTCGTACTTCTTGAGCGAATCGCGGGCCGCTTCGGCGCCCGACTCAAACGCCTGCCGGCCCGCCTTGAGTTCAGCCAGCACCTTCTTTGGCTCCTTCGGCGGGGTGAGGAAGCCGGAGCCGATCGGCGTGGGACGGTACGCCCGGATCACCTGCTGGAAGTAGCCCGACAGCCGGTGGTCCGCCGCTTCCTGCTGCCGGTGGTCGGCGTGGAGCTCGTCAACCGAAGTGAGCGCCGACTTGTCGACCCTGTTGCCAAAGACGTCGCGGTAGAACTCCCACGAGGCGGCCTTGGCCTGCTCTGCGAAGTCGCGGAACAGCTCGCTCGCCGGCGCGTCGAGCTGGAAGACGCCCGGCGACTGCTCCGCCATCGCGCTGGCGATCCGGTCCTTGTCGCAGGGGTGAGTGGCGAACAGGCCGGTTTCGCTCTTCTCGAGTCCCTGCTTGATCAGGGTCTGCGTTTGCTGGGGCAGGCGGCTGGCGTTGAGCGTAACCAGAGCTGGCAGGTCGTCCACGAGGCGCCCCTCCTGGTGCGACGCGCTGAGCTGCGCGAACGCCATCTGCTGCCCGGCGTTGAGCTCCTGCAGCCGCCGCGCGGTCGAGGCGAAGGTCTCGCTGCCGGCGAAGCGGGCCTCGTAGCGGTCGGCGTCGAACTCCATCTGCCGGAGCGTAAAGCCGGCCACCGCCGTGCCGAGGTGGAGCAGCACCCACAGGATCTTGCGGGTAAGCCAGACCGCCAGCATCGCGAGCCACAGCACCCACCCGAGGCGGATGTCGAGCGAAGAGGCGGTCGTCGCGAGCCACTCGTCCCAGCTGTCGCGTTCGTAGACCACGCGGACAAACCAGTGGCTGATCGAACGCACGAGGTAGGTCAGCCGCATGCCGGCGCCCTGCGTGAAGTGGCCGAACTCGTGGGCCAGCACGCCGCCGAGCTGTCGGGCGGTGAGGCCGGCGGCGAGCGGCATGCCGATAGTGAGCACCAGGTCGTTGCCCAGCATGCTGACGACGCCCTTGCGGAACCCTGCCGAGGCGTTCACCTGACAGTCGATGTCGATCCGTTTGGGCCGCGCGGAGCCGACGGTCTCGCAGATGCTGTCGACGAAAGCGAACAGCACCGGTTCCGACTCACGCCGCAGCGAGCGGGTCTTCTGGTGTCGGGCCGGACTGGCGAACAGCGGCTTGATCATGAACAGGATCATGACCGGCCCCGCGACCAATGGGGCAAGGTACGCCAGGAACGCGTACATCACCGCGCGGCCACGCACCGACTCGAAGATGCCGGTGTTCGTCACCGCGTGCAGGTAGACCAGGTAGCAGGCGCCGGCGATCAGGGCAGCGTAGACCAGCGGCATCAGCAGCATCGTGGCCAGCGAGAGCAGGATGCCCAGCCGGTAGGTCAGCGTGGTGCGGACCGGCTCGATCGGGCCCTCGATCGCCGCCGCCACGCTCTCGGGCGTCAGCCGGGCGCGCTGCTTCTTCTGCGGAGACTTGGCGGGGCCCGGGGAGGCCGCTCGCCGGCTGCTTGTCGTCGGCGCCGAGATCGTAATCGCGGACGAGCACTTGGGGCACGCGGCCTGACGGCCGATGGCCTTTTCGGGGGCCCGGAATGCTGCGCTGCAGCCTGGGCAAACGACTTGGATAGGCATGGGCGGTCACCACGGGAGAAGACTGCCCGATGATAACACGCCCACGCCGCCGTGACACGATCGTTTGTCGCGGCCGCTACGCCCCGAACTTCGCCAGCCGGCCGGCGTTCGCCAGGGCGAGCGTCATCAGGTGCTTGGCCTCGAACTGGCCGAGGCCGCCGTGGAGGCACTCGGCCTCGCCGAACGTCTGGCAGGCGTCGGTGCGGCAGTTCTTGGCCCACAGCAGGGTCGGGACCGGGTGCCAGCTGTGGCTGGCGAGCATGCTGGGGGTGCTGTGGTCGCCGGTGGCGATCACGACATCGGGCCCGAGCTCCATGATCTTGGGGACCGCGGAGTCGTACTCCTCGGTCCGCTTGACCTTGGCGTCGAAGTTGCCGTCCTCGCCGGTCGAATCGGTGTACTTGAAGTGGATGAAGAAGAAGTCGTACTTGTCCCAGTTGGCCTTGAGGACCTCCATCTGCTCGTCGATGGTCTGGGCGTCGCCGATGATGTCCATGCCGACCAGCTGGGCCAGGCCCTTGTACATCGGGTACACGGCGATGGCGGCGGCCTTCAGCCCGTACACCTCTTCGTACGTAGGGATGCTCGGCTTGCCGGTGATGCCGCGGAGGGTGCAGCAGTTGGCCTTCGGCTCGTCGGCCAGGATCTTCTTGGCCTGGGCGATGAACTCGTCGCAGATCTTGGCGGTCTTCTGGCTGGCGTCGTCCCTAGCGACCGCGGGCAGCGGCGGGACGCCGGTCGCCTGCGGGTCGGTGTCGGCGACGTTGCCGACCAGGCCCGCGCCCCGGAACACGACGACAAAGCGGTGCTCCTTTACCGGCTTGACGAACACCTCGGTCCCGGGGATCGAGATCCCCGCGGCCAGCTTCTCGACCACCTTGAACGACTCCTCGCTCGGGATGCGGCCGGCGCGGCGGTCGGCGATGTTGCCGTCGGCGTCGAGCGTGCAGAAGTTGGCCCGGATCGCGACGTCGCCCTCCTTGAGCTCGAAGCCGATGCCGGTCGCCTCGAGGGCGCCGCGGCCGATCAGGTACTCCACCGGGTCGAACCCAAACAGCCCGAGGTGCCCCGGGCCGCTGCCGGGCGAGATGCCGGGCGCCACCGGGATGCTGCTGCCGCTCACGCCCTCGGCCGCCAGCTTGTCGAGGTTCGGCGTGGACGCCGCCTCGAGCTCGGTCTTGCCACCGGGCTGCTGCGGCAGCCCCCCCAGACCATCGCCTACATACATGACGATCTTCGAGTCGTTCTTCTGCAGCAGCGGCTTGATCAGGGCGTGGATGTCCATTTTGAATCGGTGGGGGGGGGCAGGGGGATGGGGGTAAGTGGTGGTCGGTAGACACTAGATTCTACCCGTGCCCCGCCGAGTCGTCAGGGGCCGCGCGGCGGCTTGGCCGAACTGCTTGCTGACGCGCTTGCCGGCCCTCTTGAATTGGGGGGCCCGCTGGGCGACCATAACGCGCGGCGGCATTCCCCCAATCCCTGCTACGCAGACCCTCGCGACCCAGAGACCCATGAGCACCAGCATCCGCTACAACCCGGCCGGAACGTTCCTGAAGAGCGGCGGTATCTCGGCCGCCGACCTCGAGGCCCTCGCGCCGAAGCTCCATGACGCCCGCGAGGAAGTGCTGGCCGACGCGCAGCTGTGGGCCGATGGGGTCGACGTGCCCGACGCGAAGCAGCCGCTGGACGCTGGGTTCCACCTGCTGCCGGATCGGCTGCTCCAGGAGCTCAAGGACCGCGGCGCCGACAGCGAGGTCGCGCGGCTCAAGGCGACCGCCGACCGGCTGGCCGGCAGCTGCGCGAGCGTCGTGGTGCTGGGCATCGGCGGCTCGTACATGGGAGCCCGCGCCCTGGCCGAGGCGTGCTGCCACCCGTACTACAACGAGGTGCCGCCGGCGATGCGCGGCGGCCGCCCGAAGATCTTCTACGAGGGCAACAACGTCGACAACGACGCCGCCCAGGGCCTGCTCGACGTGCTCGGCAGCGACACCGGCCAGTGGGGCGTGGTGGTGATCAGCAAGAGCGGCGGCACCCTCGAGACCGCCGCCGCCACGCGGATCATGATCCGCGAGCTCAAGGATTCGCTCAGCGGCGACGAGAAGCTGGCCGACTACTTCGTGCCGGTGACCGGCACGAGCGGCAAGCTCTTCGACCTCTCCAAGGCGCTCGGCTGCCAGGAGATCTACGAGGTCCCCGACGGCGTCGGCGGCCGGTTCTCGGTGCTCTCGGCGGTCGGCCTGCTGCCGGCGGCGGTGATGGGCCTGGACATCGAGAAGCTGCTGCAGGGCGCGGCCGACATGAACGAGCACTTCGCGTCGGCCAAACCGGGCGAGAACGTCGTGCTGGACTACGTCGGCGTGTGCCACCTGCTGGAAGAGAAGCAGGGGTGCGACATCCGCATCCTCAGCACGTGGGGCAAGAAGCTCGAGGCGCTCGGCCTGTGGTACGATCAGCTGCTCGCCGAGAGCCTCGGCAAGCACGAGAAGGGCGCGCTGCCGCTGACTATCGTCAACACCCGCGACCTGCACAGCCGCGGCCAGCAGCACCAGGAAGGCAAACGCGACAAGCTGATCACCAACGTGATCATCGAGTCGGCCGACCGCGACCCGCTGGCGATCGGCGAGAGCGACAACAACCAGGACCAGCTCAACGAGCTGGCCGACAAGACCCTGCCGAACATCCTCTCGGCGGCCATCGCCGGCACCAACCAGGCGTACCTCGACGACAACCGCCCGACCGCCGACCTCGTCTGCCCGCAGCTCGACGAGTACGTCATGGGGCAGCTGTTCCAGATGTTCATGCTGGCGACTGTCGTGGAGGGCCGAATGATCGGGGTGAACCCCTACGGGCAGCCCGGTGTCGAAGCCTACAAACGCAATATGAACGCCATTTTGCGCAGCTAGCGGGGCTGCTGGATTGGGCCTTGCGGGTGTGCTAGGCTGAGGGCTCGGGTAGGTCAACGAAGATCCCCCCAACCCCTGGTCGCCTGGAGGACCGTATTGATGTCGTTGCCGAATAGTAGCCGCCGTGAGTTTCTGGCGGCCGCCGCCGCTGCCGGGATCGCCGCCGCCGCGCCGCGCGTGTCGCGTGCCGCGAGTGACAAGTCCGACATCCGCATGGCGACCATCGGGTTCCGCAGCCGTGGGCAGTCGCACATAGGCGGGTTCCGCAACAACCTGGTCGCGCTCTGCGACGTCGATCAGACGGTGCTGGACCGCGGCGTGGCCGACTTCAAGGAGAAGTACGGCCGCGAACTCGACAAGTACACCGACTACCGCGAGCTGCTCCAGCGTGACGACATCGACGCCGTGTCGATCGCGACGCCCAACCACACGCACAGCCTGATCGCCATCGCCGCGATCCAAGCCGGCAAGGACGTCTACGTCGAGAAGCCGGTTTCCAACAATGTGTGGGAAGGCCGCCAACTGGTGGCCGCCGCCCGCAAGCACGGCCGCATCGTGCAGGCCGGCACGCAGTCGCGGTCCAGCAAGTGCCTGCAGGAGGCGGTCGCGTGGGTCCAGGGCGGCGGGCTCGGCAAGATCCAGTACGCGCTGGGCACCTGCTACAAGCCCCGCCCGCCGATCGGCAAGCTCGACCAGCCGCTCAACATCCCGAGCACCATCGACTACGACCTGTGGTGCGGCCCGGCCGACAAGGTTGACCTCTACCGGCCGAAGCTGCACTACGACTGGCACTGGGACTACAACACCGGCGCCGGCGACATGGGCAACCAGGGCATCCACCAGATGGACATCGCCCGCTGGTTCCTCGGCGAGTCGAGCCTGGCGCCGCGGACGTTCAGCATCGGCGAACGCCTCGGCTACGACGACGCCGGCAACACGGCCAACACCCAGACGGTTGTGCACCAGTACGAGTCGGCGCCGCTGATCTTCGAGACCCGCGGCCTGCCGCGCTCGAAGGAAGGCCAGAATCGCTGGGGCGCGTCGATGGACAGCTTCCGCGGCTCACAGATCGGCGTGCTCGTGCAGTGCGAGGGGGGCCACGTGTACGCGCCGGCCTCTTACCGCGAGGTCATGGCCTACGACCGCAGCGGCAAGCAGGTCAAGCACTTCAAGGGGTCCGGCGACCACTTCGGCAATTTCCTGTCGGCGGTCGCCGCCGGCGACCCGAGCCGGTTGAACGCCGAGATCGCCGAGGGTCACCTCTCCAGCGCGCTGTGCCACGCGGGCAACGTCTCGCACCGCGTCGGCGAGCACGCCTCGGCGGGTGAGATCGCCAGCAGCATCGCCCACGACGAGCTGCTCAGCTACTCGTTCGACCGCATGGCGACCCACCTGCGGGCCAACGACGTCGACATCAACGGCGACGCGCTGGTGCTCGGCAAGTGGCTCGACATCGACCCCGCCAGCGAGACCCTCGCCAACAGCGACAAGGGTCAGCAGATCTGGAAACGCGAAGGCCGCGATGGCTTCAAGATCCCCAACATCGAGGCGGTCTGACTCCGGCTTGTCTGCAAGTTATCGTGCTCTCACCAACGAGGCCTTCGCCCCTAGCGGGCGGGGCCTCGTTGGCATTTGTGGGCGGGTGCGGTATCCTTCGGACCTGTGAGCGTTTGGTCCTCTTCCCCCGGCTTCAACCTGGCGTACTCCTCCCATGAAATGCGGCCCCAAGCAGGTTCAGCTCGTCGCGAGCGGCGACCAACGTCTTTCTGCGAATCAGAAATGCTGGCCCGCCCAGCAGGAGATGGAGGCCGCACTCACCCGCGCCATCGAGGCCGCCGGCTACGAGGTGGTCCGCGCCCACCAGCCGGGCGACGACGGCCACGGGTTCATCGCCAGCCAGAAAGAGGGCATGGCGATCTTCAAGGGCATTGACCCGGACGCGCCGCTCGTCGTCGCCGAGGCTGTTTGGCAGTACAGCCACCACGTGCTGGCCGGTCTGATCAGCCACCGCGGGCCGATCCTGACCGCCGCCAACTGGTCCGGCACCTGGCCCGGCCTGGTCGGCATGCTGAACCTCAACGGCTCGCTCACCAAGGCGGGCGTCGCGTACTCGACGCTGTGGAGCGACGACTTCACCGACGACTATTTCACCAGCCGCCTGAAGCAGTGGCTCGAGACCGGCGCCTGCGGGCACGACACCTCGCACGTCACGCCCGCCGACAGCCTTGACCTCGACGCCGACGCGTGCGGCGTCGGCGCCCAGCTCGCCGAGCAACTCAAGAGCGAGAAGGCGATCATGGGCATTTTCGACGAGGGCTGCATGGGCATGTTCAACGCGATCATCCCCGACCACCTGCTGCACCCGACCGGCGTGTTCAAGGAGCGGCTCAGCCAGTCCGCCCTCTACTACGAGTCGACCCAGGTCACCGACGACGAGGCCCACACGGTCCGCAAGTGGTACGAAGACCGCGGCATGACGTTCCACACCGGCCCCAGCCACGACGACGACCTCACCGACGAGCAGATCCATAAGCAGTGCCAGGTGTACGTCGCCGCGGTGCGGATCGCGGACGACTTCGGCTGCAACCTGATCGGCATCCAGTACCAGCAGGGCCTCAAGGACCTGCTCCCGGCCAGCGACCTGGTCGAGGGGACGCTCAACAACTCCGACCGACCCCCGGTCACCAGCCGCGACGGCTCGCGGGTGCTGTTCGACGGCCAGGCGGTCACGCACTTTAACGAGGTCGACGAGTGCGCCGGCCTCGACGGCCTGCTGACCAACCGCGTGCAGCAGGCGCTCGGCCAGCCGGTCGAGAACACGCTGCACGACGTCCGCTGGGGCGACCGCGACCAGTCCGGCACGACCGACGACTACGTCTGGGTGTTTGAGATCAGCGGCTCGGCGCCCCCCGCGCACTTCATCGACGGCTGGGCCGGCGCCGAGGGCTTCCGCCAGCCCGCCATGTACTTCCCGAACGGCGGCAGCACGCTGCGGGGCATCTCGAAACCGGGCGAGATCGTCTGGTCTAGGATCTACGTTGAGGACGACGCGCTGGCGATGGACATCGGCCGCGGCGGAGTGATCGAACTCCCCCGCGACGAGACCGAGCGCCGCTGGAACTCGACCACGCCGCAGTGGCCCATTATGCACGCGGTGCTGTACGGCGTGTCGCGCGAGGAGCTGATGGCGCAGCACAAGAGCAACCACGTGCAGTGCGTGTACAGCAACTCGGCCACCGATGCCGACCGCACGCTGGCCGCCAAGACCGCCATGGCCCAGGCCCTAGGGATCAAGGTGAACGTCTGCGGAAAGCGGACCCGCGACTCCGATTGGGACCGCAAGTAGGGCGGTCCGAACGGCAAACATTGCGTCCCCAGAGCCAGATGGGTAGGATGCGGCTAGTCGCTTCTCGCGACTCGCGGGCTGCTGATTGGGCTGCCCACGCTGCTCATCGACCGAAACTCGGAAGGCAGGGGGCTCGTATGCTGTCGCCAGGCACGCAGTCGTCAGGACGTTGGTCGTCGAAGTCGTCGTCGCGGATTGCGAGCCGCTCGCTGCGGCTGGAGCACCTGGAGGACCGCTGCCTGCTGGCGAATGACGCCGCGGCGGCGATCAACCAGTTCGGGTTCGACCTGTACGAGCACATGCAGCAAGAGGAGGGCAACCTGTTCTTCTCACCGCTGAGCATCTCGACCGCGCTGGCGATGGCCTACGCCGGCGCCGCGGGCCAGACCGCCGCCGAGATGGAGCAGGTGCTACACTTCGGCGGGGCGGAAGATATCCACGCGTCGTTCAAAGAGCTGCTGGCGTCATTCGCGGAGCGGACGGGCGAGGATCCGCCGCCGGTTCCGGAGTTCTCGGAATACCCGGCTTGGGAATTTGATGGACCAGCGCCCAGTTGGTGGCCGCAGTTTCCGTTAAGGCCTGCGTCGTCGATCGATCCGGACTTGTTCACGTATGGTAGTGCTCCGCGGCCGCAGGTGTGGCCTCAATCCCCGCTGGTTGAAAACCCGTTATGGCCGATCGACGCTTCTCAGCCCTGGTGGTGGCCAGACACAGGGCCGAAGTTCGACTACCAGATCGATATCGCCAACGCCGTGTGGAGTGGGCCGCCGCTGAAAGCGGATTACGAGGCTCTCGTGCAAGGAAGCTACGGCGCGCATGTCGAGCAGATTGATTTCTTCAATTCCTCGGCGGCCGAGGATCGGATCAACGATTGGGTCGCCGACCAAACCCGGGACCGTATTACCGACCTCGTTCGGAATCTGTCCGCAGAAACAACGCACGTGCTTATCAGCGCGGCGTACTTCAACGCGGCGTGGGATCTGCCGTTTGATCCCCAATACACAATGGATCGGGAGTTCACCACCGAGGCGGGCAGCGTCATCGATATCCCTATGATGTTTGGGCACCCGAACTACTACCGCACCTCTATCGAAGGCTTCGACATCATCGACATTCCGATGGGCGGCCAGAATGCGTCGGCCATCTTTGTCAAGCCGATCGATCCACAAACGCCCAACGTCCTCTCATCGCAGTTCTTTGCCTCGCTCGGCGATTGGTTTGAGGAGGAGCGTTCTTCGAGCAACAACAAGGTTGTGCTGCCGCTCGTGGAATTGGAGGTCGAGACCTCGCTCAATACGGTTCTAAAAGGGATGGGCATGCCGACTGCTTTTCGGCTGGGGGCCGCGGATTTCTCCCTTCTCGGACCTCCGGGGATCGGCATCCGCGACGTGTTCCACAAGGCGGAGTTGTCGATCACCGAGCAGGGTACCACCGCGGCCGCGGCTACCAAGGTCGAGTTGGGGATTTGCTTCGCCGCCGGCACCCACGTGCTGACGCCCGACGGCGCCAAGCCGATCGAGCAGGTGCGGGTCGGCGACAAGGTTATGGCCCGCGACGAGTACCTGCTGGAGGGCGATGTCGAGCCGAAGCCGGTCGAGGCCGCCTTGCACGGCGAGGCCGAGATCGTCGAGCTCCACTTGGGGAGCCGGGTGATCCGCACGACCGACCTGCACCCGTTCTTCGTTGAAGGGCAGGGGTGGCTAGCCGCCGCGCAGATCAAGACCGGCGATCGGCTGGCCTGCGACCGCGGCGGCTCGATCGTCGTGTCGCACATCGAGCGTACCGGCAAGACCGAGGCGGTCTACAACCTGCGGGTCGCCGACCACCGCACCTTCTTCATCGGCGACAGCGACTGGGGGTTTGGCGTCTGGGCGCACAACTACTACGAGGCCGGGTACTACGCCAATCGGCAGTTCCACTTCATGATCCGCGACAACGTCACCGACACCATCGCGTTCATGGGACGGATCGACGACCCGACGATGCTGACCAACACAGTGACGCCGGTGGTCATCGACAACCCATCAAGCCGGGGCGACTTCGACGCCGACGGCGACGTCGACCGCGACGACTACCTCGTCTGGCGTTACAGCTACAACGCCGTGGGGCCGGACCTGCCGGCCGACGCGAACGGCGACGGGCGGGTCAACGGCGCCGACTACCTGGTCTGGCGCGACCACCACGACGCCACCCCGCCGCAGCCAACCCCGCGACCGCGGACCGTGGCGCCGTTCCGGCTGTGGACGCCCGAGCCCGTGGCCGCCACGGCGGCGTCGTCGCCCGTGGAGTCACGCGTGGCCGAGCCGGCCGCCGAAGCGGACCTGCTGTTGCTGCTGGCCCGGTCGCGCGGGCGGCCGGTCAGCTCGCCGCTCAGTGCGCTTGCATTGCGGGGCAGCACGGCGGAAGAGTCGCCCAGGTTTGAGGCGTTCGCAACGCTCGGCGAGTCGCTGGACGACTTGGCCCGTGGGCTTGGATGATCATCCTTGCGCGGCGCCAGCCGCCGAACAAAGGGGGGAGTCGCGTGAGCAAAGAGCCGTACGAGGTCGACCCCGACTGGGAGCCACTGCCCGACAGTCGGCCAGAGCCCCTGGTCGCGATCCTGTACGTGCTGCTGTCCGCGGGGGGCGTTATGCTGGGCTGCGGATTGTTGAGCGCGCTGTTTGGGCCGTAGCATTGGCGCCCTAGCTGAGCCGCGTCGGCCTAGCCGATCGACGCCAGCTGTTGGCCGTTCGAGACGTGCTCGCCCTGCGTGATGTTGATCTCGGCGACGACGCCGTCGCACGGCGACGGGACCGGCATTTCCATCTTCATCGCCTCGAGGGTCATCAACGCCTGGCCGTGGGTCACCTTGTCGCCCACGTTGACCAGGGTCTTGAGCACCACGCCGGGCATCTGGGCCTTCACCGGCGTGGCGTTGGCGGCGGGAGCGGCCGCCGGCTGCGGCGTGGGCGCCGCGGGCTTCGGAGCGGGGGCGGGCTCGGACGCGGCGGCCGCTGCAGAGACTTCATTGGCCGAGGCCTCCTCGACCTGGTACGCGCGGCCGTTGACGGTCACCGTGCCGCCGTCGACACGCACCGTGTGGGCCTTCCCATCGACCTTGAGGTGCAGCTCGCTGCTGGCCGGCGCCGACGCGGCGGCGGGCGTTTCGGGTTCGATCTTGCGGATCCCGAGCTGGGCCTTGCCCTGCAGGAACGCCAGGCCTTTGTCCTTGCAAGCCGCGACGATGAAGATGTTCTCGTCGGTGGTCGGCAGGTTGTTGTCCTCGAGGGTCTTCCTGGCCGGCGCGACGCCCTTGGTGGGGTCCTCGTCGTTCATCTCGATCGGCGAGCGGGTGGTCGGCTCGAGCTCCAGCTGCTTGCTGGCGAGCGCGACGATCTCCGGGTCGGGCGGGACCGGCGTCTTGCCGAAGTAGCCGAGCACCATCTTGCCGTACGGTTCGGCGATCTTCTCCCACGGACCGAACATCACGTTGTTGAACGCCTGCTGGAAGTAGAACTGCGAGACCGGCGTCACCGAGGTGCCGTAGCCGCCGCGGCGGACGACGTCGGACATCGCCTTGATCATCTCCGGGTAGCGGTCCATGATGCCGTTGTCGCGGAGCATCTGGGTGTTGGCGGTTAGCGCGCCGCCCGGCATTGGGCTCCACGGGATCAGCGGCTCGACGGCGATCGCCTCGGGCGGCAGGAAGTAGTCCTTCATGCAGTCCTTGAAGACCTCCTCGGCCCCGCGGATCTTCTCGATGTCGACGTCCAGCGTGTAGTCGGTGCCGCGGAGGGCGTGCCACATGACGATGACGTCGGGCTGGCAGGTGCCGCCGGAGCAGGGCGCCAGCGACAGGTCGATCGCGTCGGCCCCGGCGTCGATCGCGGCCTGGTACGCCAGCACGCTGACGCCGGTGGTCTCGTGCGTGTGGAAGTGGATGTAGGCGTCGGACGGCAGCATCTTGCGGGCCTGCTTGATGGTCTCGTAGACCTTCGAGGGGACCGCCGTGCCGGAGGCGTCCTTGAAGCAGACCGCGTCGAACGGGATCTGGGCGTCGAGGATGTCCTGCAGGGTCTTGGCGTAGAAGGCGGCGTCGTGCGCGCCGGTGCAGCCGGGCGGCAGCTCCATCATCGTCACCACCACCTGGTGCTTCAGCCCGGCGTCGACGATGCACTGCCCGCTGTAGATCAGGTTGTTGACGTCGTTCAGGGCGTCGAAGTTGCGGATGGTGGTCATGCCGTGCTTCTTGAACATCTCGGCATGCAGCTTGATGATGTCCGACGACTGCGACTCGAGTCCGACCACGTTGACGCCGCGGGCGAGGGTCTGCAGGTTGGCGTCGGGCCCCGCGGTCTCGCGGAACGCGTCCATCATGTCGAACGCGTCTTCCTGGCAGTAGAAGTAGAGCGACTGGAACCGCGCGCCGCCGCCGGCCTCGAAGTAGCTGATCCCGGCGTCGCGGGCGGCCTCGAGGGCGGGCAGGAAGTCGGGGGTCTGGACCCGCGCGCCGTAGGCCGACTGGAAGCCGTCCCGGAACGCGGTGCACATGAAGTCGATTTTCTTCTTTGCCACGTTGTCTCTTTCGCCGAGGGTCGAGCGGGCGTGCGGGACGCCGGAAGGATTCAGGATAAGCAGCCGCGGGGGGCGGCTCCACGCCCCCAGAATCTACCAGAAATCGGCGCAGGGACCCACGGGGCGTGGGGAGTCTAGGCTGGGCTGCAGGCGGCCGGACGCGGCCGTGCCGCTAGGCGGTCGTGACCGGGGCCGTTCCGACCGCGGCCCCGGTCAGCAGGCCGACCAGCGCGTCGATCTCTTCTCGGGTCCGCTTCTCGGTGACCGCGATCAGCAGGCAGTCGGACAGCTCGGGGTAGAACTGCCCAAGCGGGACGCCGGCCAGCACGCCCTGGTCGAGGGCGGTCTTGATCAGCTCCTCGACCTTGTTTTCGCGATCGCGGACCACGAACTCCTTAAAGGTCGGCTGGTCGAAGGCGGGCTCGAACCGCTCGGTCGCGACGAGCTGGTCGGCCAGGTAGCGGCTCTTCTGCAGGCAGAGGTTGGCGGTCTCCTTCAGGCCCTCGGGCCCGAGCAGCGACAGGTACACCGTGGCGCGGAGGGCGAACAGGCCCTGGTTGCTGCAGACGTTGCTGGTCGCCTTGTCGCGGCGGATGTGCTGCTCGCGGGTCTGCAGCGTAAGGGTGAAGCACCGCTTGCCGCGGCGGTCGGTCGTCTGGCCGACGATGCGGCCCGGCATGCGGCGGACCAGCTTCTCGGTGCAGGCCATGACGCCGAGGTAGGGCCCGCCGTACTGCATCGGCGAGCCGAGCGACTGGCCCTCGGCCACGGCGATGTCGGCGCCCCAACCCCCGCAGTCGTAGTCTCCCGGGCGCTTGAGCAGCCCGAGGCTGATCGGGTCGAACGCGACAATGAACAGCGCGCCGGCCTCGTGGGCGGCGGCGCCGATCGCCTCGGCGTCCTCGATGGCGCCGAAAAAGTTGGGCTGCTGCAGCAGGACCGCGGCGGTCTGGTCGTTGAGCTCGGCCCGCAGCTCGTCGACGTCCACCACGCCGCCGGGGGCGGGCACGGTCACGACTTCGACGCCGAGGCACTCGAGGTAGGTTTCGACCGTGCCGCGGTACTCGGGGTGCACCGAGGCGGGCATCACCACGCGGCCGCTGCGACGCGTGGCGGCGATCGCCATCAGCACCGCCTCGGCGGCGGCGGTGGCGCCGTCGTACAGGCTGCTGTTCGAGATATCCAGGCCGGTCAGCCGCGTGATCAGCGACTGGTACTCGAACATCGCCTGCAGGTTGCCCTGGGCGACCTCCGGCTGGTACGGCGTGTAGCTGGTGTAGAACTCGCTCCGAGACGCCACGACGTCGACCACGGCCGGCACGAAGTGGTCGTACGAGCCGCCCCCCAGGAAACAGACCGAGTTGGCCGTCGACGCGTTCATGCCCGACAGCTTCCGCATGTGCTGGTCGAGTTCCATCTCGCCTAGCGCCGGCGGCAGGTCGAGCGGACGGCCGAGCCGCAGGTCGCTGGGGACCATGTCGTACAGCTCTTCGATCGACTCCGCGCCGATCGCGGCGAGCATCTCGGCAACGTCTTCAGGCGTGTTGTAGGTGTAGGGCATGGATCGAAAGGGGAAAGGCGAAAGCGGAAAGCGGAAAGGGGAGGGGGGGCGAGAGCGGGGCTAGACTTGCCGTGGGTCATCCCCTTTCGGCATTCGCCTTTCCCCTCTTCAGCTAGCCCGCTTCTTCTTCGCACTGTTTCTGGTAGGTGGCGAAGTCCATCAGCTGTTCGGCCTGCGACGGGTCGGACATCTTGATCTTGGCGATCCAGCCCTCGCCGTAAGGGTCGTCGCTGAAACGCTCGAGGGCGTCGGCCAGCGGCTCGTTGACCTCGATCACCTCGCCCGACACGGGGGCGTAGACGTCGCTCACTGCCTTGACCGACTCGATCTCGCAGAACGAATGTTCCTTCTCGACCGTGGCGCCGACCTTGGGGAGCTCGATGAACACGAGGTCGGTCAGCGCCTCGACGGCGAACGCCGAGATGCCCATGGTTGCGACGCCGTCCGTGACGGAGATCCATTCGTGTGTTTTGGCGTAGCGCAGGTCTGCTGGGTTCATGTCGTTAGGGGGTTTAATTGGGACCGAGGAAAGCCGTTGGTTCTGTAGTTGGGGCGCCCGCCGGGGCGTTACTTGCCGCGTTCGTAGAACACCGGCGGCGCGATTGTGGCCGGCAGTTGCGAGCCGCGGAAGTCGACCGCCACCGGCTCGCCCGGCGCCGCGGCGGTTGGTTTGACGTAGGCCATCGCGATCGGCCGGTCGAGCGTGGGCGAGAACGTGCCGCTGGTCACCTCGCCGACGACTTCGTTCTCTTGCAGCACCGGGTAGCCCTCGCGCGGGGCGCGGCGGCCGTCGAGCTGCAGGCCGACGCGCACCCGCTGGCCCTTGTCCTGCGTGGCGGCGACCAACGCGTCGCGGCCGATGAACTGCCGGTCCTTGAGGGTCACGGCAAAGCCGAGCCCGGCCTGGATCGGGTTGATGTCCTCGGACAGCTCGTGCCCGTACAGCGGCATGCCGGCCTCGAGCCGCAGCGTGTTGCGGGCGGCCAGGCCGACCGCCATGCCGTCGGCCTCGGCAGCCTTGGCGTGCAGGCTCTCCCACAGCTGGGCCGCCAGGTCGGCGTGGACGACAATCTCGCAGCCGTCCTCACCGGTGTAGCCGGTGCGGCTGAGGTAGCACCCGCAGCCGTCGACCTTGGTCTCGGCGCCGGTGTAGTAGCGGAGCGAGGTGAGCGGGTGGTGGGTGAGCGGTTCGAGCAGCTCGATCGCCTTGGGGCCCTGCAGGGCGATCATGGCGTACTCGGTCGAGATGTCCTCGACCTGGACGTCCTGCCCGACCAGGTGGCTGTTGATCCAGTCGACAATCTTCAGGCGGTTGCTGGCGTTTACTACCATGCCGAAGCCTGACAGCCGGCCGGACCCCGAGCGGACGCCGTCCTCCAGCTCGATGCGGTAGATCAGCACGTCGTCGAGCACGCCGCCACGCTCGTTGCAGATCAGCGAGTAGCGGATCTGCCCCGGCTTGAGGTCCGTGACCTTGCGGGTCGAGAGCGAGTCGAGGAAGGCCTCGGCGTCGGCGCCCGAGAACAGCAGCCGGCCCATGTGTGAGATGTCGAACAGCCCGACCGCGTTGCGGGTGGCGTGGTGCTCGCCGACAATCGAGCCGTACTGGACAGGCATCGCCCAACCGGCGTAGTCGACCATCCGTCCGCCGTGGGCGGCGTGCCAGTCGTAGAGCGGCGTCTTGGCGAGGTTCTCGGAGGAGCTCATCCGGCGGGCAGATCGGGGGGGCCGAGGTGGGTGGGAGGGCTTTGCCGTATTCTAGAGCTTGTCGAGCAGATAGGTAGGGGCGCGCCGGCGGTCTCGCCAGCTTTGCTGACTGGCGACTAGGGTTTCTTCCGGCGTTGCTTGCCGGTTTTATCTGACTTCCCACGCGGAGGCCGCCCCGATGGGGATCCCTTCCCCTTTTTGGACGGACTCCCCCCCTTGTTCTGCGGACCGCCCCGGCCGCGTTTCTTCGGCTTGTTGGCCTGGGGCCCCTTGCCGAGGATGCGGAAGTCGAGCTCGCGGGCGTCGACATTGACCGCCGCCACGGCGATTTGGACCTCGTCGCCCAGCCGGTAGCTGTTGCCTCCGCGGAAGCCGTTGATCGAGTGGCTGGCCCGGTCGTACTTGTAGTAGTCGTCCGACAACGAGGAGATGTGCACCAGGCCCTCGGCCGGCAGCTCCTTGCCGGCGACAAACAGCCCGAAGCTCTCGACCCCGGTCACGACGCCCCGCATCTCGAGGCCGACCTTGTCCTTCAGGTAGTCGAGCAGCTTGACTTTGTTGAGCTCACGCTCGGCGGCGGTCGCCCGGCCCTCGCGGTCGGAGCAGTGGTCGCCCCACTGGAAGTAGGTCCCGATCTCCTGCTTGGGCTTCTTGCCGGCGTTCAGCTCGTTGATCAGCCGATGGACGGTGAGGTCCGGGTAGCGGCGGATCGGCGACGTGAAGTGGCAGTAGCAGTCGCTCGCCAGGGCGTAGTGCCCCTCGTCCTCCGGGCTGTAGATGGCCCGCTGCATCGAGCGGAGCGTGGCGAAGTTCACGGCGTGCTCGCGGGGGTCCCCCTTGATCGACATCAATAGCTTCTGCAGCTCGAACCGGTCCTGCAGGTTGTCGACAGTGAAGCCGAGGCTGCGGACAAACTCGGTCAGGGCCTTCGACTTGCGGGGGTCGGGCGCGCCGTGCGCCCGCCGCAGGAAGATCAGGCCCGCGTCGGCCAGGTGACGGGCGACCGCCTCGTTGGCGGCCAGCATGAACTCCTCGATGATCTGGTGGCTCTCGGTGCTGACCTCCAGGTGGGCCCCGCTGACGCGGCCCTGCTTGTCGAGGTCGATCTCGAGCTCCGGCATGTTGAGCTCCAGCGCCCCGCGTTCGAACCGCCGCTTGCGGAGGATCATCGCCAGCTCGAACATCTGCGCAACGAGCGTGTCGACCTCGCGCGCCAGCGTCGAGACCACGCCGGTGTTGCTGGGCTTTGCGTCCTGGCGGGGCTCCACCAGCCCCTTCTCAGCCAGGTACTCGTCGACCTCCTCGTAGGTAAAGCGGCGGCGGCTCTTGATGGCGCTCTTGAACACCTCGGCGCCGATCGGCACGCCCTCCTCGGTGAACTCGATGACCGCCGTCATCGCGTACCGCACCTTGTCGGGCTGCAGGCTCGCCAGGTTGTTGCTGATGATCTCCGGCAGCATCGGGATGACCTGGTCCGGCAGGTAGACGCTGGTGGCGCGGTCGTACGCCTCGCGGTCGAGCGGGGTCTTCTCCTGCACGAAGTGCGACACGTCGGCGATGTGCACGCCGAGCTCCCAGTGCCCGTTGGGGGCCTTGCGGAGCGAGATCGCGTCGTCGAAGTCGCGGGCGGTGAGCGGGTCGATCGTGACGATGACCTCGCCGGTCAGGTCGCGGCGGTCGGGGCCGATCGACTCGTCGAACAGCTCGGCCTGGCGGCGGGACTCGGCCTGCACCTCCTCGGAGAAATCGCCCGGCAGCCCGAACTCGTGGATCACGCTCAGCGTGTCGACGCCGGGGGCGCCGCGGGCGCCGAGGACCTGGGTGATGACCCCCTCGCCCTCGCGCAGCTGGGAGGGGAAGCGCACCATCTCTAGCACGACCTTGTCGTCCGGCTGGGCGCCCTTGGCGCCGGGGTCGCCGACGTAGATCGGCGCGGCGAACACCTTGCCGTCGATCTGCACGAGGCCGTTGCCGTCCTGCTCCAGGTAGGTCCCAACGAACTTGTTGGTCACCCGCGACACGACGTCGACCAGCTTGCCCTCGGCCTTGCCGCGGTGTCCGGCCTTGCCGGTCAATTCGATCCGCACGGTGTCGCCGTTGGCGGCGTCGCCGGTGTCGCGTTTGTTGACGTAGATGTCGGCGTCCTTGCCGGCCGAGGCGGGGGTCCCCTCCGGGCGGACGAAGCCGTCGCCCGAGGTGACGCGGCGGAACGTGCCGACCACGTGCTTGGACGACTTGCCCCGCGAGGCCGGCTTGGCCTCCTTGTTGAGCGACCCGTCGCTGAGGGCTGCGCGGGCCGGGTGGTCGGCCTTCGAGGGGAGCACCATGTGCCGCGGCCCGTACTCGAGCTCGCCCTCCTTAACCAGCTTCTTGACGACCTTCTTGACGAGGTCGAGGTCGTCGCCCTCGAGGCCGAGCCGCTCGCCGATGAGCCGGGGCTTCATCGGCTTGTAGGCGGGGCTGCTGGTGTAGGAGAGGATCGCGGCGCGGAGTTCGTCGTGCATAGGGTGTTTCTGGTTGCGGAGGGGACGGCGCCACGCGGCGTCGGTAAACGCTCAGGAAGCGGCGGCGGTGGTCGCCGCACGTCCCGCCGCCCGTCCGGCTACGCGTCACTCTTCCCGCACGCCCTTCCAGAGCTTGCGGTCGAGGTTGGGGTAGTACTGCGTCCAGTTGCTCTCGCTGTTGGGGCAGTCGTTGATCAGTTGGCTGAAGCTGGCCATCTTGGCGTCGAGGTTGTCGAGCAGGTTGAGGGCGACCGCCTCGAGGGTCATCGGCAGCTTGGCGCTGCCATACGCGTACTCGCCGTGGTGGCTGATCACCAGGTGCTTGATCTCCATCACGAGGGCGGCGTCAATCGGGTCGCCGGTCAGCCGCTCGGCCTCTTTGACTTTGTCGTCGATCATCTTCATGGCCATCACCATGTGGCCCAGCATCTGGCCCTCGTCCGTGTACGAGATGTCGCGCTCGTAGGCCAGCTCGTCGACCTTGGCCGAGTCGTGCAGGAACGCGCCGATCAGCAGCTTGTCCTGGTCGAGGTCCTTGTAGCGTGGCGCCACCAGCAGCGCGAGCTCGCACAGGCTCAGCACGTGGTCCAGCAGGCCGCCCTGGTAGGCGTGGTGGTTCTTCATGCCGGCCGGCGCGCGGGTGAACTTGCCCATGAACTCCTCGTCGACGAGGAAGCACTCGGCCAGCGCCGAGAGCGCCGGGTTGGTGATCCCGCGGAGGACCTCGGCCAGCCGCCGGGCCATCTTGTCGATGTCCTCGGTCTGCAGCGTCAGGAAGTCGGCCTCGTCGACCTCGTCGGGCCGGGCCTTGCGGATGCTGTTGGCGATCAGCTGCATGTTGCCCTGGAACAACTGCGTCGCGCCGCCGACTACCACGTAGTCGCCGTTCTCGAAGGCCTTGTAGTCGCTCTCGTTGGCGTTCCACATCCGCGTGGCGATGCTGCCCGAGCGGTCGCTCAGCTCTAGCTGCAGGTACAGGTTCCCGCTGCGGTTGGGCCGCAGCTGCTTGTCGCTGGCGAGAAAAACCTGCTGGACTTGTTCGTTGTGGCCGAGCTGGGAGACGTAACGACGGTTGGACATTGCGGATTGGGGTTTGCGGGATTCGGGTTTGCCAAGGCGCATCGTATCAGATTGGGACCCCATTGCCCGGGGGGGATGCGATTCCGCAGGGGGGCGGAATCTCGTAGAATCACCGCTCGAATACTGCCCCACCCACAATCCGCTACCCCCACACCGCAATGGCCAAGGGCCCGAAAAACGCCATCTCGCCCACCCGCGAGGAAAACTACCCCGAGTGGTATCAGCAGGTCATCACCGCCGCCGACCTGGCCGAGGACTCCGATGTCCGTGGCTGCATGGTGATCAAGCCGTGGGGTTTCGCCATCTGGGAGAACATCCAGCGGCGGCTGGACGCCATGTTCAAGGCGACCGGGCACGAGAACGCGTACTTCCCGCTCTTCATCCCGATGAGCTTCCTCGAGAAGGAGGCTGAGCACGTCGAGGGATTCGCCAAGGAGTGCGCCGTGGTGACCCACCACAAGCTGGTGCCCAACGGCGAGGGCGGGTTGATGCCCGACCCCAAGAGCAAGCTCGAGGAGCCCCTGATCGTCCGCCCGACCAGCGAGACCATCATCGGCGCCACCTTCGCCCGCTGGGTGCAGAGCTACCGCGACCTGCCGATCCTGATCAACCAGTGGGCCAACGTGGTCCGCTGGGAGCTGCGGACCCGCAAGTTCCTCCGCACGACCGAGTTCCTCTGGCAGGAGGGCCACACGGTGCACGCCACCCGTGAGCAGGCCGAGGACGAGACCCGCCTCATGCTGGACGTCTACGCCGCGTTCGCCGAGCAGCATATGGCGATGCCGGTCATTAAGGGCGAGAAGACCGCCGGCGAGCGGTTCCCCGGCGCCGTGGCGACCTACTCCATCGAGGCCATGATGCAGGACCGCAAGGCCCTGCAGGCCGGCACCTCGCACTTCCTCGGGCAGAACTTCGCCAAGGCCCAGGAGATCATGTTCCAGAACGAGGAGGGCGAGCGGCAGCACGCCTGGACCACCAGTTGGGGCGTCAGCACGCGGCTGGTCGGCGGGCTGATCATGACCCACTCCGACGACGACGGGCTGGTGCTGCCGCCCAAACTGGCGCCGGCGCACGTCGTGATCCTGCCGATGTTCCGCAACGACGAGGAGCGGGACATGGTGATGGACTATGTCTCGAACCTGAAGAGCCAGCTCGAGGCCCAGCTGTACGACCGCGAGCCGATCCGCGTGCGGGTCGACAGCCGCGACCTCCGCGGCGGCGAGAAGAAGTGGCAGTGGGTCAAGAAGGGCGTGCCCATCCGGATCGAGGTCGGCCCCCGCGATATCGCCCAGGGCGGCTTCAAGCCGGCCCGCCGTGACCAGTCCGGGCCGCCGCCGAAGGACCCGATTAGCGCCGAGGCGTTTGTCGGCAAGGCGGCCTCGATCCTGGAGGAGATCCAGCAGGGCCTGTTCGACCGCGCCGTTAAGCGGCGTGACGACGCGACGGTCGAGATCTCCGACCTCAAGGAGTTCGAGAAGTTCTTCGCCGAGAAGTCGCCGGCGGGGCTCGCCTACGCCTACTTCACCGACGGCCCCGAGATGGAATCCAGGTGCAAGGCCCTCAAGATCACGCCCCGCTGCGTGCCGCTGGACGACGACGCCGGCCCGGGTAAGTGCCTGTTCTCCGGCGCCGAGACCGACCGCCGGGCCGTGTTCGCACGGTCCTACTAGCCGCGGCTAGGGCGTTGGGCTGCGGCGTGTGTTTGACGCCCCCGGAACCGGGATCCTAGAATTGATTGTATGAAAGCCATCCATGTCGTGATTGTCGGGGGAGTTCTGGGCGCCGCGATCGGCAGCGCGGTGGGGTACGCCAGCGTGCGGCCCCCCGTCGAGGTGAGCCTCGACCCGTCCGGCGCCATCGCCGGGCCGGGCGCCGACACGTCGCTGCCGAGGGCCGTGGTGACTGAACCGAACTACGAGTTCGGCGTCATGCAGCGGGGCGCCAAGCGGCGGCACCAGTTCCGAATCCGCAACGAGGGCACGGCCGCGCTGCGGCTAACCCCTGGCCGCCCGAGCTGCAAGTGCACCGCGTTCGAGGTGAATGTCGACCTGGTGCCGCCCGGCGGCGAGGCCGAGATCGGACTCGAGTGGGTCGCCAAGAGCCTGCCCGGCCCGTTCCGTCAGACCGCGCCGCTGACCACCAACGACCCGCTCCGCCCGTCGATCGAGCTGTCGATCGAGGGGACCGTGATCGAGCCGACCGCCCTCACGCCAACCTCGTTCGTCTTCGGCGAGATCCGCGCCGGCGAGCCGGCTACCTCCTCGGTCATTTACTACACAACCGACAACGAGCCGATCGAGCTGACCGCCGCCGCGCCCGACCGCGACGAGGCCGCGGGCAAGTTCGAGGTGCGGCTCGAGCCGGTCGACAGCTCGGAGCTCGAGGACCCCAACGCCGTGGCCGGGCAACGGATTGTGCTCACCACCAACGGCGAGCTGCCGGTCGGGCAGATCATGGAGTGGGTCAAGATCAAGCCAAACCGCGAGGTCGCCGAAGGGGAGGTCGACGAACTCGAGGTGCCGGTGGTCGGCCGCGTGGTCGGCGACATCACGCTGCACGGCGGCAAGTGGAATGACGACGCCGGCGTCCTGAACCTCGGCATGGTCCCCAGCGACGAGGGCGCCAGCAGCCGGATGCTGTTGTCCGTGAAAGGGGCCCACGCCGCCGACACCCGCTTCGAGGTAATCTCGACCGACCCCAAGGAGCTCGAGGTCGAGATCGGCGAGACCAAACGCCGCCGCGACGACGTCTACCACACGTACCTGACGGTATCGATTCCCAAGGGGACGCGGCCGATGATCCACCTCAACACCCCGCAGGGGGACGACGGCGTGATCCGGCTGAAGACGACCCACCCCAACTCCCCTGAGGTCTTGGTCCGGGTACGGTTCGCCGTGACCAAGTAGCCCCTCGGCAGACCGTAGCGCGTGCCGGCTTGTTGGCTTTGCTTGGTGCGCCAACATCAGCTATCCTCCCGGCAGACGTTCTTGCCTAGTTTCACAAACCGTCACGCGACCACGCGGAGCCGGCGATGCCCGAGATTTGTCGTAGTTATTCGAGTGCCCGCGTACGCGGGCTGATGCTGCTTTCGATGCTGGCGCTGTCGTGCTTCGTGATCGGCGTGTTTGTCGACGCCAGCTCCGGCGATGAAGCAACCGAAGCGGTCTACAGCGAGAAGCCGAGTCTCCCCGACAAGCACGCCAAGGTCGACCCGATCGAGGCCAACGGGCGGATCTTCGCCGACTGGCCGAAGCCCGACGCGACGCTGGTCTTTACCGGCGCGCAGGACGGGTACCTCGAGCCGTGCGGCTGCGCGGGGCTGACCAACCAGAAGGGCGGACTGAAACGCCGCTACACGTTCCTCACCGGGCTCGAGGCCGAGGGCTGGAACCCAATCGCGATGGACACCGGCGGGCAGGTCAAACGGTTCGGGCAGCAGTCGCAGATTAAGCTGCGGCGCGGCCTCGAAGCGCTGGTGGCGATGGACTACCAGGGCGTGGCGTTCGGCGTCAAGGACCTGCAGATGGACCTGTTGGGCGTGCTGATCAACTTCGACTCCGAAAACAACCCTATGACCAGCGCCAATGTCGGCGTGTTCGGCTTCGACGACTCCTTCAGCCAGCGGTACCGCGTGGTCGAAAAAGGGGGCCTGAAGATCGGCTTCACGTCGGTGCTCGGCAAGAAGCAGATCGCCAAGCTCGGTCAGCTGTCGGACATCGACCTGGTCGATCCGGAGGAGGCGCTCCAGGAAGTCGTCCCCAAGCTGCAGGCCGAAGGGTGCGATCAGCTCGTGCTGCTGGTGCACGACTACCCGGCCGAGGCGACCGAGCTCGCCAAGAAGTTCCCGGTCTTCGACTGGGTCGTAGCGGGCCTGGGGTCCGACGTCCCGGCGATCAACGCACGGAAGATCGAGGGGACCAGCGGCCACCTGCTAGAGGTCGGCCACAAGGGGATGTACGCCGTGGCGATCGGTCTGTACTCGGATGGCGCCAAGCCGTTCCGCTACCAGAGCGTGCCGATCGATCACCGCTTCGAGGATGCCCAGGAGATGCAGGACATGCTCGTGGCGTACCAGAACGAGCTGAAGACCATGACCCTCAAGGGCCTTGGCGTGCGGGCGGTGGCCCACCCGACCGGGCACGAGTTTGCCGGCTCGGCCGTTTGTGGCGACTGCCACACCGCCGCGATGGAGGTGTTCGAGAGCACGCCGCATTCGCACGCCACCAAGACGCTGGTCGACCTCGACCCGCCGCGGCATTTCGACCCGGAGTGCCTGAGCTGCCACGTCACGGGCTGGAGCCCGCAGCAGTACGTGCCGTTCAACTCCGGATACGCCAGCCTGCAGACCACGCCGCACCTGACCGACAACGGCTGCGAGAACTGCCACGGCCCGGCCGCCAAGCACGTCGCGGCCGAGAACGGCGACATCGACGCCAACGACGCCGAGATCGAGGCCCTCCGCCAAGAGCTGCACATGGAGCTGGTCGAGAACGAGGGGAACAAGGACGGTCAGAACCTGGGCCCGGTGGTCAACAACTGCCTGCTGTGCCACGACGAGGACAACTCGCCAGAGTTCGACTTCCAACGGTACTGGCCGCACGTCGAGCACCATGGCAAGGACTGACGGCGGCAACGACCTAACGCGGCAATGATTGCCGGCGGGAGTGTTGATGCGGGTTCGGGGAACCACACCCCCTGCCTAGCAGGCAAACCTTCGCTGGCTGTCGAAAGCTCCCGGCCAGGCACAGCCGCTGCGTCAGCTAGGTCCGGCGCGGCAAGCCAAGAATCTCGTGGCGGGCGGGCGGATTGAGTCATCGCCTGGCACCGGCAGCGGGTATGTTTGCACGCCGGACGCCGTGTCGAGCGGGCCCAGGAGGTTTGGGAAGCTTGGCGAGCGCGTGTGGATTGCGTAGGCTAACAACAGCCAGCGTTGCCAATCAACCTGAGGTACGACGACTCCGTGGTAGCTGCTACTCGATTCCTGCGAAAGTTCCGTCCCCACCCGCTGGTCTGGGGAGGTAATGCCCAGACGCTGTTCGGGGCGTTGTTCCCTTGGCAGGCCGGCCCGTACAAGGCGGTAGGCCGGTTGGTCGACCTCGAAGACGGCGACCGCCTGATGGTGCACGACGACTGCCCCCGCGGCTGGACCGACGTGCACCCCTCGGCCCTGCTGGTGCACGGGCTGGGCGGCTCGCACGCCAGCCCGTACGTCGAGCGGGCCGCGGCCAAGCTCAACGCCGAGGGCGTCCGCACGTTCCGGATGGACCTCCGCGGCTGCGGCGCCGGCGAGCCCTACGCCCGCGGCGGCGCCCACTGCGGCAGCTGGGACGACGTCCGCGCCGTGGTGGAGCACATCGGCGAGCTCTGCACGCGTTCGCCGCTGCACCTGATCGGCTACTCGCTGGGCGGATCGCTCGCCCTGAACCTGGCCGGCGACCTCCGCGGCGAGCCGTGCGGCAACCTGATGAGCGTGATGGCGGTCTGCCCGCCGGTCGACCTGCACGCGGTCGACAAGTCGTTCAGCCGCGGCGCCGGCCGCGCGTACTCGCGGCACTTCGCCCGCATGATGTGGAAGCAGATCGAACGCCGCCTGGCGACCATGCCCGACCCGCCGGAGGTCGACACCTCGCGCGTGCCGCGGCACATCCGCCAACTCGACGAGCAGATCACCGCGCCGCTGCACGGCTACGCTAGCGTCGACGCGTACTACAACCACGCCAGCGCCGGGCCGCGGTTGTCGCAGATCCTGCTGCCGACCCAGATTATCGCCGCCGCGGACGACCCGGTCATCCCGGCCGCCGCGATCTCGGAGTTCCAGCTCAGCGACGCCATCGAGGTGGTGGTCACCAAGGGTGGCGGGCACCTCGGCTTCGTCGGCCGCTTCGGCGACGACCCCGACCGCCGCTGGATCGACTGGCGGGTGGTCGAGTGGGTCCGCGCCCAGACGACCGACGCGCACAAGCCGCAGTCGCAGGTGGTCTACGCCTGACCGCCCGCCCTGCACAATCCTGACCACACCAGCAAACTGCCGGCGAAAGCCGGCAGTTTGCTTTTTTGGCCGTGCTCAGGGAGTACAGCCACCGCTTGGGGGCTCACGCTAGTTGACGGCAGGTGCGGGAGTCTTCGCTCGCCACGCGTCGATCGACCGCCGCAGACGCTCGACAACCTCTGGCCGCTCGGCCGCCAGGTCGCGCTGCTCGTGCGGGTCGACCCGCAGGTTGTAGAGCCGGGCCGGCACGGTATCCCAGTCGTGGAGCGCGCGGTACTTGGTCGAATCGACGCCGTGCCGACGGACGATCAACTTCCAGGGGTCGGTGACGCACCACAGGTACTGCAGGGTCGAGTCGGGGTCCTGCAGGTCGATGTTGTGGGTGGCGTGGCACACGCCGAACACGATCTCGCGTTCCCGCACCGCCTGCGCGTCCAGCAGGTTGACGCCCGGCAGGCCGGCCGGCGCGTCGAGGCCGGCCGCGGCGGCGATTGTCGGGAACAGGTCGATCGCGTGGGCGAGTTGGTCCGATTGTCTCGGCGCGGCGTGCCCGGGCCAAGAAACCAGGATCGGCGTGCGGACGCCGTTCTCGTAGGGGGATCCCTTCGAGCGGAGTGCGTACTGCGTCCAGGCCGACTGATTGAGATCGGCGGCGTTGTCGCTAACCGGCGCCCAGCCGTTGTCGCAGAGATAGAGCACCAGCGTGTTGTCGGCTAATTGCTTCCGTTGCAGGTGGTCGAGCAGCTGACCGCAGGTCTCATCGAACCACTCGCACATCGCGTAATACCGCGCTGCGTCTGCTGGTCGGCCCGGCAGTTGGTGCTTCTGCAGCAGCCGCTGCGGCGGCCGGTGGGGCGCGTGGGGCAGGAAGGGGGCGTACCACAGAAAGAACGGCTGCTGGCTCTCGGCGGCGTGGTCGATGAAGTCGGTGACCGGCCGCATCCCCTCCCGCCCGATCACGAGGCCGGCGTCGCCGTGGCGGCCGCCGCGCGACGGGTCCCCGTGGGTCATGCCGGCGGTGAAGCCGCCGTCCTGGTGCGACCCCTCCCACCACTTGCCCGACTGGTGCGTCAGGTAGCCGGCGTCGCTCAGCAGGCGGATGAAACTCGGGTGCTTGTGGAACTCGCCGCGCAGCGGCGCATCGAGCGCAGCGCGGTCGTGATCGCCCTGCACATCGTTGCCCGTGACGCCGTGCCGCGACGGGTAGTGACCCGTCACTATCGACGCCAGCGAGGGCCGGCAGACCGGGGCTGCGACGTAGCCGCGGGGGTACGTGATCCCGCTGGCGGCCAGCCGATCGAGGTTTGGGGTCTGGATAACTTCGTGGCCCATAAAGCCGTAGTCGCCCCACGCCTGGTCGTCGCTGAGGATCAGCACGATGTTCGGCCGCTGGTCTGCCGCGGCCGAGCAGGAAACGAGCAGCAACACCGCTGCGAGGGCGCCAAAGTTGGATCGGTGGGCGGGCATGAAGCTGAGCCTTCCTGAGCCTTCGACGGAGGGGCGGGACTCGCCACTCGAGAATACGAGCGAAATATACGACCGGCGCCCCGCTCACCTAGTGTAACGCGACCCCGCCGCAGCCGCCGCCGGCGTCCCGATAAGCGGGCAGAACTTCTCGTCGGTTGGTTCTGCAAGCAGGGCTGCCGCGGGCGCTCCTGCTGCTGCTCGGGGCGTTTTCTTGGTAGAACTAGGCCATGGAAAACATCCGCAACTTCTGCATCATCGCCCACATCGACCACGGCAAGTCGACGCTGGCCGACCGGCTCATCCAGACCTGCGACGGCGTCACCCAGCGCGAACTCCACGAGCAGATGCTCGACTCGATGGACATCGAACGCGAGCGGGGCATCACGATCAAGAGCAACACGATCACGCTCAACTACCGGGCGGCCGACGGCAAGGACTACCTGCTGAACCTGATCGACACGCCCGGGCACGTCGACTTCTCGCACGAGGTGCGGCGGTCGCTGATGGCGTGCGAGGGGGCGCTGATCATCGTCGACGCGTCGCAGGGCGTGGAGGCCCAAACCGTGGCCAACCTGTATATGGCGCTCGAGCACGACCTCGAGCTGCTGCCGATCATCAACAAGATCGACCTCCCCTCGGCCGACATCGAGCGGGCCCAGGAAGCGATCGACGCCGAGCTAGGCCTCGACCCGTTCGCGGCGATCCCGATCTCGGCCAAGACCGGGCTGAACATCGACCAGGTGCTGGCCGGCATTGTCGAGCACCTGCCGCCCCCCAAGGGCGACCCCAACGCCCCGCTCAAGGCGCTGGTGTTCGACGCCCACTTCGACAAGTTCCGCGGCGTCATCCTGCAGTGCCGCGTGATGGAGGGGACCCTCAAGAGCCGCGACACCATCCACTTCATGCACGCCGACCGCGACTTCAAGGTCGACGAGGTCGGCTACAACCAGTTCCAGCTGGTCCCCCGCAAGCAGCTCAGCGCGGGCGAGGTCGGCTACATCGTGGCCGGCGTGAAGAGCGTGCAGGACATCGAGATCGGCGACACCATCACGCTCAAGGACCGGCCGGCCGACGCGCCGATCCCGGGCTACCAGCCCGCCCGCCAGGTGGTGTTCTCGTCGATCTACCCGATGGACACCGGCGAGTACCAGGAGCTCACCAAGGCGCTCGAGAAGCTCGCCATCAACGACGCCGCGCTGACCTTCGAGAAGGACAGCTCGGCGGCGCTCGGCTTCGGCTTCCGCTGCGGCTTCCTCGGGCTCCTGCACCTGGACGTGATCCAGGAGCGGCTGGAGCGTGAGTTCGACCTCGGGCTGGTGATCTCCGCGCCGTCGGTCAAGTACAAGCTGACGCTCAGGGACGGCTCGGAGCTGGAGGTCGACAACCCGAGCTACTGGCCCGACCCGATGTCGATCGAGTCGGCCAGCGAGCCGTACATCAAGGCCTCGATCATCACGCCCGACACGTACGTCGGCGGGGTGATGGAGCTGTGCCGCGAGCACCGCTCCGACACGCAGACCATGGACTACCTGTCGGCCAACCGGCTGGAGGTGACCAGCGTGATGCCGCTCGGCGAGGTGCTGTTCGACTTCTACGGCAAGCTCAAGATGCTGACCCGCGGCTACGGGTCGTTCGACTACGAGCCGATCGAGTACCGCCAGACAGACATCGTGAAGGTCGACATCCTGGTGAACAAGGAGCCGGTCGACACGCTGTCGTACCTGGTGCACCGCGACAAGGCCCGCAGCCGCGCGCTGCACTACTGCGAGAAGCTGGCCAAGGAGATCCCCCGGCACCAGTTCAAGATCCCGATCCAGGGAGCGATCGGCGGCGAGATCATCGCCCGCACCACCGTGGCCCCGTTCCGCAAGGACGTCACCGAGAAGCTCTACGGGGGCGACGTCACGCGGAAGAAGAAGCTGCTAGAGAAGCAGAAGAAGGGCAAGGCCAAGATGAAGCAGTTCGGCAGCGTGAACATCCCACAGAAGGCGTTCGTCGCGGTGCTGCAGACGGATGATGATTAGCGGGGGCGTCGCGTGGTGGCGGCACGCGGGGGAGGTGGGATCAGTATTGTTGGGGTGCGAGAAGGCGAACCCCGCCCACTACTTGTTCGCCCGAAACGAACCTATGTCATTTCGAAGTTGTCATATCAACAGATGATTCTTAGCTCACATCGCAAACGGAGTCCGCGATGCCCCGACCAACCTGCTACATGTGCGACGAGCCAGCGACGTCCCGGGAGCACGTTCCGCCTAAGTGCCTCTTTCCAGAGGTCAAGGACGTGGGTGCAGACTATCGACAGAATCTGCTGACCGTTCCCTCGTGTGATGAGCACAACAGCGGAAAATCGTCCGATGACGAATTCCTCATGGTCAGTCTTGCAGGAATCATCGGAAACAATTCGATCGGCTATTCACACAAGTTCTCCAAGGTCAACCGTGCTATCCACCGCAGTTCGTTTTCGCTACTCGACCGAGCGATGAAGAACCAAAGATGGTCCGTTGTCGAGTTCGGCCCGAACAAGTTCATCGACGTTGTCTGGGGAACACCTGATTACGATCGCTTTCTCCGATGTTTCGATCGCATCGCTCGTGGCGTTCACTTTGCGCAGTTTGGCCGGAAGTTTAGCGGCGAATCTCGGACGATCCTTGGTTACATTCCAAGTTGTTTACCAAATCCGGCTGAATTCCAGCGGCTCATCCGAGACAAAGTGGCAATCGAGCTGGAAGGCAAACCTCGAGTAGGTGGCAACCCTGATGTGTTCAACTTTCGGTTGACGGATCCGGATCCGTTGGGACTCTACCTTGCGCATTTGCAGTTCTACGGGGGCCTTGATGTGTACGTTGCACTAACACCTGATGGCTGCCAGATCCCTGACGATCTTACTATGATGCTAATCGAAGGCGGCATCGAAACGACGATCAAGCTCGGTGCAGAGGAGTACCGATTCAACGTCGACGAACCTGTCACCCGCAGACCGGGCTAACAAACGGATCTACGCGAGCCGAAATCGGCAGGATGGCGCGGCTTCGCGGTGGCACTGACCAGCTTGCTGGCAGAGCGAACCGGGCGCCATGGGCGTACTGCCGGACAAACCGGACGGTGTGTCTCCGGCGTCCCGGTGACGGCCCCAGTTGGGCAGACCGAGAAACGAACATGACGGTTGCTGAATCAATCGAAGCTCTGCGGGAACTGGCTAAGGCATGGCCGCACGAAGAATGCCCTTGGGAAGAACGACCCTCCTTTCGGCCTGCATCGACGGCTCAGGCGCTCCAAGAGTTCGAGGTTCTCGGCGGCTTGCTGCTTCCTGATGACCTGCGGGCATTCTTCTCCGAGGTGGACGCGATAGTCGCCATGTCCG
Organism: Posidoniimonas polymericola; assembly: GCF_007859935.1. Classification (NCBI taxonomy): domain Bacteria; kingdom Pseudomonadati; phylum Planctomycetota; class Planctomycetia; order Pirellulales; family Lacipirellulaceae; genus Posidoniimonas; species Posidoniimonas polymericola. Next base: position 346,541 of record NZ_SJPO01000004.1, on the reverse strand, counting down.
TGCACAATGGATACTGGATCGGCGGCGTTGAGGAGCTGTCACAGAGCCTACGACGGGGCGACTTCCCAGCAGTAATCGGGGAAGCCCCCGCGATCCCGGTAGCGACAGACGGGGGAGGCAATGCCTTTCTGATGGATGCCACGGGGCGAGTCTGGCGCTGGTCCCAGGAAGATGGCTTACTAACACAGATCAGCGGGGATTTCGCTTCGTTCCTGGCTCGGGTTGTCGGTGACTTCCGTGCCTCTTACAGCGATACGCCAGGATGGAAATACCTCGTGTGACAGAAGGAGTGGCCCAACCGATGCATGCACTCGGACGCGAGGTACTGCGCCGCTTCGCTGTGCAGCGTTCCCGTCGGTGAAGCCGCAATTTTCAGTGACGAGGGCGACGCAATGGCCAAACCTTCACAGGGCCGATTCGACGGCGTGTACGGCATGCGGAAGTTCACCGCGGAAGAGCTGTTCGCGTTGGCCGACGAGTACGAGGCACGCATGACATCTCCGTCCAGCACGGATGATCCCAAATGGCTTCAACGCCGAGCGGATCGGATTCGCCGCGTGGCCATTGCCAAGCAGGCGGCATTGCAGCTCAAGGAGCGAGAGCGGCGGCCCAGGTAGCTGGACGCCATTGCCACGCTCGCGTGGCGATGCCTCGAACACGGGCCCATGCCCACGCAAGCGTGGAGCACGGCGCCCGGCTTCAGACAGAGTAGGAGTCTCCCCCGCATCATGATTCTTATCGAATCACTTGCGACTCTCGGCCCTTCGCGGAGACGTAGCCCAGCAACCACGCAACCCTTCCGTTTCTTACGAAGTAGACCGCGCGGTCTTCGAAGCTCAAGTTCTCGCCGAGGGCGCACAGGATCTCGCTCCCAGCCATCAGGTTCTCGGGCGTGAACACTTGCTTGGCTCTGCTAATCTCCTCGGTGACCGCGGCACTCAGAAGAGAAGCGTCGACAGGCGGGTATTCACCATTCGCGCTCCTCAGTGTTTCACGTATCTGGTGCAGTTCGTCTAAACGAAGCGGCACGTTGGCGTACTCCAGCATCTCGGGGTGCAGAAACGTCGCAAGCGCCCAAACGACGCCACCGTTCATGTACACCAGTCGCCGCGACTCAAGGTCCTCATGCCGTTGCAACTGGTGACTGATGGACGGCTCGAGGACGCTGTGACGCGCCTCGAGACTCGCTTGGCAAAAATCGACGTGACGATCCGCGGCGATGGACTGGACTGCCGTGGTCAACGTGACCGTGCCAGGAAGTTCGAACGTGGTGATCGCTTCACGTTTCTTGAAAGCGGCCGGAACCAGGTATCCGCCTTTGGTGTTACCGCTTCCGACATCGATGACCAGCGCGTCGCCAAGTCGATCCTGCTCCTGAATGCAGAGCCCGCAGATGCCTAGCCGAACCTCCTCCTCGACCGAGAGAACATCCACCGCATGCCTGGTGAACTCTGCGATTCCATCCTTTAATGCCTGCAGGTTTTCGGCCTTCGGCAACCCGCTGCTGACCACGATGAAGATCTGGTCATCCGGAACGTGGAGCGCTTCATGAAGGTGGTGGTAAAAGTCACCGACCGTTTGAATGGTGGCGCGGAGCGCACCGGGATGGAAGGACGCTCCTCCCAGGGCCGAAAGCGTGGTGTTCTCGTCCCCGGAAGCGACGATCGTAACGGGGTTCCTGAGGTCTCCCAGCTCGAGATCGATCGCCACCCATTTGACGCCCTTCGCGCCAATCTCGATTCCGCCGAAGCGTTGACCGTAGGCAGAACTGCAGCAGATGAGCAGAGCAACAAGCGACAATCGAACCATAGGTTCCCCAAACGAACAAGATTCCAACCTTGAATCAGTGCTGCGGCGCTGATGGCGACCGAGCATTAAGATTGGACCATTGTTTTGTGAAGTTTTCGTTAAGACGAATCTCGCGTGCCAAGAGCGGCTTCCTCGGCCGGGCGCCATTGCCACGCTTGCGAGGCAATGGCTTGAACGCCGACCCAGGCCCGTGCAAGCGAGGAGCATGGTGCCCACCATCGGACGTCGCCGAGCGGGCGGCCGCGGGCTTTCCGTCGAACTCTTTGCGAGGCTTTGGCGGCAGTTTGTTGCTGCAAGTCGGCGCCGCCCGCGGTCTAATGGGGGAGACCCCTACCTGTCCACCCTCGCTGGTGGTCGGCGGGGGTGCCGCTGCGCACTGGGGTCTTGGCTGGCGGTCGTTGGCGAGTTGTCCGGTCGGCGATCCATGCCGGACAAAACCCTGCGGGGGTTCTCGGAGCGAGGAGAAGTGACTGGCGACTGCGAAAGCACTTAGGGCCGATGGGGCCGTGCTGAGCGTGGGGTTTTGTACCCTTGGCTCGTTTTTTCGGACTTAACGGGTCGGACTAAACGGGTCGGACAGAACCCGTGGCTCAGCTGTCCGCTTCTGGTTGGGCGGCAGGGAGTGGCGGTGTGGCCGGCGGCGCGTGCGTGTGCTGCTCAAACCGGCAAGCCGCCCATGCTACGGCCAGGCCCAAGAGCAGCGCCGCGGAGAGCTTGAAGCGGTCGTGGTGGTGGAATTGAAGTTCCGGCAGCAGGTCGGACATCGAGATGCAGAGGAACATGCCCGCGCTGAACGCCAGGGCCGAGGCGGCGGCCGCGTTGGCCGCCTCGTGGCCGTCGACCGCGCCGAGGTAGAACAGCAGCGCGCCGGCGGGCACCGCCAGCGCGAACGCGGCGTTCGCCAGCGCCTGGGCGCCGCGGGAGCGGTTGCCGCGGGCCATCAGCATCGCGATGGTCATCGAGTCGAACGGCTTGTGCAGCAGGATCGCGACGAACACGCCGAGCCCGGCCCACGAGCGGTCGGACTGCTCGTGGAACACACTGGCCGCCAGCGCCACGCCGGCCAGCACGCTGTGCAGCGTCAGCCCGAACGCGGCGCCGCCCCACGACAGGTCGTGCGCGTGGTCGCTGTGCGCGTGGCTGTGCTCGTCGCAGGCGAGCGGGCCGAGGTGCTCGTGGGGGGATTCGTGCGTGTGGCTGTGGTCGTGCGAGTGCCCGTGGTCATGATCATGCGAGTGACAGTCGTGTCCCTCGCCTGGGAGGTCGTGGTGGTGGAAGCAGAAGAAGCGTTCGACAAAGAACATCGCCAGCCAGCCGGCCAGGGCCCACTGCAGCGGGCCGAGGAAGCGGTTGGGGCCGCTGCCGGTTTGGGCGGCCGTGTCGAGGGCGTGCGGCAGCAGGTGGAGCAGCGCTACGCCCAGCATGACGCCGGCGACCAGGCTGACGGCCACCTCCATCCAGCGGTGCGTCAGCCGCAGCCAGCCCGGCAGCATGCCCCCCAGCACCGAGGCGACCAGGATCGCCACGCAGTAGTACGCGAGCAGGACAATCGGCGGCATCGGTTTCGTGGGGGCGGGCGGGTCGGTTACGATAGGCAGAAACCCCCTATGCTAACCCGCCGGCCGGCGGTTCCCTATACCCAACAAACCAGGCGGTTGTGACTTGAAAGCAGTGGTGCAACGCGTGAGCTCGGCGGCGGTCGTGGTCAGCGGCGAGACCGTCGGCCAGATCGGCGCAGGCCTGATGGTGCTGCTGGGCGTCGGCCATCAGGACGACGCGGCGGCGGTCCGCTGGATGGCCGACAAGCTGGTTGGGCTGCGGGTCTTCGAGGACGACGACGGCAAGATGAACCGCTCGCTGCAGGACGTCGGCGGGCAGATGCTGGTGGTGAGCCAGTTCACGCTCTTGGGCGACTGCAAGAAGGGCCGCCGGCCGAGCTTCATCGACGCCGCGCCGCCGGAGCTGGCCGAGCGGCTCTACGACGACTTTGTCGCCGCGGTCCGCGAGCGGGGCGTGACGGTCGGCACGGGCCGGTTCCGCACGCACATGGAGGTCACCCTGACGAACGACGGCCCAGTGACACTGATTGTTGATTCCCCGTAGCGGCAGGCAGTCGCTGGGATAGGTTTTTGAATGGCCACGAAAAGGCACGAAACGACACAAGAGGAGAGCCCACAGACCCCGGCTTGTCCGCGAGCTTTCGAGCCTTATGGTGCCTTTTGGTGGCCATCGTCGGCGTTGGTGAACGATACGATTCTGCCTTTTGCAAACGGTGGTAGAATGGCTCCCTTGATTCTCGTAGAACGCGTCCGCTAACAACTATGGCAGAACTCCTGGCGATCGGCGGCGGCTCGAACCAGCAGGACCGCTTTGCGCTCGGCGAGGGCGAGGAGCTGACGCTCGGCCGCGCCCCGCGATCGGGCTACGCCGTGCCGTGGGACCGGTTGATCTCGCGCGAGCACGCCACGCTGCGACTGCACGAGGGGCGGCTGGAGGTCGCCGTGCTGCCGACCGCGCGGAACCCGGTGTTCTACCAGGGGATCCCCAGCAGCCGGTTCTGGATCGAGCCGGGCGACAAGTTTGCCATCGGCGACACCACGTTCTACTTTGAGGCCGCCGACCAGACCGACGACGGCGACCCCCTGGTGGCTGAGCACGTGCTGGGCGACGACCTGCTCACCTCCGAGCGGTTCAGCAACCCGGCGAGCTGCCTGCACGCGCTCTGTAAAATGCCCGAGCTGATCGCCCAGAGCCGCGACGACGCGCACCTGGCCGAGCAGGTGGTCGACCTGCTGCTCGACACGATCCGCGGCGCGTCGGCGTCGGCCGTGATGCAGTTCGACGACCGGCCGACCGACCGCGGAAGGGCCGGCCGCGATGGGCCCGATCGCGAAGGCTCCGCCCCGACCGCCGACGCAACCCTCATGCGGTGGGACTGCCGCGACGCGGCCGTCAGGCGGTTCCGCCCCAGCCGCCGGCTGATCGCCGCCGCCAGGAAGCGTCAGCAGAGCGTCGTGCACTTGTGGGCCGAGGACAGCCAGGTCGACGAAAACTTCACCATCAACAACGACCTCGACTGGGCGTTCTGCACGCCGATCCCGGTTGGGCCGGGCGAGTGGTGGTGCCTGTACGTCACGGGGCAGCGGCGGTTCGCCGGGCTGCGGGAGGTCGACTCGCCGCAGGACCTGATCGGCGAGCTGCGGACCGCGGAGCTGGTGGCGCGGTTCCTCGGCTCCGTGCGGCAGGTCCGCTCGCTGGAGCAGCAGCACCAACAGATGCGGCAGTTCTTCTCGCCGGCGGTGATCGAGCGGCTCGCCGACCGCTCGCTGGCCGACGCGCTCGAGCCCCGCAGCGGGCCGGTCAGCGTGCTGTTCTGCGACGTCCGGGGCTTCAGCCGCAAGGTCGAGGCCGCCGCCGACCTGCGCGCCCTGCTCGACCAGGTGAGCCACGCCCTGTCGGCCATGACCCGCGGCATCCTCAAGTACGAGGGGGTGATCGCCGACTTCCAGGGCGACGCGGCGCTGGGGTTCTGGGGCTGGCCCGACGACAACCCCGACGGCCCGCTGTTGGCTTGCCGAACGGCGATCGCCATCCACCGCGCGTTCGCCGACGCGCAGCGCGACGCGTCGAGCCCGCTGCACGGTTTCCGCGTCGGTATCGGCGTGGGCCACGGCGAAGCGATCGCCGGCCGCATCGGCGCCATGGAGCAGATCAAGGTCGGCGTGTTCGGCCCGGTGGTGAACCTCGCCTCACGGCTGCAGGACCTCACCAAGCAGGTCGGCGTGCCGATCCTGCTCGACCAGGCGACCGCCGACGCGGTCCGGCAGCGGCTCGACGGGTCCCAGCCGGAGGGGGCCGCATTGCGGCGCATCGGCCGCTTCCGCCCGCCGGGGGTCGAATCGGCCGTGGCGGTCTACACGCTCGATGCTTCGGATGCGTTGTCGCCGGACGAGTCGCAGGCGTACGACGCCGCAGTCGCCGCCATCGAGCAGGGCGACTGGGCCGCCGCGTCGGAGCTGCTGCAGGGCGCCCCGGCCGACGACCCGTGCTCGTGCTTCCTCCGCGACCTGCTCCGCGACGCGTCCGCCCCGCCCGACAGCTGGGACGGCGTGCTGTCGATCGAGCGTCAGGGCTCGGTCCGTTTCAAGACCACCTCGGCGCCGCGCCCCGGCTAACGCAGCGGCTTAGAACGGGCTTTGACCCGCGCCTTCCAGCCCCGCCAATGCTTGCGCCGCTGGTAGAGTCGGTCGGGGTGCTGCTCGAGGAACCTGCGGACCCACTTGGGGTCGCGGAAGTTTTGGCGGGCGCAGTGCCCGCGCAGCCGCTGGGCCTCGGCGGCTGCCTGTTCGAGCGTGGTGAAGGTGGCGCGTTCGTGCCAAGTGTGCCCGATCAGCCGCGACTCGGCCACCACCGCTGCTCGGTAGTTGTCCGGCTCGGTCGACAGGTGATTGACTTGCAGGTTGAACCTGATGTGGGTCGTCGTCCAATTTGTGCAGACGGTTCCAACAGGGAACGACCCGGCAATGTCTGGCGTCAGCGTGAAAGAGCAACGCTGCAGCCCCCGCCAGCCGAGTTGGGCGGCGAAGTGCTCGACGAGTCGATCGTGGTGGTCGAGGTAAGAGAGCTGACTAGGCATCGCGATAGGGACGGTGTTGATAGTACTTGGGATGGCGGTCGAGCCTGGCGTGCAGCCACGCGACGCCGCCGCCGGCGGTGCTGACCCACAGCGGGCGGGCGTCGAGGGCGCGGTGTACCTCGGCCCCGAGAACTCGCCAGAAGGCGTCGCATTGCGTGGGGGGAGCCGATCGGACAAACGAGGCGAGGTGGCCGTAGGCGGTCTCATGGGTTCGTGGCGACGGGACCACCAACGTGGAATCACCGCGGAGATTGGCAAACGCGACAACTCCCTCGTTGGCGTTGTCGGTCGTGAAGAACTCAGCGAAGCTTACTGAGTCAGTTGGCCGATCGATGAAGCTAGCGGCGCTCAGGAGCACAAACTCGAATTCGCGGCCCAACGTATTGATGGTAATTGGCGGAGTCTCCCAACGGAACGCGTCGAGAGGCGAGTCCGCCAGCACCCGGTTGAAATCGCTGCGAAAGGCGGCAGAGGTTCGCCACAACTCGATCACCCGCCCGTAATCTACCGGCGCTCCGCTGTCCAAGATTCGGCAGCGGAACTGGTCGGCAGCGAGTTCTTCAACTTCGTGAGTGATGCTCATGTCGTGGCGGACAAGCAAGACGATCGACTGGGACCGACCCAGTCTACCGCGGACCACGAAGTCGGGCGAGCAGGACACGCCTACCGTTGGTTCCAGCCACCCGGCTGCGCGTGCTGAGCGGCGGGCGGGTAGTTGTACTGCGGCGCGGGCTGCCCGTAGCCAGTCCCGTAGTCGCTCCCGTAGCCGCCACTGTTGGGGCGGAAGCCGCCCGGATTGGTCGGCTGCTGGATCGGGGCGAATCCCTGTGGGGGCTGCTGCTGCGGGTAGCTAGGTTGTTGGTAAGCCGGTTGCTGGTAATTGGGCTGCTGATAGGCCGGCTGCTGACCGCCCTGCGGCGGATAGCTTGGCTGGGGCAGGGCGGGCTGAGGCTGGGTTGGCTGTTGACGCTGGGTTGGCTGTTGAGGCTGGCCCCACCACGAGGGCGGCGTGGCTTGTGGTTGCTGCGGTGGCGGTTGGGGGGCGGCCCCGCCTTCGGTAAATCCGCGGACCCGCTCGCCGGTCGCCTCGGCAATGTCGGCCAGGCCGGGGTGGGTCTCGCGTAGCCGCGTCACCACCGACATGTCGCCGAAGACTAACATCGCGACCACAATCAGCTTGGCGTAGGTCGAGAAGTTGGCCCACGGGCTCTTGCCCCAGAATTTCACCGCGCTGCCGAACGACTTCTTGAACTTGGGGACGATGCCCCGCGTGTCGACGCTGTAGACCTCGTCGAGCACCAGGTGGCTCATTGTGCCGAGGAACACGGCGAACGCCTTGAAGTACTTGATGGTCAGGTCACTGGAGCCGGTGATCAGGAACGCCAGCCCGGCAAAGATCAGCGCCGCCGGAATGCTGTGCCACATGCCGCGGTGCACGGAGAACTCGCCGATTAACTTCGAGAGGCCAAACCGGATCCCGAAGTACAGCCCGGCCGCGATCAGCACCATCTGGTCGTGCTCAAGCTGGTACTGCTGGAAGCGGCTGACCAGCAGCATCGGCACGATCGCGGCGGCGAAGCCCATGGTCTCGCGGCGGGGGATGCCCGAGTCGCTGTCGACGTCCGGCAGCATGCCCGACAGGCCGCACAGGCCGCCGGCCACCAGCGAGGTATCCATGCCCATGCCGGCGGTCATGCCGGCGAACGCGTAGCCGCAGCCCAGCACACTGCTGAACGTGACGTGCGTCTTGAAGTCGGCCATGGCGGGCGGTCCGGTGCAGCGATCCGGTGGCAGGGATCCGAAAGAGCGGGCAAACCGGGGGAATGTAGGGGAATCGGCGGCCGGTCGGAAGGCGGATCGGTCCGCGGACGCTAGCAGTCGAAACCCGGGGCGCCGCTTGGGGTTAAGGTACACTAGGGGCTCTGGTCCGCGGGGCCGCCCGTTGTTCCTTATCGACTCGTCGGGAGTGCTGGTATGAGCCGCTCGAAACTGGTGGAGGTTGGTCCGCTCTGGGTGGGGCTCGTTCTGGCATTGTCGCTTGCGCCGTCGCAGGCAAGAGCGGGCGAGGCCGCCGACGACTTGTTTGCCCGGCTCGACGCCAACGGCGACCAGCTGCTCGACCCGGCCGAGGTGGCCAGCGAGCACCAGCGGCTGTTCGAGCGGCTGCTCCGCAAGGCCGACCAAAACGGCGATGGCAGGCTGACTGCTGCCGAGTTCGCCGCGGGGCTGACGCCGTCGACGCCCCCCAAGCCGATTGTCGACGAGCCGGCCGACTCGACCCCGGCGACCGACGCGCTGCGGCTCTTGCTGCTGAAGCTCGACACCGACCGCGACGCGATGCTCACCCGCGACGAGGCGCCCGCCGAGCTGCGCGAGGCGTTCGACCAGCTGGCCCGCGCCGCCGACGGCGACCAGAACGGTCAGATCGCCTACCGCGAGCTGGTGCAGGGGGGCCGCCGGGCGTCGCAGACAGCGGTGCGGATAGCCCGCCAAGAAGGCTGGGACGTCGAGCGGCAGCTCCGCCGCCTCGACGCCGAGCAGGGCGCCGCCGCCAAGCGGTTCAGCAGCCAGCCCAACCCCCGCGAGGCGCTGGCCAGCCCACGCCGCACACAAGAAATGTTCAAGCAACTCGACGCCAACCGCGACGGGCGGGTAGCCCTGGACGAGGTCCCCGAGCAGGCCCGCGATCGGGTCGAGCGGCTGCTCCGCGCTGCCGACCGCGACCGCAGCGGCGACGTCACCCTCGAGGAGTTTCAGCGGCAGGCGCAGCGGGCGGCGCGGTTCGCAGGGATGGCCGAAGGCGATTCGCCGCGGCTGAACGACCGCCCCGGCAATGAAGACCCCGACGCGATGCGGCGCGAGCGGGGCAGGATGCAGGCCGAGGGGGGCGGCGCGATGCAGCGGATGCTCCGTCAGCTCGACGCGAACAACGACCGCATGATCTCTCGGGAAGAGGCCGCCGGCGTCCTCGAGCGGCGGTTCGACCGGCTCGACGCCAACGGCAACGGTCAGCTCGACGCCGACGAGCTTGGCCGCACCGTCCAGCAGCTGCAACGACGCACCCAGATGAACGGGCGGCGGCCTGGGGGGCGTTCCGACGGGCAGCCGAATGGTCCCGCGCCGGCCGACGCGCAGCGGTAGCGTGTGGCGTCGGCGCCTCATCGCATGGCGGTAGGCCGCTTTCTAAGCCGGCGCGAACCTGTGTATTCGTCGGCCGCGGTCCGTTCTTGCCGGCCGTTAGGCTTCGTGCGGGTTTTTCTTTGAGGGGCTCGGATTCGTGGCGAAATCCGCCCCGAACCTGGCAACACTGGCGCCTGTCCTGCGTACAAGAATTAGACCCAGCCGGCTGCCCCGTCAGTCGTCGCCCCGCCCGCCTTCATCACGACTGGGCCGTGCTGGGTCTCGGAACCGCAGAAAGAGGACGCCATGACCGCCCAGCCCCTCCCCGAGAAGCAGGAACAGTTACTCATCGACCTCGAGCAGGAGTGGTTCCAGCCCATCCTGCTGCCGCTCGATTCGTACAGCGATTTCGCCAAAAGCCTCTCCGATCAGCTCGAAGAGTTCGAACGCCGCTTCCCGGCGCCCGAGCCACTGAGTCGCTGGGGCCGCTGAGTCGCTTTTTCCGTGGGCCATTGGGGTGGCACGCCCTGTCAGGGCGTGGTTGCGTCGGTGCCGGGTTCACCACGCCCTTTCAGGGCGTGCCACCCAGGCCGCGGCCGGTTTCTCCGCCCGATCCGCACGCCTACAATGGGGACTACCAAGTCCCCAATGTCGCGACCCGAATGTCGCAAATCGTGCTGCGGAGCCAGACAGGCGTATGAAGGTATTGTTGGCCAGCCCACGCGGGTTCTGCGCGGGCGTGAACATGGCGATCGAGTCGCTGGAGCTCGCCCTGGCGTCGTTCGGGGCGCCGATCTACGTCTACCACGAGATCGTCCACAACCGGTATGTGGTCTCGCACTTCAAGGACCGCGGCGTCACGTTCCTCGACGACATCGAAGACGCACCGGAGGGTTCCACGCTGCTGTTTTCGGCGCATGGGGTCTCGCCGCTTATTCGCGAGGCGGCCCGGCGGCGGAACCTGACCGCCATCGACGCCACCTGCCCGCTGGTCACCAAGGTCCACCTCGAGGCGATCAAGTACGCCAAGGCGGGCTACACCATCCTGCTGATCGGACACGAGGGGCACGACGAGGTGATCGGCACCATGGGCGAGGCGCCCGAGGCGACCCTGCTAGTCGAGAGCCCCGAGGACGTGGACCGGCTCAAGGTCGCCGACGAAAAGAAGGTCGCGTACCTCACGCAGACCACGCTCAGCGTCGACGACGCCAACCGCATCATCGACCGGCTGAAGCAACGCTTCCCGCACATCGCCGCGCCGCCCAAGTCTGACATCTGCTACGCCACCAGCAACCGGCAGGAGGCGGTCGCCAAGCTCGCCACGCAGGCCGACCTGACGCTGGTGCTCGGTAGCCAGAACAGCAGCAACAGCGCGCGGCTGGCCGAGCTCTCGACCGAGTGCGGCACGCCCGCCCACCTGATCGACGGCGCCGGCGACATCGACCCCGCCTGGCTCGAGGGCGTCGAGACCGTGCTGGTGACCGCCGGCGCCAGCGCGCCAGAAACGGTTGTCAATGAGTGCCTGGACCTGCTGCGTGACCGCTACAACGCCACGGTCGAGCCGCAGGTGATCCGCACCGAGAGCGTGTCGTTCCCGCTGCCCAGAGAACTCCGCGGCCACGCCGCCGAGACCGAGGTCACCAGCGTGCTGACCAGGTCGTAGAAAACTCCCTCCTCCTTCGGGGGAGGGCCGGGGTGGGGGCGCCCCGGATACTAGGTCAGCCTTCAAACCTATCGTTGTCCGGCGCATAACGGCGGGCTCAAGCCGGCCACCCTTGTACCGACTTCACCCCCACCCTAACCCTCCCCCTGAGGGGGAGGGGATTACTTATGGTCCACCAGCAAGAATTCACCATCGAGACCAACGGCCACGGCGACATGCGCGACCTCACCGAGCAGGTCGCCGGCATCGTCGCCGCGTCGGGCGTCACGACCGGGATGGCCCAGGTGTTTAATGTCGGCAGCACCGGCGTGATCGCCGCGATCGAGTTCGAGCCCGGCCTGGCCCGCGACCTGCCCGAGGTGCTTAACCGGCTGATCCCGCCGGGACGCGACTACGGTCACGAGCAGGCGTGGCACGACGGCAACGCCCACTCGCACCTGCAGGCGACCTGGATGGGGCACAGCTTCTCGTTCCCGGTCACCAAGGGCGCGCCGATGCTGGGGACCTGGCAGCAGATCGTCCACCTGGAGTGCGACGTGAAGCCGCGCCGCCGGCACATCGTCGTGACGGTGATGGGCGAGTAGCGGCCGGCCCGCGACCAACCCTTGGTCTGCTCGATCGGCCTCGGGAGGGGCGTAGCCAAGCGGTCGTCGGCGGGCTAGAACGGCGGCGTTCGACTCCCTCACCGCCAGGCTCCGTCATGCCCCCGCACGTCGCAACCATATTGCTGCTGATCTGCAGCAACATCTTCATGACCTTCGCCTGGTACGGGCACCTCCGTGGGATGACCGGCAAGCCGTGGATGCTGGTCGCGCTGGCAAGTTGGGGCGTGGCGCTGTTCGAGTACCTGCTGCAGGTGCCGGCGAACCGGATCGGCTACACGGTGATGGACGTCGGCAAGCTGAAGGTGCTGCAGGAGGTGATCGCGCTATCGGTGTTTGTGCCGTTTTCGGTGTTCTATCTGAGGCAGCGGCTCACACTCGACTACCTGTGGGCGTCGCTCTGCATTGCGGGCGCGGCCTACTTCATGTTCCGCCGACAGTAATCGCGGCAGCGTTGGCTGGATTTAGTGATCCGTCGGAGTGCAACGAAATACACCAAAGGGCGATCTGCCATGCGAGCGTTGTTGTTTTTCCTGTTACTCGTCATTCCTGCCAACGCCGAACCGCGGGCCCGCTGCCGGGAGCTGGGTATCGCGCCCGGCGACTACCCGCCCGGCAGGCACAACGCCATCACCGACGTCGCCGGGGTGACCGTCGGGCACTCTACGCTGATTGAAGGCGACAGCATCCGCACCGGGGCCACGGCCATCGTGCCGCACCAAGGCGACGTGTTCCGGCGCAAGCCGCCGGCCGCCATCGCGGTCGGGAACGGCTTTGGCAAGCTCGTTGGCTCCACTCAGGTAGACGAGCTCGGACAGCTCGAGACCCCGATCCTGCTGACCAACACGCTGAACGTGTGGGAGGCCGCCGCCACGCTGGTCGATCGGACTCTCGCGGCGCCGGGCAACGAGTCGGTCCGTTCGGTGAACCCGGTCGTCGGCGAGACCAACGACGGCTGGCTCAACGACATCCGCACGCGACCGCTCACTCAGAAACACTTCCGCGCGGCTCTCGATGACGCGTACGGCGGCCCGGTGGAGGAGGGCGCCGTGGGGGCGGGCGTCGGCACCACGACCATGGGCTTCAAAGGCGGCGTCGGAACCTCGTCGCGTGTGCTGCCCAACGAGGCAGGCGGGTTCACCCTAGGCGTGCTGGTGCAGACCAATTACGGCGGCCGGCTAACGATCGGGGGCGCCGTGATCGACCCGCCGAGGACGCAGGCCAACACCGGGGGGCCGCCGGTCGAGTACGGGTCGTGCATGATCGTGGTCGCCACCGACGCGCCGCTCTCGGCGCGGCAGCTCAAGCGTGTGGCCCGCCGCGCGCTGGTTGGGATGGCGCGGACCGGCGCCAACTTCTCCCACGGCAGCGGCGACTACGTGATCGCCTTCTCTACCGCCGAAACCAACCGCATCCCCTACGAGGGTGACGCCGTGACCCGCGCCGTTGTCGTGATCGACGAGGCCCGGCTGACGCCCCTGTTCGAGGCTGCCGCCGACGCCACCCAGGAGGCGATCTACAACGCCCTGCTGCAGGCCAAGACCGTGCGGGGCGTGAACGGCCACACCGCCGAGGCGTTGACCCCCGACGCGGTGCGGCGGGCAATCTCGCCGCCGCCAAACGGGTAGGGTGAACGAAACGAGCCCCACCGATCTGACTGGCCGGCGGGGCTCGTGAATTCTGCTGCGAGACGCCGCGCGACCCTACGCGCGACGACGCATGCCACCAACGCCGGCCAGCGTCAGGCACGCGAGCGACAGCGTGGTCGCCTCGGGGACCGACGCACTCGAGAGCGCCACCTGGCCCGCGCCGTAGTTGGCGGCCCAGGCGGTGTAGTCGCCGAGGTCGACCGTCCCAGAGCCGTCGCCGGCGCCGTTGAGCACCGACTCGTCGGCGCCGTCGTTGTCGCGCCACAGGGTGTAGTCGGCCGCGTCGACAACCGTGTCGCTGTTGAAGTCGCCCAGCAGGACGCTGACGGACGGCAGGTTCTCTAGACGCACCGCGTCGAGCGCCGCGAGGTCGAGCAGGTCGTCGTAGACGCGGACGTCGTCCTGCAGGCCGGCGATCGAGACATCGGCCGTCGGGGCCGCGGTCGTGTAGCCGATGGCGAAGTCGGCGGGGGTTTCGTTGAACAGGCCGCCTGGGTCGTTCGAGGTCGTGAGTGTGCTGCCGAGTTGCGTGACCGGGGTGTCCTCGCCGCCCCAGAAGAACTTCATGTTGTTCTCGGCGCTCGTGCCGTCGTAGCTCACCGCCAGGAAGGTCCACTCGCCACCCTGGCCCTCGACGTCGGCGTCGGCGAACGCGAATCCGAAGTCGTTCTGGCCGCCGATGAACATGCCCATCCGGAAATCGTCCGGCGAGGAGGTGGTGGCCTCACCATCGTTGGGCGGGTTGAGGTTCCAAGTAAAACCATCAAAGAAGCTGTTGCCCGCTTGCCGCGACATCAGCCGCACGTTGTTGCTGCCGCCCTGGTCGAGGCTGTTGTCGCCGGTCATCTTGATCCAGGTCGACAGGGTAAATTTCTCGAGCGAGTTCACCTTCAGGGGGTCGCCGCCGAGAACGTTGCTGTCGGACCCCGTAGCGCTGAGGTCGATCGAGCCACCAGGGCCCCCGCCGGGGGTGTCGGTCGAGCGGACGGCGCCGCTCCCCAAGGTCCCATTGGCAGTTGGGCTCACGGCGCCGGTGTCGAGGGCGTCGCCCGATTCCTCGTCGAACGCCCACTGCAGAACGAGGCTTTGGCCGAGGGTCGGCTGGGTAAGCCCCAACGAGAGGACGCAAACGCCGAGCAGAGGCAGTGTTCTAGCCATCGATAGTCGCATGGAATCAAACTCCTGGGGCCAGGCCTGAGTTGTAAGGTGTCTGCGGATTGCCGAGCGGGGGCCTCCCACTCAGTCTAGTCAGAAACCACGTGCCCGTAGTCTATGCGACCAGCAGAACTCTCCAAGTAGGCGGCAGGGCAAGGCCGGGGTGGGGTGGGCCGCAAAGGGCCTCGCAAAGCCGAATAATGAGCCACTAATGCGCGGCCTCAGCGGGGACAGCCGCCGCTGATTCCCACCAGTTGGCGATTGCCTGCAACGACCGCTCGGGGTGCGTTTGGACTAGTAAATGAGGGCCCGGCAGCGATTTCCGGCCAGCGGTTGGGATGGTCCGCTCGATGCCGACCGAGTTGTAGGGGAGGACAAACCAGTCGCCCCTCCCGTGAAGAGCGAGAGTCGGCAATCGAATTTGCGCAGAGCTTTCTCGCGAGTCCGTTTTGCTTAGCAGGCGGAACCGCGCGGCCACCAGTTCGGGCGAGATCGCCAGCACGATCCGCTTGGTGAGCGACCGCAGCTCGCTGCTCGCGGAGCGGTCGATCAGCAGCAGCCGCGACATGGCCCACGGCATCCGCAGCCGCAGCTGCGCGACGCCCGAGGTCAGCGGCGCGAGTGGCAGCCGCAGGAACGTGTTGACCAGCACCAGCCCGACCAAGTTCTCTGGCGGCGCGGCCGCGAACCGCGCGGCGAACGGCCCCGAGAACGACTCGGCCAGCAGCACGTAAGGACGGTCGGTCGGCGTCGTCTGGGCGATGGTCGCCAGGATGTCTTCGGCGGTCGCGTTGGGGTCGTCGGGGTAGTGGGTGGTCGACGAAGGGTGGTCGCCTAGCGCAAGAACGAACGGCGCGTACAGCTCGGGCGTGCCGTGCAGTCCAGGCAGCAGGTGGAGGTGGGGGAGCGGCATTGCTGAGAGCGAGTTCGTTGAGCTCGGGAGTCGTGTATCATAAGCCGTATGGGCGATTCTACGCGAAACTTCTTGCACTGCGTTTGCGGCGCCGCGATTCCATTCTCGGCAGGCGAGTGCGGGTCCGAGGTCGCGTGCCCTGCTTGTGGGACCGCCCGGGTAGCGCCGCCACTGTCTACACTCCGCGACCACCCCATCGACCGTTCGGAGGGGACCAAGCCCAGGGGGTTCTCGCTAGGAACGCTGCTCGCGTTTACCGCAGTGTGGGGGCTGACGTGCTACGGCGCGCTGGCGCCGCGACGATCGGCGAAGACGCCGGTCGTCTACGACCAGCCGATCGACCGCTCGTGGGAGAGCGGCGGCGTCGAGGTCGGCTACCAGATCGAAGGCGGCTTGCTGAAGATCCTGCTGACCGGCTCCTACCCTGACGCGGCGGAGGGACTACATCTCAAGTACAGCTACTGGCTGCAGCCCGATGGGGAGAAGGCGGTCTTTGTCCTGGGAGGACAACGCAAGCTGACGCAGGAGTTCAAGCACGCATCCGGCGGCTACGACTTCGGCGGCGGCCATCACCCAGAGCTGCTAGGACCGCCGGTGCGGGTGCTGGTCGACTACGAGATCTGGAACGGCGACGTCGGCAAGGGCACACTGCTCCACAAAGACTCGGTCTTCTCTAGCTCCTTCCGATTGCCCACTGGCGACGAGTTGTAGGGGTCGCCGCGTAGCGTGGAATCGCACCGTGCAGCGCGGCCTTTGGCCGCGATGTTGTTGTGGAAATGAGCCACCCGGCGCGGTCCAATAGTGGTTGCTCCAACGATTGCGTCCGGGGATTACGAGAGCAAGACCTGCTGGCGGCGGTTCGCTGCTGCGCGGTCGGGGGCCTGGCTGCGGCAGCTGCGTTTTGTCCCTGTTGAGGCCGACTAGCGACCAGCGACGGACAAAACCTGGCGGGGCGACCGCCGGTCGATTGAGATAGCGGCTGCAATGGCAGGGTGGAACGAGCCCGGGGGGAAATGACGCCCGGCGGTTTTGTCCCCTTCGCTCGATATTTTGGACAAAACGAGAACAGAAATCGCCCAACCTCGGCTCGACATCAACAACGGGGGAGCGCCCCGACGCCATCGCCTTCGCATCGACCGCTGCCGGGGAGTGACGGCCGATGCGAAGGCGACGACGACGGGGCTCGCGGGAGCGGTGCTACTTACATTTCTTGATTTTTTAGAAGTCCACGTGCCTATCTGGAGCCTTAATCCAGTCAAAACGACCACTGACTCCGGGAAGGTAGCGAACGACCAAATCAGAGTCTTCGCCAGAACCACCTGGCAGGCCGTCCTTACCAAGCGAAGTGATCTGAGCGTAGTTGCCCGCTTCAACTTTGTATTCGAATGGGCGGTCCCAAGAGTCCTCGATTCGAAAGATGCGGTTTTCGACCGGCGGCAGCGTCGAGAGCGCTTCGGGGAGCGACGAGTGCTTTGCGTAGTAGGCGTCTAGCGCGTGGCAGATGTTGTGCATCTCCCCACGCGTCGCCTCGGTAGGGGGAATCGTCGTGGTGACATAGGGCAGGATCACGGAGCACCCGCAGGCAAGTGCAACGCCGATTGCGAGAGCCAGTTTTGGTGCTCCGGGCTTCATGCCTATCACTCCTGCGATGACGATCCCAACGCCCTAGCTACTCGCGCTCCGATAACTCGCCAGCGCCCGCTGGAAAACCCAGCGGCTAAACCAGAGGGCGGCGACGGTCACCACCGCGCCGTACACGGCCAATTGGGCGTACTCGGGCGTCAGCGGCTTGGCCATCATCCGGGCCGGGACGTTGATGACGATCAGGATTGGCACCACGAAGGTGAACACCGTGCGGATGGGGTCGCCGAAGCGGCCCTGGTAGATTTCCATCGGGTAGCGGGAGAAGTTGGTGATGTAGAACCAGAAGTCGTACAGCGACTGGTTGCGGCCCAGCCAGATGCTGGTCGCCGCCAGGGTCATCATGATGCTGTACAGGATCAGCACGCCCGCCACGACATACGCCGGGTAGAGCAGGGCGGCCAGCCAGGAATCGGGCCGGCCCTCGAGCCGCGACAGCGAGTAGCCGAGCAGCAGCAGCGCCACGAAAAAGTTGCCCAGCGACGACCAGCTGATCCGCCGCAGCGACAGCATAAACTGCGCGTCGACCGGCTTGAGCAGCACGAAGTCGAGCCCGCCGGTGCGGACCAGCTCGCTCAGCTCCTGGGCGTTGGGCATGAAGAACGCCTGCACCAGGCTGTTGACGAACATCGTCGTGGCGATGAACACGAAGAACTCGTACTTGGTCCAGCCCTCAATCGTGGCTTGGCCCGAGGAGTTTTCGCCGAGCAGACCGTACACCAGTGCGTAGAAGCCCAAGTTCATGACCATCCAGGTCATGCTGCTGACCATCTCGATCAGGAAGTTCGACCGGAACGTCATGTCCCGGATCAGGCTGTTGCGGGCGAAGGTCCAGAGCAGGCGGGGGTAGAGGAGGATTGGGGATTGCGGAGTGCGGATTTCGGATTGGGGGTTCATCGATGGCCTCCTGCAACGCGGTACGGGCGCCACTGCTGGCACGTGCAGCAGTGCGCGCCTGGTACCGGGTTCGCACTGCTGGGCGAGCCAGCAGTGCCACCCCAGCTGCGGTCCCCAATCCGCAATCCGCAATCTGCAATCGGCATTCACCTACCCTCCGTACCCGCTGTACCGGCGGTAGCCGGCGTTCATCGCCCAGCGGGCGGCGAACATGAAGAACACCATCCAGCCCGCCTGCAGCGCCAGGCCCTGGAGCAGCTCCCAGCCCTGCACCTTGCCGAGCCACACCGCGGCCGGGAAGTAGGCGAGGAACTGCAGCGGCTGGATCATCACTAGGTTGGCGAGCCAGTCGGGAAGGAAGCCGTAGAGAAAGTCGAGCGGGAACATGTGCCCGGAGAAGAAGAAGTTGAACAGCATGTAGACAAACAGCAGCGAGCTGACCTCCAGGAACCAGAAGCCGAGCATGCCGATGGTCGCCTCGAGGAAGAACCCCAGCAGGAAGCCCATGAGCAGCGAAGCCACGAACGCCAGGATCTGCGTCGCCTCGGGCCAGGGGGGGAAGTAGTCGCCGCAGAGGAAGAACACCAGCGCAAACGGCCCGGTCGCCACGATGTAGTACACCAGCTTGTGGGCGATCCGCGCCAGCAGCAGGAACGACAGCAGGTCGATCGGCTGGATCATGAACTTCTTGATCTCGCCCTCGCGGATCTGACGGGCGATGCCCGACGCGAGGCCCGGCATGCTGCTGAACGCCCTGCCGACCATGGTCAGCAGGTAGTAGGCGATGACGTCCTCACGCGAGTAGCCCTGGATCCGGCCGCTCGAAGCCGAGGCGAACACGGCGGTCCACAGGAAGATCTGCGTGACGATCGGCAGGAACCGCATCAGCGTGCCGAGGATGAAATCGCCCCGGTAGACCAGGCGCTCCTCTAGGCAGATCCGCAGGATCGTCCACCAGGTTGTTGCGCGGGCCAGCATGCAGGAAGGGGGAGCAGGGGAGTGAGGTAAGCTTCGATCTTCGTTGATTCGGGCGGGGGCCGCAAGCTGGCTGCTCTTGGCGCTGCGGCCAGGGCGGCGAGAATGTGGGCTCGTTCACCGTACGAGAAACCTATCAAGCAGCGGAGCGGCAGCGTGGCGAGCAACCCAGACGGACCGGTTTTGTTGATCATGGCGGCCGGCGCCGCGCGGCGGTACGGCGGCCTGAAGCAGCTGGCGCCGGTCGGCCCCGGCGGCGAGGCGATCATGGAGTACTCCATCCACGACGCCCTGGCCGGCGGCTTCGGCAAGGTTGTTCTAGTCGTCCGCCGCGAGTTTGAGCAGCAGTTCCGCGACAAGTTTGTTGACCGGGCTTCCGCAGCCGCGCCGATCGACTTCGCCTATCAGGAGCTAGAGAGCTCGGTCCCCGAACGCCACTTGCCGGTCGACCGCCCCAAGCCGTGGGGCACCGGCCACGCGGTGCTGTGCGCCAAGGACCTGATCGACCGCCCATTCGCGGTGATCAACGCCGACGACTTCTACGGCCCGACTGCGCTGGCCAAGATGGGCGGCTTCCTGACCGGCGTGAGTAATACGCAACCGATGACCGGCGCGATGATCGGCTACCAGCTCCGCAACACGCTGTCGGACCACGGCACGGTGAGCCGCGGCGTGTGTGAGGTGAACCCCGACGGCACACTGGCCACCATCGTCGAGCGGCACAGCATCGCCCGCGCCGGCGACGACGCAGTCATGGAGGCCCTCGAAGGGCAGGCGGTGACCCTCTCTGGCGACGCGATCGTGTCGATGAACCTGTGGGGCTACCCGGCAGCCGTGTTTGGCGAGCTAGAGGAACGCTTCCACGCGTTCCTCGATAGCCCCCGCGGCGAGACCCAAGAGTACGAGATCCCGACCGTCACCCGCCAGATGATGGACGACCACCTGATGTCGGTCCGCGTGTTCGAGACCGACGAGCTGTGGTGCGGCATGACCTACCAAGAGGACCTGCCGATTGCCCAGGAGCGGATCGCCAAGCTGGTCGAGGGAGGTGAGTACCCGAGCACGCTCTGGGGGGCGTAGCCACACCAGGTTCATGAAGCGTCGCGGCTCCGCCGCGTTTGTTCGCAGCAGAGCTGCGGCGCTTAATGCCTTGCGTGCTACAGCACGGGCTGCTCGCCGGCGTCCTCGACGATCTGCTCGAGCTTGGTCTGGCGATCGGCGAGCGGCGCGGAAACAAACCACACCACCGTGAACACCAGCATCCACAGCTTGGTGGCGTCGAGGTCGATCGAGCCGGCGAGGTACATCGCCGCGGGGGCGATCGTGCCGACCAACGCTACTAGGCTCACAACTCGGGCGATGGTGTTCATGCCGCCTCCGCGGGGTTCGATGACTGCAGGACCTGGCTGAGCCCGACGTAGAGGGCCGACGCGATAAACCAGCCCGGCAGGGCCACAAAGTAGATCTCAAACACGCGCACGTCGCCGATCATCACGTCGGGGAAGCCCTTCACCAGCCCGACGCAGATCGCCAGCGTGCCGAGCCAGGCCACCGCGGCGGCCCAGTTGATCGGCAGCCGGGCGTGCTCGGCGTAGTACGACCGCAGGCCGAGCTTCGGCAGCAGCCAGAAGTCGCAGAAGATCACGGCGCCCATCGGCATCAGGATCAGCCCGTAGATCGCCACGAATCCTAACAGTCCCATCGCGACGCCCGGGAACATGCCGACAATCGTGACCAACAGTCCGGTGAACAGCGTGACCCAGAACCGCGACGCGCCGGGGATGATCGACTGGAACGCCAGACCGGCGCGGTAGATGGTCGGGTTGGCGGTGGTCCAGCCGGCGATGATCACGCAGATCAGGCCAGCGATGCCGGCGGCGTTGTCGGCCAGCGGTCCGGGCAGCACGTCGGTGTTCTCCGGCGTGCGGTGCAGCTGTAGCGCGTAGAGGATCGAGGCGCTGATCCAGGCCATGAAGTGCCCGACGTACATGCCCGACGCCGTGGCCAGGCCGTACCAAGACTTCTTGGCGAAGCGGAACACGGACAGGTCGCTCATGCCGATGTGCATCGCCATGTTGCAGAACCAGGCGAAGAACATGACGTGCCAGAAGGTGAACTTGGATTGGCCGCCGAGCGGCTCGCCCCCCTTCCAGATGTCGTTCTGCGCGAGCTCCCAGAAGGACGCCAGCGAGTTGACCTCGGCGCCGGTCTCGTTCATGAACTCACGCAGGCCGATGAAGCCGAAAGCCAGGAACACCAACACCATCCACGGCGCGGCGATGTTCGCGAAGCGGGCGACCATGCTGTACCCGGCGGCCGCCACAAAGCTGACCACCACGCCGAGCGCCGCTACGGCGACCACCCAGCCCACGGAGTTGGGGTAGGTGTCCGAGAGGCCGGGCATCGGGAACTTGAACCACACGCCGAGCGCCGTCGCGGAGACCGTGATCATCGACCCGGCCAGGAAGCAGAACGCCACCCCGTTCGCGATGTTGTACAGCGTCACCAAGCCGCGGCCGCAGATCTTCTCCAGCTGGTAGTACAGCGTCAGCCGGGCGCGGGTCGCGATCGGGGCGCACAGCACCATCCAGCTCAGCACCGCTAGGGCGTTGCCGATCAACAGGCCCATGATCAGGTCCCAGGCGGTGACGCCGGCCGCCACAAACAGCGGGCCGAGCATCAGCTCGGTGCCCGCACAGTGCTCGCCGGCGTACATGCCGATGAAGCTTTTGAAGCCGAGCAGCGAGCTCTTGGGCGCGGGTTCGCGCTCAAACTCGCCGCCGGTGGATTCGGATTCGCTCATGCGTTGGGATCAGAATAGGAGGTGAAGAGGAGAAGTTGGATGTTGTGTTGGTCAAGCAATTGGCAGAGCCGGTCATCAGCGCTTATTTGTGTTCCCTCCAACAACAACCAGTAGTTTAGTTTCTTTTGGCCAGCACGTCGGTCTCGTAGCGCTTGACTTCGGCCAGCCACGAGTCGCTTGATGGCGTGTTGTTCTGCTCGCAGTAGTAGTCCCACACCGCGCCCCACGGCATCTGCTTCGCCTCTTCGAGCAGGGCGAGGCGGGTGGTGAAGTCGCCCTCCCGCTCGGCGACCATCAGCCGGTCGATCGGCTCGAGCATCGCCCGCAGCAGCGACTTGAGCGTCGCGCGGGTGCCGATCACCCAGGCCGCGACGCGGTTGATGCTAGCGTCGAAGAAGTCGAGGCCGATGTGCGTGCGGCCGAGGTAGTCGCCGCGGACCAGCTCCTGGGCCAGGGCGTTGAGCTCGTCGGTCAGCAGCACCACGTGGTCGCTGTCCCAGCGGACGCCGCGGCTGACGTGCAGCAGCACGCGGTCGAGGTACTGGAACACCGAGCTCAGCTTGTCGGCCAAGAGCTCGGTCGGGTGGAAGTGCCCCGCGTCCAGGCACAGCACCGTACCGTTCTTCAATGCGTAGCCGAGGTAGAACTCGTGCGAGCCAACGACGTAGCTCTCCGAGCCGATGCCGAACAACTTCGACTCGACCGCGTCGAGCAGGTGCGACTTGTCGAACGTCTTGGCGAGGATCGCGTCGAGCGAGCCGGCGAGCCGCTCGCGGGGGCCGCGGCGGTCGATCGGCAGGTCCTTGTAGCCGTCCGGGATCCAGATGTTGTTGACGCAGACCGAGCCGAGCGCCGCGCCCATCGCGGCGCCAATCTCCCGGCACGCGATCCCGTGGTCGACCCAGAAGCGGCGGATCCCCTCGTCGGGGTGCG
This sequence comes from Posidoniimonas polymericola, assembly GCF_007859935.1. Classification (NCBI taxonomy): domain Bacteria; kingdom Pseudomonadati; phylum Planctomycetota; class Planctomycetia; order Pirellulales; family Lacipirellulaceae; genus Posidoniimonas; species Posidoniimonas polymericola. Next base: position 323,745 of record NZ_SJPO01000004.1, on the reverse strand, counting down.
AGAGGGTAAAGCCGTCGTCGGCATTGGGGTGCGAGAAGTAGGTTGGGTTGAAGTCGAGCCCGTGGTTGTTTGCCTTAGCCCAGTCGATCCAGGCGGCGAAGTGCTCGGGCTTCAGCCCGTCCCGCTCGACCTTCGCGTCGCCGGTCTCGGCGTAGCAGGCGTGCAGGTTCAGGCGGTGGTCGCCGGGGATCAGCGAGTACGCCTGGTCGAGGTCCGCCCGCAGCTCGTCCGGCGTGCGGGCCTTGCCGGGGTACGATCCGGTCACGGCCAGGCCGCCGCCGAGCTCGTCGGCGCCCTCGAAGCCGGTGACGTCGTCCCCCTGCCAGCAGTGCATCGAGATCGCCACTTGCGAGAGCTTAGCCAGGGCGGCGTCGGCTTCGACGCCCCACTCGGCGAACTGCTCCTTGGCCAGGGAATAACGCTGCTCGAGGTTCGACACGGTCGTAGTCTGCTGCTGAAGTGAAAGTTACTGGAACGAGAGCTCAGAGTGCTGAACCTAGCCCCCGGCGCCAGCCGGAGGACCGAACTGTCGCATCGTCATGGACTCAGTGTTTCAAAGCGTTCGCGGGCCGCCTGCCACTGGTCGGCGGCGCCAACCGGTTCGGCGCGGTCGACCGGCGTCGAGCGGGCCACCACCTGCCGCAGCTCGGTCAGATTCGCGATTACGCCGCAGCCCATGGCCTGCACCAGCGCGTTGCCGATGGCGGTCGCCTCGGTCGGGCCGGTCAGCACCTCGCAGTTCATCGCACCGGCCGTCAGTCCGTTGAGCAGCTTGTTCTGGGTGCCTCCGCCGACGACGTGCAGCCGCTCGGCCGGCCGGCCGGTGAACTGCGCCAGCCTGCCGGCGGTCTGGGCGTAGCAGAGGGCCAGGCTCTCCAGGCAGCACCGGACGAACTGGCCGGGCGTCTCGGGGATTGGTTGCCCGGCGGCGGCCGCCAGCTCGGCGACCCGCGGCGTCATGGCGCCCGGCGCGGCGAGGCTCGCGTGGTTCGGGTCGACCAGCGTGCGGAACGGCTCGACGCCTTCGGCTTGGTCGACCAGCTCGGCGAAGCTGTGCGCGCTGCCGGCGTCGGCGTACTCGCGACGCAGCTCTTGGATCAGCCACAGCCCGGCGATGTTCTTGAGGAAGCGGATCGTGCTGTCGACGCCGCGCTCGTTGGTGAACGGCGCGTGGCAGGCCGCCTCGCTGTAGTAGGGCGTCGGCAGCTCGGCGCCGAGCAGCGACCACGTGCCGCTCGACAGGTAAGCCCACGGCACGCTGTTGTCGGTGACCGGCGCCGCGGCGATCGCCGACGCCGTGTCGTGCGAGGCGGGGGCGATGACCTTCAGGCCGCGCGGCGCGCCGGTCTCGTCGGCGAGCGTGTCACGGAGCAACCCTACCTGCGCGCCCGGATCAACGATCGGGCCGAGGATCTCCTTCGGCAGTCCGAGCAACTCCATCAGCCCAAGGTCCCACTCGCCCGATTGGATGTCGAGCAGCGACCCGGTCGAGGCGATGGTGCGTTCGGTCGCCTGCTCGCCCGACAGCCAGTAGTGGAACAGGTCGGGAAGGAACAGCAGCCGGCGGGCGGCGTCGAGCTGCGCGGGCTCGGCGGCGCGGATCGCCTCGAGCTGGAACACCGTGTTGAACGGCATCCGCTGGATGCCGGTGCGGGCGTAGAGCGCCTCGTTGCCGCCCAGCCTTTCAACCACGCGGTCGCTGGCCGGTTCGTTGCGGGCGTCGCGGTAGCAGTGGGGCAGGCCGAGCACGTCGCCGCCGGCGCCAACCAGCACAAAGTCAACGCCCCAGCAGTCGACGCCGATGCTTGTGAGCTCGAGGCCGCGCTCCTTGCACCGCGCGGCGCCGACCGACAGGCCGTGCAGGATCTGACGCCAGATGCCGGTAAGGTTCCACACGATGCCGGTCGGGACCGAGCAGGCGTGGTGCTCGAAGCGGTGCACCTCTTCTAGCTCGAGCCGCAACGGGTCGCCGTCGAGCAAGCCGAGCATCGCACGGCCAGAGCTCGCGCCGAGGTCGATTGCCAGGTGTGCGGACTGCATAGACGATCCAGGTTCGTTGCGAGAAGAGAGCTGCTATTCTGAGTCGTCGCCGGCCGCAAGTCTAGACCTGGACCGCGCCGGCGCGTCGTCAAACTCAGCCCAGTCGCGGCCGAGTCAATGGGTTAGCGTTGGAACGCCTCCTGCAGGCCGCCATCGACGTTGATAATCTGGCCGGTCGACTTGCCCGAACGGTCCGACAACAGGAAGTACGCCGCCTCGGCCTGGTCGCCGGGGGTGATCGGCTGCTTGGTCAGCGTCCGCTGGGCGTAGTAGTCCGCCAGCAAGCAACGAAGCTCCTCGTCGGTCGCCGACTCCTCGAACGCGATCGCGTACTTGGTCAGCGACACGACCACGCGGTCGCGCGGGAACATGGTCGAGCCCTGCACCACGGTTGCGGGGGCGATCGCGTTGACGCGGGCGAGCGGGGCCAGCTCGACCGCCAGCTCGCGCACGAGGTGATTGGCGGCCGCCTTCGACGTGTCATACGCCACCGAGCCCTTCTTGCTAACCACGCCATTGACGCTGGTGGTCAGCACCACGGCGGCGGGCAGGCCCTGCTCCTTGATCAGCGTGCGGCACTCGTCGACCACGTTGTAGCTGCCCTGGACGTTGACGTTGAACGTGAGCTGCCACTGCTGGTCAGTGAGCTGGCCGTCGCGGCTCGGCGGGATGAACACGCCGGCGGTGACCACCAGCCGGTCGAGGCCGCCGTAGGCGAGCAGCGTTTGCGCGTACAGCTCGCGGATCGACTCGCGGCACGTGATGTCGACCCCCAGCCCGATGGCCGGGCCGCACGCCGAGACGCCATCGCCCGCCACGCCAATGCCTTGGCCGTAGAGGGCGGTCAGCTCGTTGGCGGTCGCCTGGGCGGCGTCGGCGTTGAGGTCGGCGCACACCACGTGGGCCCCTTCCTTGGCGACGCGGTGGGCCACCTCGCGGCCGATACCGTTGCCGGCGCCCAGCACCACGACAATGTCGCGGGCCAGGTCCTTCTCCGGCGGCATCCGCTTCAGCTTGGCCTCCTCGAGCAGCCAGTACTCGATGTCGAACGCCTCCTGCTGGGGCAGGGCGATGTACTCGTCCATCGCCTCGGCGCCACGCATCACCTCCACCGCGCAGTTGTAGAACTCGGCGGTCACACGCGACTCGCTCTTGTTCTTGCCCCACGCGATCATGCCGACGCCGGGGATCAGGATCACGGTCGGGTTGGGGTCCCGCATGGCGGGGGAATTGTCGTGCTTACACCGCTCGTAATAGTCGGCGTAGTCTTGGCGGTACCGGTCGAGCCCGGCAGAAAGCTTCTGCTTCAGGGCCCCGACGTCCTCGGTCTGGGGGTTCCAGTCGACATACAGCGGCTTGATCTTTGTCCGCAGGAAATGGTCCGGGCAGCTGGTACCCAGCTCGGCCAGCCGCGGGGCGTCGTGCGAGTTGACGAACCGCAGGATCTTGTCGTCGCCCTGCACGGTGCCGATGAACTTCTTCTGCTGGCAAACCTGGCCACGCAGCCACGGCAGCAGCGCCACCAGCACTGCCTTGCGGGCATCGGCCTGAAGGGTTTGATACTTCTGGCCGCCGAAGGTCTGCTCACCTTTGTCCTTCAACTCGATGTAGCGGGCCGCCTTCTCGATTAGCGACAGCGTCAGCCCGTAGCACTCTTTGTCGTCGTCGGCCCAATTGATCAGGCCGTGCTGGCTCATCACCAGGCCGCGGAGTCTTGGGTTGGCCTCGGCTTCCCGCTGCATCATCAGGCCGAGCTCGAAGCCGGGGCGCAGCCACGGCACCCAGCCGATCTCGTCGCCGAACACCTCGGCGGTCAGCTCCTTGCTGCGGCGGCTGGCGGCAATCGCGATCACGCTGTTCGGGTGCATGTGGTCGACGTGCCGGGCCGGCAGGAAGCCGTGCAGCGGCGTGTCGATCGAGCTCGCCCGCGGGTTCAGGTTGAACGAGCAGTGCGGGAAGTAGCCGACCATCGCGTCCTCGGACGGCGTCTTCGGGCCGGGGTCGGGGCTGTCGCGGTAGATCGGCTGCAGGGCGAGCAGCTTGTCCATGTACAGGGAAGCAAAGTTCTCGGCCTTGCTGGTCCGCAGGTCGCCGCCCGAGCCCTTGACCCACAGCACGTCGACCTCGCCGCCGGTGAGCGGGTCGGCTTCCAACGCCTTAGACGAGGTGTTGCCGCCGCCGGTGTTGGTGATTCGCTGATCGGCGCCGAGGCAGTTCGAGCGGTAGACCAGCCGCTCTACTGGGCTCATCCCTTGGACGACCCTATCGTCCCATAGGTAGTTGACGTGCTTAAGGTCGCTGGCTTCGACGGCAGTGAGGGTCGCGGGCATGTGGGAAAGTGACTGTTTGGGCCCAGTTGGGGATTGAAAGGCCACATGTTCACACATAGAATGGGGCCGGTCAAGCCGTCGTCCAGTCAATACCACAAAAAAACACGCAACCTCGGACATCAATTCATGGCTCAGGACGCCCTCCCGCAGGCGGCGCCTCTCCCCCAGGAGCGGCACGACCAGATCCTCGCCCTCTTGGACCAAGAGGGTGCGGTGCGGGTCGCCCTGCTCGCTCAGCGGTTCTCGGTCGCCGAGGAAACGATCCGCCGCGACCTTGAGCGGCTCGGCGAGGCCGGCCTGCTAGTCCGCACCCACGGTGGGGCGCTCCGACTGCGGGACGACCGGCAGGACCCGCCGATCTCGGTCCGGCGGACCACTAACGCTGCCCAGAAGCGGGCCATTGCCCTCCGCGCGGTCGAGTTGGTCCGGGAGGGCGACACCATCGCCCTCGACGCGTCGAGCACCGTGCTTGAGCTGGCCGCCGCGCTGCCAGACATGCCGCTGACCGTGGTGACCAACTCGGTCGAGGCTGCCCAGCTGCTGGCCGGCCGCACGCACATCCACGCCACCCTGACCGGCGGCGAACTCGACGACTCGCTGGTCGGCATGCTGGGGCCGATCGCCGAGGGGACGCTGCGGCAGTTCGCGTTCGACAAGGCGTTCCTGTCGTGCAAGGCGATCGACCCGCGGCGCGGCATGAGCGAGGCGAGCGTCGCCCACGCATCGCTCAAGCGGTGGCTGCTCGACCTGTCAGACGTGTCGATCCTGTGCGCAGACCACAGTAAATTTGGCGTGCGCTCGGTATCGTTTTTCGGTATGCTGGCGGATGTCGGCGTGTTGATTACCGACGACCAAACCAACGCCGATTTCCTCCAGCCGCTCGGCGCGGCGGGAGTCGAGACGCTGATCGCCAGCCCGGCCACGGCCCAGCAGCCGTCCGGTGGCAGGTCGGCCGGCGGCAAATCTACTAAGTCGGATCCCACCAAAGCGGCGGGCAAAGTGACCAAGGCGGGCGTGTGAAGGTATCGCTCTTTATTCCCTGTTACGTGGACCAGCTCTACCCGCAGATTGGGCTGGCGATGGCCGGCGTGCTCGAACGGGTCGGCCACGAGGTCGACTACCCGCCGGGGCAGACCTGCTGCGGGCAGCCCGCGTTCAACTGCGGCTTCCAGGACGACGCCCGTGAGGTCGCCAAGCACTTCCTCAAGACTTTCGCCGACGCCGAGCTGATCGGCGTGCCGTCGGGCTCCTGCGCGACGATGGTCCGCGTGTTCTACCGCGACCTGTTCGAGGGGACCGACCTCGCCCAGCAGGCCGCGGCGGTCGCCGAGCGGACCTACGAGTTCAGCGAGCTGTTGGTCGACAAGCTCGGCGTGACCGACGTCGGCGCGTCGCTCTCTGGCCGCGCCACTTTCCACGACGGTTGCCACGGGCTGCGTGAGCTCGGCATCAAGGACGCCCCCCGCAAGCTGCTGGCGAACGTCCAAGGGCTCGAGCTGATCGAGATGGCCGAGGCCGAGACCTGCTGTGGATTCGGCGGCACCTTCGCGGTCAAGTTTCCGCAGATCTCCACCGCTATGGCCGAGGTCAAGTCGCTCTCGATCGACGAGACCGAAGCCCAGTACGTCATCTCCAACGACCCGAGCTGCCTGTTGCAGATCTCGGGCTACCTGTCACGCCAGGAGAAGCTGCAGGCCAAGTGCCTGCCCAAATGTCTCCACTTAGCGGAGGTGCTGGCCGGACAATGAGCACGCCCCTCGAACAATTTCAGCACGACGCGGCCCAGGTCGCCGGCGACGGCGACCAGCGGCAGTTCCTCCGCAGCTCGCTGTCGGGCTACGTCACGACGCGCCGCGGCACGCAGGGACGCTTCCAAGACTACACCTCGGCCCGCGCCGCGGCCGCCGAGATCAAGTGGAACGCCATCGAGAACCTCGACAAGCTGCTGCCGCAGTTCGCCGACAACCTCGAGGCCCGCGGCGTCAAGGTCCACTGGTGCCGCAACGGCGACGACGCCCGGAAGGCGATCCTCGGCGTGATCCACGCCCACGGCGCGAAGTCGATCGTCAAGAGCAAGTGCATGACGACCGAGGAGATCCACCTCAACGAGCTGCTCGAGAACGAGGGCTTCGAGGTCGTCGAGTCGGACCTCGGCGAGTTCATCGTGCAGCTCCGCGGCGAGGCGCCCTACCACTTTGTCTTCCCCGCGATGCACCTCAAGCGGGGAGCCATCAACAAGCTGTTCAAGGAAAAGCTCAAGTCGGCCGACACCGACGACCCCGAGCAGCTCACGATGATCGCCCGCGAGGTGCTCCGCCAGAAGTACCTCGACGCCGACGTCGGTATCAGCGGCGCGAACTTCGGCGTCGCCGAGACCGGCATGATCTCGATCACCGAGAACGAGGGCAACGCCCGGCTCACCACGGCGATGCCGAAGGTGCACATCGCCGTGATGGGCATCGAGAAGGTGATCCCCAAGCTCGACGACCTGGCGCTCTTGCTGCCGCTGCTGGCGACCGCCGGCACCGGGCAGCACCTCACCGGCTACAACTCGCAGCTCGGCGGCCCCCGCCAGGCGGGCGAGGTCGACGGGCCCGAAGAGATGCACGTCGTGCTGCTGGACAACCACCGCACGCGGCTCTTGGCCGACCAGGAGCAGCGCGACGCGCTGCGGTGCATCCGCTGCGGCGCGTGCCTGAATGTCTGCCCGATCTTCAAGAACGTCGGCGGTCATACCTACGGCACGACCTACCAGGGCCCGATCGGCTCGGTGATCACGCCACACCTCCGCGGGCTGTCGAGCTGGAAGCACCTGTCGGACTCGTCGTCACTGTGCGGCGCCTGCACCGAGACCTGCCCCGTCCAGATCGACCTGCACCACCACCTGCTCCGCAACCGCCGCAACTCGGCGCAGAAGCAGGGCGGGGTGCTCGAGTCGCTGCAGATGCGCATCTTCAGCTTCGTGATGCGGCGGCCGTGGCTGTACGGGCTGGGCGGCAAGCTCGGCCGGATCGGCCACGTGCTCTCCCGGCCGATCCAGGGGACCAAGCTCGACCCGCTCTACAAATGGCGGGCGACCCGCGACTTCCCCGACCCGGCAGCGAAGACCTTCAAGGAGCAGTGGAAGGAGCGTCGGCGATGAGCGACCACCGCGAGGCCATCCTCGGCCGCGTCCGCGAGGCGCTCCGACGCCCCACCGACCCGCACGTCCGCAGCACCTCGGCGCCCGCAACCTCCGAGCCACGCGCGTGGCTCCCGGCCGGCGGCGACACGCACGATGACCGCGTCGCGCTGTTCGCCGAGTGGAGCGACAAACTCAAGACCAGCTTCATCACAGTCGCCGACGAGTCGCAGGCGGCCGGCGAGCTGGCCCGCATCGCCGCCGAGGAAGGCTGGACGAGCGTCGGCGTGCACACCGACCCGCTCGTGCAGGCGTGTACCGGCCAGCTCACGGTCTCTCAGCTCTCGACCGACGGCGGCTACGACCCCGCCGAGCTCGAGAAGTGCGACGCCGGCATCACCGCGTGCGATGCGCTGGTTGCCCAGACCGGCAGCGTGGTGCTGACGACTGCTTCGGCCGGCGGCCGCGCGCTGTCGGTGCTGCCGCCGCACCACGTAGCGATCGCTCGTCGCGACCAACTGCTGCCCGACCTCCCGTCGGCCTACGAACTGCTGCGGCAACGGTACGCCGCCGCCTGGCCGAGCTTCATGACGATCATCTCCGGCCCCAGCCGCACCGGCGACATCGAGCGGATCCTCGTCCTCGGCGCCCACGGGCCGAAGAAACTCACGGTCATCTTGGTTGGGTAAGTGCTTGGGGGCGTGCGTTCTCTGCGGCGCCTTCGCTGCTAGTTCTTTGTCTGTCGGAGCACAGCCGTGGGCACTGCCCTCATCCAATCACCCCGCGAGGCGGCCGAGATTATCCGAGCCGGGGGCGTCGTCGCCTTTCCGACCGAGACCGTCTTCGGCCTCGGGGTCGACGCCACCAACGACCAGGCGGTGCGCAAGCTGTTCCAGGCCAAGGGCCGACCGAGCGACAACCCGCTGATCGTCCACATCGCCGACGCCGGCCGCTGGTCGGACGCGGCCGCAACCCTGACGCCGACCGCCGAGGTGCTGCTGTCCGCGTTCGCGCCGGGTCCGCTGACGGTGCTGCTGCCGAAACGCGCGGAGGTGTCGGACCTGGTGACCGCTGGGCTCGGCACGGTCGGCATCCGGGCGCCCAACCACCCCATCGCCGCCGAGATCCTGCGCCTGGCGGGCAGGCCGGTTGCCGCCCCGTCCGCCAACCGCTCGGGGCGACCCAGCGGAACCCGCTGGCGGTCGGTGCTCGAGGACCTCGACGGAAGGATCGACGCCGTCTTCCAGCAGGATGGGCCGTCTTTGGGGGTGGAGTCCACGGTGGTGGACTGCACGGGGCCTGTCGCTACGGTGCTCCGAGCTGGAGCGGTCACGATCGAGCAGATCCGACGCGTCCTGCCCGACGCCCGGGAGGTCAACGAGGACGCCGACCGCCACGCTGATACCGACGTCCGCTCGCCCGGCACCCTGCACCCGCACTACCAGCCGCGCGCGACTGTCCGCTTAGTCGATAGGCCCAGCGCGTTAGCGAGCCAGGAAGGCGCCCGCGTGGCATACTGCGGGCTGCTCCCCATCGAGGATCAACCGTCGGTGGTGCTGAGTGAGGTCTTCAACTCGCTCGACGATTACGCGGCCGGGTTCTACGAGTTCCTCCGCGAGGCCGACCGCCAGCAGGCGACCGTGGTCTTCGTTCAGCGTGCCCCCGACAAGGGGATCGGCCACGCGCTGCTCGACCGACAGCAGAGGGCCGCGGGCGAGCGATAAGGTGCGGGGCGCTTCTGCCCTCGTGTCACTCTCCGCCCGCATCGGGCGGCGCTAGCCGCGTCTGTTGGCGGCAAGGCTGCGCGTTTTCGGGCACGACTTCGCAAAGCCATTCACGACCGGCGCGTTCGCGGCCCAAAGACGCAGACGCACGCCAACGAGGCGAGAGAGAACGCAAGCGGCTCGGGCACGGCAACGATCCGCGACAAGAAGACTCCCGCAGTTCCATCCGTAAACCTCGCCGAGAACAAGATCTGTCCACTGTCGTTCAATCCGCTTCCAAGCGCCCCGTGTTCGATATCTCCTCGGAACTCGACGAACTCGATTTCTCGCAGGATTCCGGGTTCCATTTCGAGCAGGTCTCCAGGAGCCGCCACCTTGTGGAGATCGCCCCCAAAGTCGGTGGCGAATAGACCGGTCCGTAGCCTTCCAGTGGATTGCACGTACTGAGCAGTAAACGCCAATTGGTTCCGCTCGTTGACGCTGCTATTACCAATCAAGTCGCCGATGGTGCTGCTCTCGCTAGCGAACACACCGTTCACACCGGGAGCGATTCGGCCTTCGATCGCGATCGGCTTGGGGCCGTCCGGAGTCGCGAGCCAAAGTGAATCGCTGTCGTTGTTCCCAAACTCTGGGCCAATGACAACCGCCTCGAAGGCGAGACTTCCGTCGCCCGCAATGCCGAGGGGCGACTCGGCAGAATCACTAGTGAGAATGGCTAAGAATCGGCCGCCGGGAATTGTCGGCGGCTCGTCGCCTTCTCTTACCAACAGGCTTGGATTGTCGCCGGGCCTGCTCAACCACAACGAGTTGCCAATGCCGTCGACGATTGCTCCGAAACCGATGTCACCGTTGTCGTTGATGACCGGGAAAGTGAGTGCGAATAGCGATCCGAGGGCGGGGTCGGAGCCGAAGCTTTCTGTCACAATCCGTTCGACTCCCTGCTGAGAATCGATCCTGATGATGTGTCGAACGGACTCAAAGATCTCCAGTGGATTGATTGTCGTGACGCGAACTGCAATCGCGCCGGCTGCATTGACAACTGGTCGCTCGAATGCCGAGGTATCGGTTGTGGCATACACCTCGCCTGGAGCGGTGAAGCTCGGCTGATCGCCCGCACGCAGGAGCGGCGCCGCCGGCCCGCCGTCTGATACGAACAGCACTTCACCGGGCGGCGAGGTGCTGCCGTTCGTCCACGTAGCCGCAGGCCCCGCCAGGCGACCGCCGATTCCCAAGTGAGAAAAGTCGAAAGATCGGTAGGTGACGCCCGGCTCGGAGGGGTCCACCAAGTCTCCCGACTCCGCAATCGCGGTAAGCTCACCAGATTGAGGGCCGGTGGCAATCAGGTCGAAACTGGGGGGAGTGCCATTTCCAACGCCGCGGATAAACGTGCGCCCCTGATCGTCGATCTGCACATGACTGAACTCTCGAAATGAGTTGCCACCCACAGCGAAGGCAGGTGTGTCAACGAGGGCGAGCGTTTTGAGATCGCCTCCTGCATTTGTGAACGCGCCATCGCGCGGCCCGCAGCACTCCAGTCTCGCGAGAAACGCGGCCTCGCCGTAGTTGTTCAGGACGGCTTTGCTGAAAAAGTTCTCAAAAGTCCTGCCCTCAAAGCCGGGGACCGCTTGCCCGGAAAGAGCGATGGTCTCTACGGAATCGAGCGTTTGAAGTCCGCTAGCTGCGGTGGAACTGGTCGCCAGATGCGCGACACACAGAAAGAGAGTAGCGAAGTAGTTCGGACGAGGTAGGTGGGGGCTCATTAGTCACTCAATGGTTGTCTTGATTTGGGCCTGCTGCCGTCTACGATTTCGCCGTCTTGACGGTGTGAAAGTATTGACCTTGCGGCGTGAATAACCCTAGGTCGACCGACGATACGCCGGTCTCCGCGGTTGGAATCCTAGTGCCAGAGGATCACTACCCGCCTCATCATCGGAGACGTTTGCATCAGCATACCCGCCGCCGTTACGCCGGGCAAATCTCTAAGGCCAGTGAGTGATTTCCTCGGATACCGATAGCATGTTATGTACAGCGCGAGGGTGGGGCGTTGTAAGAAAACTTGCTTCCCTCTCCGGCCCCGTGCTAGACTCGGTGCAGAACTGGGGCTTGCCGGCCAGCAGGCTTGCTGTCCCATGTAGGCGACTCGAAGGAGGATGGGATGGAATCCGGTTTCGTCGTCGACGGCCCTGCCCGCTACGACGCCGCGGTCTGCGCGACGCACCTGGCGGTCATCGAGCCGGCGGTTCGGACGGAGTACGAGCCCCTGCTCGTTAACGCCGGGGCGTGGCGCCGCTGGCGGATCCGCCTTCAGATCCGCGCCGAGATTGCTCGTCGGCTAGAAGTGGCGCTCGCGAACGACGAGTCGCCGGAGCCGTCCCAGTTCTCGCTCTGGTAGTCTTCTCTCTACGCCACTCGCTCTTGGTGGCAGCGTGGTTCCAAAACGCCCGAAGCGGGCGTTTGGCGACCGGTGGGCAGCTGCTGACCTAGCCGCATCGGCCACTCTATTGCTTGGGTCCTCTATTCCTTAGGGCCCACACGCGCCAATTGGATCGTTTGCGGACGGCCTCGTCACGATTGGCACACGCCCTGCTACCGGACTGCTGACCCTTGCTTCGGATGCGCACTACGCGTCCGGCAAGATTTCCGTCAGCGTTCACCCCCGGCAGCAGGTTCTTCCACGATGAAAATCGCGATCGTCTTCTACAGCACCTACGGACATGTCTACCAACTGGCAGAGGCGGTCGCCGAGGGGGCCAAGAGCGTCGACGGCGCCGAAGTTTCGGTCTATCAGGTCCCGGAGACGCTCTCCGACGAGGTGCTGAAGAAGATGGGCGCGCTGGAGGCCCGTCAGGCGTTCGCCGACGTGCCCGAGGCGACCACCGACATCCTTGCCGAGGCGGACGCGGTGATCTTTGGCACGCCGACCCGCTTTGGCAACATGGCGGCGCAGATGCGGTCGTTCCTCGACTCGACCGGCGGGCTATGGAAGAAGGGCGCCCTGGTCGGCAAGCCGGGCAGCGTGTTCGCGTCGACTGCCAGCCAGCACGGCGGGCAGGAGACCACCATCACCAGCTTCCACACCACGCTGCTGCACCACGGCATGCTGGTAGTGGGAGTGCCCTACAGCTGCGAGGGGCTGTCGGAGATGGGCGAGATCTCGGGCGGCACGCCCTACGGCGCCACCACCATGGCCAAGGACGACGGCTCGCGGCAGCCTTCGGAGAACGAGCTGTCGATCGCCCGCTTCCAGGGCGAGCACGTCGCGAAGATCGCCAAGAAGCTGGCCGGCTAGGCTGCTCGTGCAACGGCGAGATTCAACCACCACAAGCAAAACTTTAGAAAGTTGAGTCGATGGCATCCAAGGAACCCGAGTCCCACACCGGCGCCGGCGGCGAACCCCACCAGACGGCCAAGAGCGCCGAGGGCCGCCTGACCACCAACCAGGGCGTCCCGGTCAGCGACGACCAGAACACACTGACGGTCGGGCCCCGCGGACCGCAGCTGCTCGAGGACCATTTATTGCGTGAGAAGATCACGCACTTCGACCACGAGCGGATCCCGGAGCGGGTGGTGCACGCCCGCGGCTACGGCGCCCACGGCTACTTCCAGTGCTACGAGTCGCACGCCGAGCTGACCAAGGCGGCGTTCCTGCAGGACCCGAGCGTCAAGACGCCGGTGTTCGCGCGGTTCTCGACCGTGGCCGGCAGCAAGGGCTCGCCCGACACCGCGCGGGACGTGCGTGGCTTCGCCGTTAAGTTCTACACCTCGCAGGGCAACTACGATCTGGTCGGCAACAACATCCCGGTGTTCTTCATTCAAGACGCCATCAAGTTTCCGGACCTGATCCACGCCGTCAAACCGGCCCCCGACCGCGACTTCCCCCAGGCGCAGTCCGCGCACGACACGTTCTGGGACTTCGTCTCGCTGATCCCCGAGAGCATGCACATGCTGATGTGGGTGATGTCGGACCGGGCGATCCCGCGGTCGCTGCGGATGATGGAGGGTTTCGGCATCCACACGTTCCGCTTCATCAACGAGGAGGGCGAGGTCACGCTCGTCAAGTTCCACTGGCGGCCAAAGCTGGGGACCTTCTCGCTGGTGTGGGACGAGGCCGTGGTGATCTCCGGCGCCGACCCCGACTTCCACCGCCGCGACATGTGGAACGCCATCGAGGCGGGCGACTACCCCGAGTGGGAGCTGTGCGTGCAGGCGTTCACCGAGGAGGAGGCCGCCAAATTCGACTTCGATGTGCTCGACCCCACCAAGCTGATCCCCGAGGAGCTCGTGCCGCTGCGGCCGCTCGGCAAGATGGTGCTCGACCGCAACGTCGACAACTTCTTCGCCGAGACCGAGCAGGTCGCGTTCTGCCCGTCGCACGTGGTGCCGGGCATCGACTTCTCGAACGACCCGCTGCTGCAGGGGCGGCTGTTCTCGTACCTCGACACGCAGCTGTCGCGGCTTGGCAGCCCCAACTTCCACCAGATCCCGATCAACCAGCCGAAGTGCCCGATCGCCAACTTCCAACGCGACGGCCACATGCAGACCTTCGTGCCCAACGGCCGGGTGGCGAACGAGCCGAACACGCTCGACAACGGCGCCCCCCGCGAGTGCCCGGAGACCGGCTTCGCCAGCGCCCCGGTCCCCGAGGCGGGCGACAAGATGCGGACCCGGCCGGAGAGCTTCCGGGACCACTACACGCAGGCCCGGATGTTCTACAAGTCGATGCTCGAGGTCGAGCAGGAGCACATCGCCGGCGGCCTGGCGTTCGAGCTCGGCAAGTGCAAGGAGCTGAAGGTCCGTAGGCGGATGCTGGGCCACCTGAAGCTGATCGACGAGGACCTGGCCGAGAACGTGGCGACCAAGCTCGGCATGGTCGGCCAGGCCGACAAGATCGAGCCAGCAGCCAAGGTCCGCGACGCGAAGCCCTCGGCGCCGCTGTCGCAGTACCGCGTGGCGCCGGAGTCGATCGCGGGCAAAAAGATCGCAATCCTGACCACCGAGGGGGTCGACGCCAAGCTACTCAAGGAGCTGCGTGAGGCGGTGGAAGCCGAGGAGGCGACGGTTGCCGTCATCGCGCCGGCGGCCGGGCCGTTCAAGGACAGCAGCGGCCAGGAGGTCACGCCCGACGACTTCCTCGACGGCGCCCCGTCGGCCTTGTTCGACGCCGTGATTGTGGCGCCGACCGACGACGCCGACGCGCTGCTCGGCAAGCAGGCGGCCGCCGCCGACTGGCTGCGGATGGCCAACTCGCACCTCAAGGCGATCGGGTACACCGCGGCGGCGCAGCCGCTGCTCGAGGCCGCCGGCGTCGACGCCGAAGCGAAGGGCGTGGTTGCGGTCGACGACGGCTTTGAGAAGTTCATCGGCTGGGCCAAGCAGCACCGTGTCTGGGAGCGTGCATGACCTTGCGACCATGAGTCCGTGAGGCTATTGCACAAGTCAACCCAAGGAGGAACGTTGTTATGCAAGCATCCCCAAGTCAACCCGCCATGCCCTCAGCTGCCGACGCGCCCGTCTACGTGCTCCGCAACGCCACGGCGGGCCCCGCGAACCCAGACTCGGACCCGCGCGGCCAACTCGAGCGGATGTTCGGTGAGCGGCTGGTGTTTGTCGAAACGCACAACTCCGCCGAGGGCGAGCGGGCGGTCCGCGAGGCGTGCGAGAAAGCGAGCATGGTTGTCGCCGCCGGCGGCGACGGCACCATCAACGCGGTGATCAATACCATGATGCAGCAGCCGTCCCGGCCGCCGCTGGGGCTGATCCCGCTGGGCACCGCGAACAACCTCTGCCGGGCACTTGGGGTGCCGCTCACGCCACGCGAGGCGTACGCCGCGCTCGGCTCGGGCAGGCGGGCAAATATCGACCTCGCCAAGGCGACCTGCGACGGCCAGCAGCAGTACTTCACGTGCGTCGCAAGCGGCGGCAACAGCGACCGCGTCATCGAGTGCCTGCGGCACGAGGACAAGGCCGCGTGGGGGCCGTGGTGCTACCTGCGGAACGCCCTGCCGGTGATGGCCGACCTGACCGGCTACCAGACGCGGCTCGAGCACGACGGCGGCGAGCTCAACCTCAGCTTGTGGAACGTGATGGTCGCCAACGGCAAGTTCGCCGCCGGCGGACTGCAGGTGGCTCCGCGGGCGCGGATGGACGACGGCCTGCTGGACGTGGTGCTGGTCGAGGACGGCACGCCGCTCGATCTGGCGACCATCAGCGCCGAGTTCTTCTTGGGCGACTACCTCGAGGACGACCGCGTCACGTTCTTGCGGACCCGCAAGCTCCGAGTCGAGGCCAATCCGGAGCTCCGCTTCCTCGCCGACGGCGAGACGCTCACCGGGCAGCCGTTCGAGTTCGAGGCCGTGCCGGACGCGCTGGAGGTCGTTATCCCGTAACGGCTATTCGATGGCCGCTTCCGATGGCCGCTATTGGGGGGCCGCGGGCAGCGAGCGGCCGGGCCAGCGGGGGTACTCGAGCCGGCCGATCGGTTCGAATCGCTCCGCATCGGAGAAGTACATCCAGTGAGTGACCGTGATCGAGTGGTCGGTCGCCTCGAGGAAGTTGAACGAGTTCTTCTCCCGCTCGCGGGCGCGGCCCCGGCGGGAGGTGGTGGTGCCGCACTGGCAGATGATGATGCCGCGCTGCCGCTCGGCGCCGGGGTAGATGTCGAGCGAGTTGCCGATGTAGGCGCGGTGCAGGTGGCCGCCCATGATGATGTCGACCTCCAGCGTCTCGAACCGGTCCATCGCCCGTTTGGCCTTCGGCATGACCTCGGTCTGCTCGTAGTCGGGCGCGGGGGCGAAGTGGTGGTGGGCCACGACGATGCGGAGGTCGCCGTCCGGCGCGGCGGAGAGGGCCTGCTCGCAGTAGTCGAGCTGGGTGTTGTGGATGCGTCCGTTGGTGATCGCGCGGTACGGAGAGGCAGAGTTGAGCGAGGCAATGGTCGCCCCGTCCACGTGCAGCGTGCTGTTGAGCTCTCGGCTGATGTGCTCGTGGTAGTTGCGGTAGGGCGCCGTCAGACGCTCCCACACGCGGTACAGCGGCACGTCGTGGTTGCCGGGCGTGACGACGGTCGGAACCTGCGGCAGGGCGTCCAGGAACCGCCGGGCGTCCTGGAATTCGCTTGGCTTGGCACGTTGGGTAAAATCACCGCTGACGACCATCACGCCTGGCTGCAGGTCGTGCGCGGCCCGCAGGGCCGCTTCGCTGACCTTCGGCAGGAAGTACGGGCCGAAGTGGAGGTCCGAAATTTGCATCAGAGAGAGCATGCGTCCTCGTAGGCGTGTGTCGAATCGAATTGAATAACGTCCATGGAAGCCACCGCAGCCGCCGAATACCTCGAGAAGCCCGACCAGTTTCTGACCGATCAGCAGCGGAAGTGGCTCCAGCCGCTGCCGCCCTGGCGGGCGTGGCTGCGGCGGGTGTTCATTACCGCCAACCGCCGGCTGATGCGGCTGCTGTTCCGGTTCTCAGTCGTCGGACTAGAGAACCTGCCGGACAAAGGCCCGCTTATTCTGGCCCCCAACCATACCAGCTCGCTGGACGGGGCGGTGCTGTTCGCCGCGCTCCCCGACCAGACGCTCGACGCGACCCGCTGGGCGGGCCGACAAGGCGCCGTCCTCAGGCACGCGGGGCGGCGGTTCTTCAATAGGTTAGCAAAAACGGTGCCTATCGAGCGGAACACCTCGGCGCTGGCCGCCGCGTCGGCCGTGCTGGGACGCGGCGAAAACCTCGTCTGGTTCCCGGAGGGGACCCGCACCCGCGATGGCAGCCTGCAGCCGCTGAAGGCGGGCGTCGGCCTGCTGATGACGCACCTCGAGGTCCCCGTCGTGCCCATCTGGATAGAGGGCGCGTACCACGCCCTGACGCCGGGCTCGCTGTGGCTGCGGCCGTTCTCGCCGATCGAGGTCCGGATTGGACGGCCGTTTACTGCCGCCGACCTCGATTGCCAGGAGTGCGACGAGCAGCAGCGGGTCGACGCATGCGTCGAAACACTGCGGGAGCGGCTAGAGCGGCTCCGCGATGGCGAGGCGACCGCCGACCCCGCGTAACACCGGCGGGCTGTATTCGTACGAGGGGGCGAGAGCACGAAGGTTGCTTCCCCACCCGAACACGAATGGAGCGTCGTCATGAAGTCCTCGCTACTTGCCGCGGCCCTGCTGCTGCCCCTCTCGTTTCTAACCCCCACCGCGTTCGGCCAGACCGACTCGGTCTCGCTCGCCGACGCGGTCGACGCGTCGTACGACTTCGAGCTCTACGTTGCCGAGCCCGAAACCGCCACCGCGTGGTTCATGCTGTGGACTTGGGAAGACGGTTATCAGCGGGTCAGCTACCGCTTCGACACCAAGGCGGCCGCCGAGCGGGAATGGATCCGCATGCTCCAGCACCTGACCGACCCGCGGCTCGGTTCGATGGACGCCGACAACTTGATCTCGGTCGACTTCTTCGAGGGACTCGCCGAGCCCCGCTGGGAGTATATCGAAACCTACGCCACCCTTGCCGAGGCCGAGGAAGGCGCCCAGTGGTGGGAGGAACGCCTAGGCCTGATCACCGACATCCGCATGGTGTCGACCCTCAAGAAGGCGACCACGCTCAAGACAGTGGACTCGCTCCGCTAGGCGCCGTCGCTCATGCCGACACCAGCATCTCGCCGATCAGGCCCAGCAGAAAACCAGCCACGGCGCCGAGCGATGGCGCCCAGCGGTTCTCGAGCCGGGCCTGGGGCGCGATGTCCTGGAAAGTCAGGTACAGGATGCCGCCCGCCGCGAACAGCATGACCCCCGACACTACCCGCGGCGAATCGGACAGCAGGTGGTAGCCGACCATGCCCGCAGCGGGGCCGACCAGCGCCATCGCGGCGAACGCCGCCACGAGCCTACGGCCCTGCCAGTCGGTTGAGTCGACCAGCTCGCGGTAGCTATTGAATCCCTCCGGCAGGTTCTGCAGGGCGATCAGCCCGGCGAGCAGCGGCCCGGTGTTCTCGCCCAGCGCGAACGAGGCGCCGAGGGCCATCGCTTCGGGGATGAAGTCCGACAGCATCGCCGCGAGCTGGGTCGCCGGCGTGTTGATCTTGAACAGCAAGAGGTCGAGCGCCATGAACGCCACGCCGCCGCCCGCGAAGCACACCGCCACGCCCGCCGGATGCAGGTCCCGCGAGCCCTCCGGCACGAGCACCAGCGCCACCGCCGACAAGAGCGCCCCGCCGCCGAACGCGATCACCGTGTGCCGCAGCTCGTTCTCGAGCCACTGCGGGTGGATCCGCTCGACCATGGCGATCGCCGCCCCGATCGGCATCGCGGCGCCCGCCATCAGTGTCAGCAGGACGACTTCTAGCCAGGTTGACATCGCCTCTCCGTTGCTAACGCAGAGCAGGGGGGATTGGTCGTTTAGGTTGATGGCCACGGGAAGGCACGAACGGACTCAAAAGGCAGCTGGCAGTTCTTTGGCTCGTCCGCAGCGATCTTTTCGTGACTTCTTGTGCCTTTGCGTGGCTATCTAAACCGCCCGCCAAAAGCGGGCTAGCCCTCGGCCAGCAGGCTCGCCTCGAAATCGGCCGAGTACGCCCGCAGCCGGTCCTTCAGAGCGAGCTGCAGCTGGCTCTCGAACCGGTACGGGTTCCACATCATCGCCAGCGTGCGGGTCGGCTGCTCGCCCGATAGCGCCCGGTACGCCCGCTTGGGCGACTCGTCCAGCCGGCGGGCCATGGCCGGGATCATCGACACGCCGTGCCCCAACGACACAAGCTCCTGCACGGTTGTGAGCTGGCTGGTCCGCTCGACCGCCACGGGCTGGATCGACCGCTGGCGGCAGAACGAGGTGACGCTCTCGGTCAGGCAGTGCGCCTCGTCGAGCAGGATGAAGGGCCGCGGCTCGATGTCGGCCGCGGTGACCTCGGCCTGCTCGGCCAGCGGGTCGTCGACCGCGGTCACCAGCAGCAGCGGCTCGGTCAGCAGCGGCTCGGACTCAAGGTACTTGGCCGACAGCGGCAGCGCCAGCACGGCCAGGTCGATCTCGCCCTCCTTGCACCGCTGGATCAGCTTGTCGGTGGTGTCCTCCTGCACGGCCAGACTCGCCTGGGGGAACTCGGTGTGGAACCGCCGCAGGAAGTCGGGCAGGAAGTACGGCGCCACGGTCGGGATCGCCGCGATCCGCAGCCGGCCGCTCTGCCCGTCGTCGGCGATCTGGGTTTTAGTGTCGTCGACGATCTGCAGGATCTGCCGGGCCCGCGACTCCAGCAGCCGCCCGGCGTCGGTCAGCGAGATGCACCGCGTCCGGCGTTCGAGCAGCGGCTGTCCGAACTCCTCCTCGAGCCGCTGGATCGAACGGCTCAGCGCCGGCTGCGACACGCCCAACTCCTCGCTGGCGTGCGTGATGTTGCCGTGCTTGGCGACGCGGAGGAACTGGCGGAGCTGGTCGATGTCCATCGTCTGGCTTGGGGGGCAGGGAGCTAGCGGCCGGCCGGTGGCCGAGCCCTCATTATGGGCCTGCCGGCGCCCCGCTGCTACTCCGACTCGCCGGCCGGTTCGACCGCCTGCTCAGAATCGCCCGCCTCCTCGGCTTCTTCGTCCTCTTTCGGCTCGTCCCGCCAGAACTCGCCGCGGTAGTGCCGGCCTTCGACCTGGGCCGGGTTGACGCCGGCGTCGCGGAGGTACTTCCAGGCGAGCTGCCGCTCCCAGCAGGCGTTCGAGTAGCAGGCGGCCGGCTTCCAGTACTCAATCGCCCGATCCTGCTGGTCACGGTGAGCGGCGTACCGCCCGAGGAAGATCCCGAACGAGCCGGTCAGGTTGCCGGACCCCTGCTCGCGGTACTGCTCCACAAGCCGGTCGACCTCCGGCTGGTCGATCTCGCCGGTGGCGATCGCCTGCTGCAGCACCTTGGCGAGTTCGACAAAGAAGCCGGGGCTTTCTTTCTCGTCCTCGGGCTCGTGTTCGGCGAGCGTCTGGAGCACGGCGTCCCGCTCGGTGGGTTGGTCGAGCTGGTCGTAGAGCATCGCCAGCGTCATGCCGTCCCACGGGCTGAACTTCTGGGCGAACCGCTCGGCGAGCATGTCGCGGGCCTCGGCCGGCTGGTCGGTGGTAAGCAGGTGCAGCGTCTCGGCCACGAGCTGCTCGCGGGTCCCCTCCAGCCCGTGGTTGGCCAGCCGCTGCTGCTTCCGCTTCCACGCCGCCTCGAGGTCGCCCTTGCCGGTGCGGGCGCACCAGTCGTACCAGTCGTCGTGCCCGTAGTTCATGCCGTACCGCTCGGTGACGTAGACCGCGAGCTGCTCTGCCTCGTGGTCGCGGCCGTGGAGGGTTAGGCACTCGCAGTAGAGCTGCATGGGGTCGGCCGCGCCCGACCGCGAACCCCTCTCGGCCCAGGGGAGCGCGTCGTCGTGGCGGCCCTGGT
This sequence comes from Posidoniimonas polymericola, assembly GCF_007859935.1. NCBI lineage: Bacteria > Pseudomonadati > Planctomycetota > Planctomycetia > Pirellulales > Lacipirellulaceae > Posidoniimonas > Posidoniimonas polymericola. Next base: position 303,154 of record NZ_SJPO01000004.1, on the reverse strand, counting down.
GCATGTAGGTGGCGGCGATGGCCGAGGCCGCGCGGGACTGCCGCAGGCCGTAGTCCTCGAGGTCGAAGATGCGGTTCATGGTCGTGAACCACTGGTCCTCGTCGCCGCGTTTGAAGTACAGGTTGGCCAGCGCCCGCAGTGCGACCGCGTCGGGCGCCTGGTCGACGTACCGCTGGTAGAACTCGAGCGCCCGGTCGTTGTCGCCCTGGGCCTCGTAGCCCTTGGCGATCGCCAGGTTGAGCGAGGGGTAGGTGGGGTACTGGGCCGCCAGCTTCTCGACCTTGTTCTTGAAGAGGTCCCAGCGGTAGCGGACGTTCGTGGTGAGCAGCAGCGGCGACTCGCGGCTGACCTCGGCGAGCTGCTCGGTAAAGAACACCTGCTGCTGGGTCTTGCCGGCGTACCACTTGGTCATCGCCCGGTGCAGGTCGGGCTCGACCTGCACGCGGAGCCACCGCTGGTAGCCCCGCGCCTGGTTGACGGTCATGTTCTGCAGCTTCACGGCCGCCGGCAGCTTGCGCATCAACGCGTAGCCCGCGCCGATGGTCGCCGCGTCGACGAAGGTGAAGTCGCCCACCGTGCCGGCGTAGTCGTCGGCCCGCGAGCCGGGCGGCAGCGCCAACGTGCGGATCAGCGGCGCGAGTGGGTAGCCGGTGATCTCCGGCTCGAGCCGCCGCACCTCGTCCGACGCGTCCATGCCGAGCGAGTGCTTGACGAACAGGCCCCGGCGGGCGGCGTGCAGCGCGTTCCAGGCCTCGATCCCGCAGCCGAGCACCGCTAGCGAGGGCTCCTGCTGGTCGTCCTCGCCGGCGGCGATCAACGCCTCGGCGATCTCGACGCGGGGCAGCTCGGCCGCCATCTCCGCCCCCGCGTGCTCGATGCCGTCGAGTTCCTCCGCGACCATCTCCGGCAGCCCCTCGACCAGCGGCAGCCAGCGGGCGATCTGCTGGCTGTGCACCGCCGGCATGATGGCGGTCACCTGGTGGTTGAAGCCGACGCCCGAGTCCTCGTACAGCACGTCGACCATCCACAGCTCGTCCGGGTGGTCCGACAGCTGCTCACGGCACGCGGCCAGCGTGAGGTGGTCGCAGTCCGACTGCTGCACCGCGCGGCACCAGAGCGTGCCCGCCAGGTCGCTCAACGGCGAGTCCGTGTCACGGAAGCGATCACGCAGCTTGTCAAACTTGTACTTGTGGTACTCGGTCAGCAGCGGCGCCCACGCGGGCGAAGAGTCGCCGCCCGGGGAGCTACTGGATTCTTGCTTCCGGATTTCCAGGACGTCCTCGTAGCCGTCCTGGATCAGGCCGATCATTACGTTGGTGTAGGCCTCGGACCAGCGGCCGCCGAGGTGTTCGGGCCAGCGCTGGCGGAGCCGCTCCGCGTACAAGAGCGCCCGCGCGCGGCACGCCTGGGCGCGGAGGTCGAGCAGCGGCGAGTAGAGCTGCGACAGGTTGGCGTACCCGCGGGCCAGGCCGCCAAGTCGCTCGGGCGACTCACCAGACTCGCGGATGTCGCCGTGGATGGTGCGCAACGCCCGCCACTGCGAGATGTGGTTCATCTGGAGCAACGCGTCCTCGGTCTCCGCGGCAAGCGGCGCCGTGTCGACCAATCGGTTGGGGCTCGGCCGGTAGCCGCACTGCTCGAGCAGCTCAATCAGCTCGCCGCGGGTGCGGGGCTCGAGCTCGGCCGCCAGCAGGCCGTAGGTGTGCGCGTAGGCGGGCTCGATCGTGAACGTCTGGGCGGCAAGCTCCTCCCCGCCGCGGTCGATCCGCAGCTCGCTCTCGCCCGGATGCCAGATGTCGAGCACCACGCCGAAGGTCGCCTCGCCGTCCCGTTCCAGCGGCTCGTAGAACGTGCCGTCGCGGGTGGCGAGGCCGAACTCTTCGCGGGCAGTGAGCAGCAGCGCCTGCCGCGCGAGCTCGATCGACAACGCGTCGCGATTCGGCCAGGCGTTGTCCCGCTGCCGCAGCTGCTCGTCGACCGCGGTCCGCCTGAGGGAGACGACCCGATCGCCGGCCAGCTCGGCCCGGGCGGCGACCGAGCCCAGGGCCGCGGCGAGCATAAAGACACCCAGCAGCATCCTCAATGGACCACACATCACGACGCCCCAAGCAGGTGAGATAAGCAGGCGGCGACCGGATCGCGACGCCCAGGCAAGTCCGACTATACCGCGGCCTGCGGGGCGACGCAATTTACGCGGGGTCGACAGGTCGCCCCCCGTCGCCATCCGGCGCGCGCATCGGCACAGCGGCTCGCGAGGTTGCGCCCGTTCGCTGTTCAAATGCCTCCCGGTGGGAACTTCGAGAGTATCTGCCCTCGGCTGTCGATAGCTGGCGCTGTCGTTCGACTAGCAAGTGGCGGTGCGCCCTGGGGGCTGCAATTCCAATCTCTATAACGCTAACAAGGAGTACAATCGATGCAGGTTTCCAAGACGCGGCGGATTGCGGGCTGGGTGCTCACGGTGCTGGTCGCCGTGTTCCTGATTGGGCCGAGCGCCGGCGGCAAGTTTGCCGACTGGGAGGGCAAGGCCGAGATGTTCGACCACCTCGGCTACTCGCTCGAGCTGATGAAGCAGATCGGCGTGGTCGAGGTGATCGTCGCGCTGTTGCTGCTGATCCCGCAGACCTCGTTCGTGGGGGCTATCCTGGTGACCGGCTACCTCGGGGGCGCGACCGCCACGCACGTGCGGGTCGGCGAGGCGTTCTTCTTCCCCATTGTGATCGGCGTCCTGATGTGGATCGGGCTCGGCCTCCGGCGGCCGGAGGTGTTCCGCCTGGCGTTCGCCGGCAATCCGGGGGAGCCGGGCCATGACGCCTGACGACGAGGTGCTGGTGGGCCGCCTCAGGCAGCAGCTCAAGGGCCGCCGCGGGGTCAGCGAGCAGCGGATGTTCGGCGGGCTCTGCTTCATGGTCAACGGCAACATGTGCGTCGGGCCGTGGCAGGGCTCGCTAGTCGTGCGGCTCGACAAGGCCGACCACGAGGCGACCCAGGCCGAGCCCCACGCCGGCCCGATGAACATCACCGGCAAAACCATGCGGGGCTGGGCGCTGGTCGCGCCCGCGGGGATCGCCGAGGACGCCGACCTCGCGCGGTGGGTCGGCCGCGCGGTGGAGTTCGTCCGCACGCTGCCGGCCAAGTGAGGCGGGAGAGGCCGCAA